>JAJTBI010000082.1 GCA_021286935.1 Geobacteraceae bacterium
TGTTCGCGTAACCACGGCTCAACCGCCTTGCACGCACGGGGCAACATGTGTGTCATTAATCCCCGCTCACCCAAAATGGTTTCAAGGTCTTCATAAATGTGGCCCATTTCAGTGTGCAACCGGCCTGTGGTTAGGTTTCTCAATCTCTGTACATTCATAGCCAGCTCCTCCCGGTCTAACGGGCTCAATCAACTGGGACGTGCTTACTCTGTGCTGAACAGGTCACGTTTCCCGTCAACTGGCCTCGGTGTTTACGGTGCGGTTGGGCCGCACGCCCGTTATCTCGTACGCGTTAGAAGCCTTTGGTAGCAGCGTCCTTCGTGGCACCTAAAATCAAAGACGCTTCGGCCAGCTAGCCCAGATAATATCCGGCTTGGCAGGCATCGCAGCAAGTTGAAATTCAGTGGTTGTTTGGTAAGCTATTTCGTCAGGTCGGCAAGTTCCGGCTACTCGGTTCTTCCGGCTTTTGTGGGTGGTTTCAGGCAGCGCAAGGTAAACGCAGGCTTGGTCAAGTTCTTCCTCGCTCCTAACGGCTCAATCAACTCGGACTGGCTTACTGTGTGCTGAATTGCACCAGTTTCTCAATCGTCAGTTGGCAGGTAAGTCAAGCAGCACCGCTCCGGCGTCGCCAGCCGGTTATCTCGTAAACGTTAGGTATCATGATGTTATGGAGCAATTATGATTTGTCCAATATGTAAGACTGAATACCAAGATGGTTACTATACTTGTGCAGATTGCTCCGTCCCACTTGTTGTTACTCCCCCCAAACAAAACCTCAAAAAGGTACCTACTGCTAAATCCCAATTAAACACAGGTGATTTTGCCGAAGTTTTCCAAACAATAGACCAGTCAGCCTATCTGACGGTAAAATTAGCATTTGACGAAGAGGGTATACCTAACAACAATTCTGGAGGTATCTTGCTTTGTTCTGAATGGGCACTTGTACGTTTTTTTGTGCCAACTGAATATAAAGCAAAAGCATTAAATATTTTGCGTAATTTGGGCTATACCTAACGGCTCAATCAACTCGGACTGGCTTACTGTGCGCTGAATTTCACCAGTTCCTCAGTCGTCAGTTGGTCGGTTAGTCAGGCAGCACCGCTCCGGCGTCGCCAGCCGGTTATCTCGTAAACGTTAGAGGCTTCATTCATCAGACGGAGTATCACATGGGAATTGTTGCATTTCACAAAAGAACATTATCCGCAATTTGCCTTTACCTGTTCTTTATCTGCTTGTTTTCCACGGTTACTTCTGCACAGGAGATCCCGCCCCCAAAATCTACGTTTGTCAAATCAGCTGCCAAGCTCATGAAAGCTGTCAGCAAACCTAAAAATCCAAAACAATTGTTACAAAACATGAAATTTGCCATCAAAAACGATCTATTAATACGAGATGACTTTTATACGGACGAAAACCTGAAAAAGCTGTTCGGTGGTAATCGCGTGAAGTGGTTAGACAACAAGCAAAACAACAAACACGCTGAAATCCTGAACTTTGCCGGTCTGTTTGAAAATGCTGAAAAATACAAGGGTGGTGGAATGCATATTTACTGGGAGAAGTTGGACAGCAACAAGGCTATCAGCGATACCGGCAAAGTGCATGTTCGGGTAAGTATCAATACGTTCGGAGATTCCCGCTTCAGGGCTGAAGTTGTAGAAAATGTGTTCGGCACCAAGATGCAGGTTAAAAACCTATATAAAGACAACGACCCCAGCCCCCTATCTCCAGGTAATCACAGGCTTGGCAACAAGGTTATTAGCTACACGTTTTCCAACCCCACACTGAAATCAAGTATTGGATTTGTGGTTAGAGGGGATGGCTCCATCGACAGGTGTAATATAAACCAGAACGTTATGTAGTGCAGGCCTCTAACGGCTCAATCAACTCGGACTGGCTTACTGTGCGCTGAATTTCACCAGTTTCTCAGTCGTCAGTTGGCAGGTTAGGCAAGCAGCATCGCTCCGGCGTCGCCAGCCGGTTATCTCGTAAACGTTAGGGCCTCAACAGAACATCATCATCAAAGGGAGTACAAACATGAAGAAACTCGTAAAAGCCTCATTGTTTTTTTTCTTTCTTAGTCTTCCATCCCACGCTCACGCGGGGAAAGTAATGTTCGGGGATCAGGACTCAATTCATTTCGTGGCCAACACAACAATTGCTGCGCCAGGCGGTGGCCACCTCTACCTGGGACACCTCGTAACAATGCATGCTTTCCTGCTACCTTATTACGTCGAAAGCAAAGGTCTTGTGTTTGGCATCTCAGGTGAATCAAAGAAATACATTCCCTTGCCCACGGGTGGGCAACTGACTGAACTTCAAAATGCCGGCCTCTTGCCCAATGAGTTACCCAAGACCGAGCTGTCACTTTTTGATTATTTGTTTGGCTTCTCCTTGGAACTGTTTGTGCTCGGCATGATTGGCTATGGCTTCTTTAAGAAAAAGTTCTCCAAATAAATAGGGGCTAACAGCCGGTAAGTAGGCCCACTAAATCAAGAATTTTCTAGCACCCTAACGGCTCAATCAACTCGGACTGGCTTACTGTGCGCTGAATTTCACCAATGTCTCAGTCGTCAGTTGGTCGGTTAGTCAGGCAGCACCGCTCCGGCGTCGCCAGCCGGTTATCTCGTAAACGTTAGGGGTCAAATTTTCAATGAATAAATCAAAAATTGTCCTCACAGGGTTCTTAACTGTAATAAGCCTTACAGTAACATCTATTGCTAATTCCATGGCTGTACCAGTGCATAATTACGACAACAAAAATCTTAAAACCGACCCACTCAGCAAAACTGTAATTTCTTGTAAGCACACAGATTCGCCTTTCAACAACGTATGTGCTACGAAAATCATTCTTGAAAGTGTCACTGACAAAAGTTCGGTTGTAGAGCTTTTTGGCTCTAAAGGCGGTACATGCAGTCAAAACCCAAACACAATAAACTGCAAAATCTACGTCTATAAAAAGATCCTCAGGCAATACCTCTTTGCAAAAGATGAAAATGTTGGTGGTGACTCATTCTATATCCTCTATTCTTTTAAATTGGGCAGTTCTGATGAAATCATTGGTGTAACAGTTACGACACAAATTGCCCCCAATCGTGGTGTTACAGAAACAACTATTGGTGAACATAGTAGCCACCCCTAACGGCTCAATCAACTCGGACTGGCTTACTGTGCGCTGAATTTCACCAATGTCTCAGTCGTCAGTTGGTCGGCAGTACAGCCAACACCGCTCCGGCGTCGCCAGCCGGTTATCTCGTAAACGTTAGGGGTTTGTTTTTGTTGCAACATTTATATTGACACAATCAGTTTTTGTTGCCACAAATATATCTATGAAGATCGAATTCGACCAAGCCAAATCAGACAAAAACATGCGTGAACGCCAGCTACCTTTCGAGCGTGCAAGTGAATTTGACTGGAGTTCAGCAGTTATCGCTACCGATCTTCGCAATGACTACCCAGAAGCACGCTATATTGCCGTCGGGTATCTCGGCAATCGTTTACATGTGCTTTGTTTCACCCCAGCGAATGACGCAATCCGAGTAATAAGCTTCAGAAAAGCCAACAGAAGGGAGGCAGAAAAACATGGCAAGCCGCTTACCATTGACTGACAAAGACGGAGAAGTCCGTGAGCTTACTACTGAAGACTTCAAGCAGTTCAAGCCTGCCAGCGAGGTGCTTCCGCAGTTATTCAACAAAGAAGTCGCCAAGGAAATGCTTACCCCAAAACCCGGACGCCCACTCGGCAGCGGCACTAAAGTTGCTCAAAACATCCGTTTTGACGCTGAAATTCTGGCCGCATTCAAAGCAACCGGCAAAGGCTGGCAAACCCGTATGAACAATGCTCTCCGTGACTGGCTCAAGACACATACGCCAACGCCTTCCCCCTAACGGCTCAATCAACTCGGACTGGCTTACTGTGCGCTGAATTTCACCAGCTTCTTAGAACCTAAAAGAAGCATCATAATGATTAAATTGACTTTGGCCCTACCGAGGCGTACGATTATACGTACGGACAATGGAGGTTACACCGATGACAACATTAACTGCGACTGCAGCAAGAAAAAGTCTCTACAATCTTGTAGACGATGTCGCCATGTCTCACGACCCAATACAAATTATCGGCAAGCGCCATTCAGCGATTCTTGTCTCCGAAGATGATTGGCGTGCAATTCAGGAAACTCTTTACTTAACTTCAATTCCAGGCATGCGTGAATCCATCAAGAAGGGTCTTAATACTCCAATCGAAGAATGCAGCGAGGAGCTGGCATGGTAGGCTGGAAGCTTGCTTACACAAAACAAGCACAAAAGGACGCCCAAAAACTTTCACGCTCAAATCTTAAGTCCCATGCAGAGAAAATTCTTAACATTCTAAAAGACAACCCTTTCCAGAATCCTCCACCTTATGAAAAGCTCGTAGGCGATCTGTCCGGTGCATATTCAAGGCGTATCAACATTCAACACCGAATCGTTTATCAAGTTTTAGAAGACATCAAGACCGTGAAAGTTCTTAGAATGTGGACGCATTATGAATGAAGCCGGTTCTAACGGTTCAATCAACTCGGGCTTGCTTACAGCGTGCTGAATTTCAGCATTTTCTATGTCACTGGCTTGGTCTGTGGTTTAGGCGGAGTTGGCTCCGGCATCGCCAGCCGGTTGTCTCGTGAACGTTAGAGTTTCGGAGTAACACTTGTTGCTAGAATTCAAAAACGTACGCCAATTCCCCAATGAACCAACTCGACGCTGGTTCTCTTCACCCGACATGGACTTCATTGTCTGGTTCAATACTGACAACGAACCTATCAGTTTTGAACTCTGTTATGACAAGAAAGGGTTGGAAAAGGCATTAAACTGGGGGCAAACGGGCTTTGTCCATACAACAGTTGACGACGGCGAAAACAGGCCGGGGAAATACAAGGCATCGCCAGTCCATATTGCCGACGGCGAACCTGAAATTAACCGCGTTTACAGCCAGTTTTTGCAAGAATCCAGCAGTGTACCAGAAAAACTTGTACAATTTGCACTGGCAGCACTCAGCAGTCATCAGGCGTACGTGCCGCAACTCTAACGGCTGAATCCACTCGGGCTCGTTAGGTGCTAAGGGGAAAGGACCAATCAAATGCAAAAATGGATCTACCTTACCGTAGCAATTATTAGTGAAGTTGCCGCCACCTCTGCGCTAAAGTCGGCTGAAGGTTTTACGAAGCTCTGGCCATCATGCATAGTTGTCGCAGGCTATGCCGCTGCATTCTACTGCTTATCACTCACCTTGAAAACAATTCCGGTCGGGATGGCGTATGCCATCTGGTCAGGCGCAGGAACAGCATTAGTCGCTCTTGTGGCTTGGCTCTACATGGGGCAAAAACTAGACGTACCCGCCATTATCGGCATCCTGCTTATTGTTTCTGGCGTGCTGGTGTTAAATATCTTCTCAAAGTCATCAGCGCACTAGAAATGCCAACTATCATTACCCATCCTGCATTACCGCTTGCCATGGCATATGGAATGGGTCGCAACATCATCTCCACAAGACTGTTGCTGGCCGGTGCAGCTGCCTCAGTACTACCGGATCTCGATGTTCTGGCTTTCCACTTTGGTATCCCCTATGCCGCTGCATTTGGTCATCGCGGTTTCAGCCATTCAGTGTTATTTGCCCTGATTGTCGCCTGTATCGGCACCGGTATAGCCAAATGGCTCAACTCGCTGCCTTTACGGACGTTTTTCTTCCTCTTTTTTGCGACTGTTTCCCACGGCATTCTTGACGCCTTTACTACCGGAGGGATGGGCATTGCATTTTTATGGCCCTGGTCTGATGCACGTTTTTTTGCCCCTGTTCAGGTGATTAAGGTCTCACCTTTTGGCGTCTCGCGTTTTTTATCACCGAGAGGTCTTGCCGTACTGAAGTCTGAACTGCTCTGGGTCTGGCTGCCATCAGGTATAGCTATGCTTGGCATGGTGATCACAAGGCGTTTACCCTCACTACGACAGTAGATTTATTTACAGTGTCTTCAATGCATAAACGCCCTGCCCGGATAATCCGGACAGGGCGTTTGCGGTTTACAACATCACAACAGGTGTATTAGCGCTGGCTACGGCCACGTTGCTGATAGCCTGATTTTGATTTGGGAGCAGCACCGCCTTTACCTGCACCAGCGCCTTGACGACGTTGACCACCGGCTGCAAAAGGACGACGACCCTTGCCATTACCACCCCGACCAGGGACCGGCAGGGTGCTGACCGGCTCAAGACCGGGAATGGTGTGCATCTGAACGGTCTGACCGGTATAGCGCTGAATCCGCTGCAGATAGACGGCATCAGCAGGGGAGACAAAGGAGATGGCAACCCCGGTGGCACCGGCACGACCGGTACGGCCGATCCGGTGAACATAGTCTTCAGCTGCGCGGGGTAGGTCAAAGTTGATGACATGGCTGATGCCGTTGATATCAAGACCACGGGCTGCCACGTCAGTAGCAACCAGGAAACGCACTTTGCCGCGACGCAGGTTGGTCAGGGTACGGGTACGGGCACCCTGGGTCATATCACCATGCAGGGCAGCGGCAGAGAGGCCACGATCATACAGATCACGGGCCAGGGTGTCGGCATCCCGCTTGGTGGCGGAGAAGATGATCGCCTGGGTAATGGCAGGATCCTCCAGCAGGTGATGCAGCATCTTGTGCTTGTGACCCAGGTTATCGGTCAGGTGCATCCGCTGTTCAATGGAGTCATGGTTGGCCTGTGGGCTGGAGATGGCGATCCGTGAAGGCTCCTTCAGCAGACGGCCAGCCAGACGGGCCATCGGGTCATCCATGGTGGCGGTAAACAGCAGAGTCTGACGCTTCTTGGGGGTGGCAGCGGCAATCTGATCAACTGCATCAGTAAAGCCCATATCCAGCATCCGGTCAGCCTCATCCAGCACCAGCAGCTCTACCCGTGACAGGTCAATCCGGCCACGCTCAAGGTGGTCGATCAAGCGGCCCGGGGTGGCAACAATCAGGTCAACCGGTTGACGCAGTAAACGGACCTGGTCGGGGTACGGCATACCGCCCACGATGGAACCGTAGCGCATACGCAGGAAGCGGCCATAACGGGCCACAGAATCAGCAACCTGGGCTGCCAGCTCACGAGTGGGGGTCAACACCAGCACACGGGGACCGATCCCTGCTGGACCGGGCTTTGCCAGACGCTCAAGGGCGGGGATGATGAAGGCAGCAGTCTTGCCGGTGCCGGTCTGGGCAGAGGCGATCAGATCACGACCGGAAAGTGCCTGAGGAATCGCCTCGGCCTGAATCGGTGTCGGGGTGGCATAACCACAGGCGAAAATGGCCTTCTGGATGGAAGCGTGCAAATTCAGTTCAGCAAACGACATAAAAATCTCCTGATTCAACACGAGCGGAAACCTGCCGGCATCGCTGTTTAAGTCTGTCGAATCGTTTGTACATGTGTCGTGTGGAGGGCGCGTCGGGACAACCGTTATCCCCGTAGGATCAGCGCATCAACCACGTGTGGCCGGCAGTACTCATTCAGATTCCCGGCAGGTAAATCAAGCCTGCACGAAAGTGGGAATCAACTGTCGCAAACCAAACGCGGTGCTGCAGAATCGGGAAATAAACCGGATGCAGAAGGGGGTCAGGCAGCGAAATAACGAGGCGAAAATTAACTTTTTATATTTACGCGAATACGGCCACAAACACAAGCAAAATAAATCAATAAGACAAATAAATATAAAAAACGTCATGAGGAAGGCCGGATACCAGGCGCCCGGAACGCAGCGATCGAGACATACCGAACAGGTAGGCGAGGAAGCGAGTGCCGCGTAACGCCGCAGACGGCCTCCGCAATAGTTTTAGGCAAGCCGCCCCTGCAACCGCAGCAACCCGTCTAAAATCGTAGCGGGATGGGGTGGACAACCGGGGATATAGAGATCAACCGGCAGCAGCGTATCAAGGCCAAGACTGATCTGGGGTGAACCGCTGAACGGGCCGCCGGCTATGGCGCAGGCGCCGCAGGCCACCACTATTTTGGGAGCAGGAATCGCCTCCCAGGTCTTGAGCAAGGCCTCACGCATGTTTTCGCTGACCGGACCGGTGACCCAGATCCCGTCGGCATGACGGGGTGAAGCCACAAACTGAATCCCGAAACGCCCCAGATCCCAGCCGATGGTGGTCAATACGTTGCTGTCAGCTTCACAGGCATTGCAACCGCCAGCACTGACTTCACGGAACTTGAGTGAACGACCAAACAGCTTGCGCATGTCAGGTGCCAGCGGTTGAGCCAGTTTGTGTTCTGCATTGGTCTGCACCAGCAACTCTTCACGTTTTGATACCGCCAGACGATGGTCGTTACTAAAACCAACACAGGAGGATGCCGGGCAGTCGGCACAGAAGAGGCATTTGCCCATATCAAGGGACAGCCCGTTTTCAGAACAGCCAAGCGCTCCAAAGGGGCATGCTGCAGCGCACGCTGTGCCATCCAGATCACAGAGCAGATCCCTCTGAAGCGTTGGATAGCCACGGAATCGCTCCGGCAGGACCACTGGCCCGTCAGGATAGGCCATGGTCCGGTGACCCTGGATGCCTAGACGTTCTTTAAGGGCACGCAACATGTTTGTTCCCCTTACAGGTCGAAACCACAGTAAGATAAGTTGAAACTCTTGTTACAGAGCGGAAAGTCAGAGATCTGTTCATTGCGCAGAGCCATGGCCAATCCCTGCCAGTTATGGAACGAGGGATCACACACCTTGTACTGCTTGAAGCGCCCATCTGCGTCAGTGATGGCCAGATGGCAGATTTCCCCCCGCCAGCCTTCAGTCAGGGCCACGCTCAGATGATCCCCCTGCAGCGGCTTGAGCTCAACGGCATGTGAGCCCGCCGGTAGCTGGCGCAACTGTTCCACACAGAAATCCAGCGATTTCTGGCACTCCTCCCAACGTACGCTGCTACGGCTGCAGACATCACCGTGGTGGGCAGTGGCGATCGGTACCTGGGCCATGCGGTAGATACCAAAGGGATAGTCAGAGCGGACATCCCGTTTCAGGCTGCAGGCCCGGGCTGCAGGCCCCACCAGCCCCATCTCAACCGCAGACTCGACCGATACAACGCCGGTCCCCTCCAGACGGGACATGACCGAAGGGGTATTCCAGAGCAGTTCTATGGCGCTGGTTAACTCCGCCCGTCCCGTTGCCAGACGGTTTTGCAGCTCCTCCCGTTGGGCCTGATCCAACCCAAAGACCGTACCGCCCGGTTTCAACAGGCCACGTCCAAAGCGGCTGCCGCAGATAATGGCGCTCATGTTGAGGAAGTCACCCCGAATCCGCCCACAGAACGAGGAAGTAGGCAGATAGCCCACATCACCGGCAATCGCCCCCAGGTCGCCGGTATGGTTGGCCAGCCGCTCCAGTTCCAAGGCAATCCCCCGTAGTGCGTGGGCAGCAGCTGGCGGCCGGGTTTGGGATAAGGACTCAAGCACCATGCAGTAGGCCAAGCCGTGACCGATACTGGTGTCACCGGCAATCGCCTCCACCTGGCGCAAGGTTTGGGGATGGGGCCCGCCAATCAGCAGCTGTTCAATGCCGCGATGCTGATAGCCCAGGGATATTTCAAGATGGAAGACCTGCTCACCGTGGCACTGAAAGCGGAAATGCCCCGGCTCGATCACCCCGGCATGGACCGGGCCAACCGCCACCTCATGGATCTCCTCCCCTTCCACCCGGTAGTAGTCCATCACCCCGACCTGAATCGGCTGGTCATCCGGACGGCCCCAGGCATCTTGGCCGCTCACCGCTGAGCGGACAAAACGAACCGGCTTGAACCAGGGGTGGCCTATAAAGCGGATGCCGCACTGCTCGGCTATCTCCCGCTCAAACAACTGGACTTGCGGGCACTGCACCGCAATGGAAGGAAACTCCGTGCCGGTACAAACCGTCTGCATGATCCCCAGCACCCCATCAGCGGGTGATGCCAGCAGACAGAACAGGGTAGTTACCTCGCCAGCAGGAAAACCGCAGTAGCTGCTGACCCGCCAGCCGCGGCCGGTCATCTCAAGGATGGTCTGCAGAAAACGATCTTGATCGGAACAGGGGATATCACCGCAGGCAATGGCTCGGCCATTGTAGATCAGACGCAAGGTATCATTCATGAGCGCACCTCCAGCATGGCTGCGCCATCTTTCAACAGCTGCAGCAACGCCTCCGGTGGCCAGCCCCCCAGCCAGACAATCACCAGCAGCATAATCAGCGGTGGCCCTACCGTCAGTAGTTGATCACGGTAATCGCTGGCCTCCAGATCGGTGCGGGGCGTGCCCATCACCATCGGCAGCACCGTCAGTGCCATGCCGATAAAGATCACGGCCAGGAACAGCAGAAACAGGCCGCCCACCAGATACTGACGCTGGGTAAAGATGCTGCTGATAATGGAAAATTCACTGATAAAGGGAGAAAACGGTGGTGAACCGGTAATGGCGATGAATCCGGCCAGAAAGAGCCCGCCTGACCAGGGCAGCCGGGTCAGCGCCCCCTGTACGATCTCGGTGGTCTTGCCGCCATAGGAACGGTGGATATTGCCGGAAGAGAGAAACAGCACCCCCTTGGTCAGACCGTTGTTGATCAGGTGGAACAGCACCCCGAACAGGGCACCTTTACCGATCCCCAGACCAACCGCCAGGATACCGACATGTTCAACACTGGAGTAGGCCAGCATCCGCTTGAAGTCATGCTGGCGGGCCATAAAGATGGCAGCCACAGCCATGGAGAGCAGCCCCAGCCCCACCAGTACCTGCTGGAAAAACAGCAGTTCGGTCACAGAAGCAAGGCAGATCTGATAGACCCGCAGAATAGCCAGAAAGGCACAGTTGACCAGACCGCCAGCCAGCAGTGCCCCCACCAGACCAGGCGCCTCGCCATAGGCATCAGGCTTCCAGGTGTGCAGCGGCGCCAGCCCCAGTTTGGAACCATACCCCACCAGCAGGAAGATAAAGGCAGCATGCAGCCAGCCCCGGTTGAGCAGCCTGGCATCCTCCAGCAGATCAGACAGCAACAGCGTGGCATCCTGATGGGCAACGTGGGTGGCATAGGCCAAAAACAGCAGCCCCAGCAGGGCCAGTGCGATCCCCACTGAACAGATCAGCAGATACTTCCAGGTAGCCTCTATGGAGCGGGCATTCCGGTTAAAGTAGATCAGTGGCGCCATGGAAACCGTGGTGGTTTCCACTGCCACCCAGAGCAGACCAAGGTGCTGACAGAGGGTCACCAGCGACATGGCTGCCAGACAGACCAGCAGCCCCAGACAGAGCACCCGGTTGGAACGTTCCTGACGGTAGGCCAGGTAGCCGACCGCGTAGACCGCACAGACCGCGAACAGGGTGCTGACTGCCAGCAGGGTAATCTTTCCCAGTGGGTCCAGCCAGAGCCAGCTGCCCGGCACCTTGATTGAGGGCGTCACAACTAAATAAAGACTTAGAGCCAGATGCGGCAGGGCGATGATCGGCAACAGCAACGGACGCAGACGATTGTCCGGTACCAGCCAGGCGATCAGCCCCCCCAGCAGCGGCAGCAGCACGAGCAGATAGGTCAGCATCCCCCTACTCCTCCCGCAGCGTCTGCAGACGTGAGGTATCCACGGTTGAAAACTCACGGCTGATATGGTTGATTACAATCCCCATCACAAAAATCCCCACCAGAAGGTCTAACAGTGCGCCGGCCTCAACCATGAACGGCATCGCCTCCGCCAGCAACAGACCAAAGATAAAAATCCCGTTTTCCAGCACCAGATAGCCGATAACCTGCGAGATTGCTTTTTTGCGGGTGGTCAGAATCAGAAAACCGGTCATCAGGGTGGCGATGGAGGCCGGCACAAACAGCAGATCACGGTGTTCCGGTGCCAGCGGCAGCTTCTGGGCAAATACAAAGGCCAGGGCCGTAAAGACCGCCCCCAGCAGCAAGGTGGGCACATAGCCGATAAACGGCTCAACCTCACGCCGGATCTGGGCCTTGCGCACTGCATCATTCAACAGATACGGGATCACCACCCCTTTTGCCAGAATGATACTGACTGTAATAGCCAGCAGATGCCCGGAAAAGGGATGCAGCAGGCCCGGTATAATCCCCAGGATCACCCCCTGGGCAGCCACTGCCCTGATTACAAAGGCCATCCTGCTGGAGCCCAGCAGGATAAAATTGATCAGCATCACCAGCACCAGCAGTTGATCGGCAAGAGAAACCATCTGCATCACCTCACTATCAGCAACATGGCAAAGGCGGAAAGGATCGTGGCTGCCACCAGCAGCTGCGGAATCCTGACCATCCGCAAACGGGCCATGACCGACTCCACCACCCCGATCAGCACCGCCAGGAACAGCATGGCTGCCACAAAGGCAACCCAGTCAATCAGCAGATTGCCGCTTTTAAACGGCAGGGCCAGATTGACAAAGACCGCCCCCAGCACAAACAGTTTCAGGGCAGCGCCATACAGGATCAGACCAAAGGCCGGGCCGCTGTGGTCCAGCACCATCACCTCATGGATCATGGTCAGCTCCAGGTGGGTGTTGGGATCATCAAACGGTATCCGGCAGTTCTCTGCCAAAAGCGCAATAAACAGCGCCCCCACCAGCAGCAGCATGGAAGCCCCGGCACTGACCCAGACCGCTGGCGAGGGATAGGTCAGCATCGGTGTCAGGGAAAGGGACTTGCTCATCCGGGCCAGGGTGATCAGGATAAAAAACAGGGTCGGCTCCACCAGGCAGGCAAAGGTCACCTCACGGGCCGCCCCCATCCCTTCAAAGGGTGATCCGGTATCAAGGGCGGCACTGGTGGTAAAGAAACGGGCCAGCCCAAACAGATAGGCGAACAGGATCATATCGCCATTAAAAGAGATAATGGCCGGATGATTGCCCAACGGCACCAGCAGTGCAGCCAGCAGGGTTGCCGCCAGGGTAACCACCGGCCCGGCCCGGAAGACCCAGGTGGTGGTGGTGCTGAAGACCGATCCTTTGCGAAACAGCTTGGTTAGATCGTAGTAGGGCTGCAGATAGGGTGCCCCCACCCGACCGGCAAAGGCGGCCTTGGTCTTATTGATCACCCCCAGCAGGAGCGGCGGCATCAGCAGCATCAGCAGAACATGAAACAGGGTGCTCATCATCATGGCTGACTCCAGACCATCAGAAGAAACAGGGTGGCAAAGACATACAGGATGT
>JAJTBI010000083.1 GCA_021286935.1 Geobacteraceae bacterium
AAAGAAAAAATATTAAGAAAAGATCATATCAACAGTGTATGGAAGATGAAATGGCAAGGTCAGATACATATGAATATTATCTGAATAACCCTAATACTGGATATGGATATCAACGTGATAGAAACAGCCTCGATTATAAAAGGGCTCGTAAAATATGCGACGAGGAATCAGATTCTGTTAAAGTGTTAATAATGAACTATTAGTTACGTTACCTGTCTGTACTACTCGTCTAGTTTAATCCTTACTACCTGATGTACGCCGGGCATAGTTGCAATAGCTTGTTCTTTAAGTGTATGTGTATCTCCTATGACTCCTATGATAGTCCGATCAGCTCCGGTTGACTGGTGGAAATCAAAGCCGTTTGAAACCAGATATTCTTTCACCTGATCCAATGCCTCTTCCGGGGCATTCTTTTTTGTAATGATTAGCATCCTTCCTGTTCCTCCTGCTGGGTCATAATTCTCTCTAGCCGTCGTGATTCATCGATGACCCGTTCAAAAAGTCGTATAATGGCGCCATCATCCAGCGGCCCAGGATTGTCTTCCTTCATACGGGCAAAGATCCGCTTTTCACGAGAGGGGTCATAGACCGGCAGATCGAGCAGTTTTTTGTGGTGCCCAATTTCCAGGGCCAGGCGGGCTCTCTCGTTGAAAATCCTGAGCAAGACATCATCAAGCAAGTCAATTCGCTGTCTAATTTGACTGATATCCACTGAAACCTCGCTAAAACTGCTTCTTTAAGATGGTGTCTTTTTTACCATGAACGTCATCTCGCTCAGGATAGTCTATGGTGTAGTGCAAGCCACGTGACTCTTTGCGTTGCTGAGCGCAGGTAATAATCAGTTCTGCTACGGTTGCCAGGTTGCGTAATTCAATTAGGTCAGAGGTAATGATGAAGTTCCAATAGTACTCATCAATCTCTGCTTGAATAAGTTTTATCCGACGCATAGCCCGTTCAAGACGTTTTGTTGACCGTACAATGCCAACGTAGTTCCACATAAAACGCCTGATTTCATCCCAGTTCTGTGAGACAACAACCATTTCATCACTATTTGTTGCCGTACCTGAATCCCATTCAGGAAGCGGTGTTGATTGAGTTGTCCGTTTTGTTGCCAAGGCAGTAATGGCATGTTTTGCTGCATTGCTGGCATAAACCGCTGCCTCCAGCAGTGAGTTGCTGGCTAGGCGATTACCGCCGTGTAGACCGGTAAAGGCAACTTCACCAATGGCATATAATCCACGCAGGTCTGTCTGACCGTGGGTATTTACCTGGACACCACCGCACAGGTAGTGGGCGGCAGGAACGACCGGAAGCCAGTCTTTGGTCATATCCAGGCCATATTCCATGCAGGTCTGGTAGATGTTAGGGAAACGATTTCGTACTGTATCAGCAGGTTCGTGGGTGATATCCAGATAGACGCAATCATCACCATAGGTCTTCATTTCATTGTCAATGGCTCTGGCAACGATGTCACGGGGGGCAAGATCTTTCAGGTGATGGTATTTCTCCATAAAGGCGGTGCCATCACGACGTCTCAGAATTGCACCCTCACCCCGTACCGCTTCAGATATTAAAAATGATTTTGCATTGGGGTGAAAAAGGGTGGTGGGGTGAAACTGCATAAACTCCATATTGGCAACGGTTGCCCCGGCCCGATAGGCCATGGCAACACCATCACCGGAGGCTACATCAGGGTTGCAGGTGTACAGATAGACTTTACCTGCTCCACCGCTGGCCAGTAGCGTTGCTCCAGCAGAAAAGGTTTTTACCAGATTGTTTTCTATATCAAGAACATAAGCCCCCAGGCAGCAGTCGTCACTGACCGGTTGTCGGGCAAGTTTGGCGCAGGTGAGCAGATCAATGGCTATGTGATCTTCAAAAACCTGAATGTTGGAGTTTTGTCTGACTGCTTCGACCAACGCCCGTTCAATCTCACGACCGGTTATGTCTTCGGCATGCAGAATCCTGCGTGCGCTATGACCACCTTCACGGGTCAGGTCGTATTCATCGCCTTTGGTCGTGGTGGTAAATTTAACCCCCCACTCAATCAGGTTCTTTATGGTTTGGGGCCCTTCCTCAACCACCATTCGTACGACATCCTCGTGGCAGATACCCGCGCCTGCAACCAGTGTGTCCTCAACGTGGGCATCAAAAGAATCTTCACTGGAAAAGACCGAAGCAATGCCGCCTTGGGCATAACGGGTGGCTGATTCAGCTACTTCTCGTTTGGTAACAACAGAAACGGTGCCGTGTGCAGCGGCCTGAAGCGCAAAGGAAAGACCGGCAATACCACTGCCGATAACAAGAAAATCACTTTCGATGATCATGGGATGCTCCCGTGACTAATAGTGTATACAGATTAATTTGCAATTATTGAACCCTGGAGGCGGATTTGTCAAGGCATCAGGGTTGTTTCAAGACTGAAACTATGCGATATAGACTGAACTATGCGTACGCTGATAACAAATGATTTTTCACGTCCTCTTGCTGACCGGTCAGTGGTTACTATCGGCAATTTTGATGGTGTACATCGCGGGCACCGAGAGATCTTCCGGCAGGTTACAGCCCGTGCCAGGGAACTGTCCGCAACCTCCGTAGTGATAACCTTTAGCCCCCATCCTTTAAGGGTTCTGCGTCCTGATGACCGTAAATTTTGCTTGATTACCACAGATGAGCAGAAACGTGCATTAATTGGTGAGAGTGATATTGATCTGCTACTGGTGATTCCCTTTACCAAAGAATTTTCTGAACTTTCTGCAGACGCTTTTGTCCGACGGGTTCTGCATGCCTGTCTTGGTGTCTGTTTTCTGGTGATTGGCCATGATTATGCCTTCGGAAGAGGTCGCGAAGGCAACGAACCGTTTCTGGTGCAACTGGGGCAGGAACTTGGCTTTAAGATGCACTCGTTGGACCCGGTGGGTGATAATGGTGTTTTGTTTAGCAGTAGCACTGTCAGGCAGCTAGTGACAAGCGGTGCAGTAGCTGAGGCATTGCAGATACTGGGCCGATGTCACTGTATTTCTGGTCAGGTGGTGCATGGGCGTGAAATTGGACGTTCTTTGGGGTTTCCGACAGCCAATATCGTGACGCATAATGAGCTGATTCCGGGCGACGGTGTGTATGCAGTCTGGGTTTCTGTGGTGGGTGAGCTTGTGATGGGCGCCTGCAGTGTCGGGGTGAATCCTACATTTGACGGTGGGCAACATACGATAGAGGTGTTCTTGTTGGATTTTAGTGATGATCTGTATGGCAAGGACGTGGTGCTTCATTTTGTTGATAAGTTGCGGGATGTTACCAAGTTTTCTGATAAAACTGCGTTGATGTCTCAAATTGCAACGGACGTAGCAACAGCCCGTCGAATTCTTGCTTCAGCCCTTCCAGTGGAGTATCGGAAGTGAAGCGCTCCAGACTGTTGTTTTGGGTGGGGAGCGGTATTAGCATGCTGTTGTTGCTGTTACTGCTGCGCAAAATTGATTTTCCCTCTTTAGTTCAGGCATTACGGAAGCTTGATCTGCGCTGTCTTGCCGCAGCTGTTTTCTTTACATTTGTCAGTTACTGGCTGCGTGCTGTACGCTGGCGCTATCTGCTGCTACATGAACGATCTTTACCCCTCTCGTCGTTGTATCCTGCGGTGCTTATAGGATATATGGCCAATAACCTCTTTCCGGCCCGCCTGGGAGAGTTTATCCGGGCCTGGGTCCTCGCAGAGCGGGAAAAACTACAGACTCCAGCTGTGTTTGCCTCTCTGGTAATAGACCGGCTTTTTGATGGTTTTAGTGTGATGGTTATGCTGGCACTGGTTCTGTTGACCCTGCAATTACCGCCTGGAATGGAACAGTCTGCTTCCCTGCTACGTGCAGGCGGTACAACCATGCTGCTGTTTTATGTCGGGATGGTACTGTTTCTGGCGCTTTTAAAATTGCGTCCGGTTGCTGCGTTGGCGCTACTTGCCCGTTTACTCAAGCCATTTCCTGCTTTGATTACCGAGAGGGCTATTCCACTTGCAGGATCATTTCTAGGGGGACTGCGTTTTTCCTATGGGGGACGTGACCTGTTTGGCGTTTTGATAAGTTCTTTGCTGATCTGGATTAGTGCTACGTTACCAATTTACCTAGTTTTACTTGGCTTTGGTATTCATCTACCATTGACCGCATCATTCTTTATCATGGTGTTACTGGTGTTTGCCGTTATGGTGCCTGCGGCTCCAGGTTATATCGGTACCTATCATCTGGCCTGCTATACCGGACTTGCTGCCTTTGGCCTTCCCGATACTCAGGCGATCAGTATCGCATTGGTGGTGCATGGGGTTGGTTTTTTCCCGGTTATCCTTGGTGGCTTGTATCAGGTATGGTCGCTGGGGATGTCCCTGGGGAACATGCGTGAACAGGCCGTAATGTCAGGCGAGCAGCAATGAAGCTGAATAAGTATCCCGCCCTTGATGTCTGGTCATTGCTGGCTTTTGTGCTGCCATTGGGATTGTACCTTGGTTGTCTGGCGCCAACCATCACCTTTTATGACAGCGGAGAGTTTGTTACTGCGGTACATTTTCTCGGTTCTGCCCATTCCCCCGGTTATCCCTTGTTTCTGCTTTTTGCGAAGCCGTTTACCTGGCTGCCAATGGGGAACATCGCTTTTCGAGTTAACCTTGCAACAGCGGCCTCAGCTGCTTTGTCGTGCCTCGCTGCTTACCATCTTGTTGTGGCACTATTACGAGAAACCTGTTTTTGTGATGAAGCTCTGTTTTCAGCGTTTGCCAAAAAACTTGCGGCATTGTGCGGCGCCTTTGTCTTTGCGGTTTCCCCCCGGCTCTGGCTGCAGAGTAATCACGATAAGCCCTATCCCCTACTGGCCTTCATAAGCGCGGTTATGTTGTTGATGCTTATGCGTTGGCGTGAAGCCTACCAAGAGGGAGAGGAGCAGCCGGCCTGGTGGTATGCGACAGCTTTTCTGGCCGGTTTGGCCACCGGAGCCCACCAGACGGTTGTACTGCTGTTGCCAGGCTGTCTGCTCTTTGTGCTGGCAACAGCACCACAAGCTATTCGCCGGGTACGTGAATGGATAGTAACCGTTGGTATGTTGCTGCTTGGCGGGGCGGTACAACTCTACCTGCCGTTACGGGCCGCTGCCGGAACCCGTCAGAACTGGGGCGATCCCGATGGGGTTTCTCGTTTGCTGTGGCATCTGTTGCGACGGGGATATCCTGAAGATCCTCACGCCCGTGATTTCAGCCTGCTTCTGAAGCAACTTGCTGCCTTCAGTCTTTCCCATGAATTTGGCTGGGGTGGTTTGCTGTTTGTGTTGGTCGGTTTGTGGGCCTGCTGGCAGATACAACGGGTTTTCTTTACATATCTGCTGGTTTGCCTTGCTGCATTCTGGCTGGTAATTGTCGGGTATTTTAACCCTCAGGTTGAGTCGATTTTTCTCACAGAAGAATTCTATACGCCGCTCTACCTGCTCGCCGCAGTGCTTGTTGCCATTGGCCTGTTTGCTGTAGCTACGAAGGGGGCAGGGGCCGCGCAGAAACCAGAACGGCACGGTCTTGTGCATCGTATTGTCCTCGCAGCATTCTTTTTTCTTATTCCAGTGGTGCAGCTGGTAAATAATCTGCCTGTCCAGAATCAGCGTCATAATTATTTGGCTCAGGATTATGCTCATAACACGCTGCGTCCTCTGCCTGAAGATGCACTCTTGTTTACCTGGGGCGATAGCGGCGCTTTTCCGCTCTGGTATTTACAAGGTGTTGAACGGTTCAGGGAGGATCTGGACCTGGCACATATACCCCACCTGGTGTTTCCCTGGTATCAGCATGAACTGCCCCGTCTTGCATCAGCATTTAGGGGGGAATCAGGAGTTCTCTCTGCTGAACTTGTCTTTGCTCATCTGGTTGATAAGCTGCACTATGAACGTCCGATTCTGATGGATTTTTCTACTCGCTACTCCCTTGCCTGGAGCAAACAGCAGCCGGTTCAGCAGGGCATAGTGTACTGGCTGGCTGGAGCTGCTTCTGGGCAACAGGATGAGGGGGCGGCCTGGAAGATGTATGTCCTGCACCGGCTCACCTCCAAAGGGTGGCAACCTGATGCTGACTCCCATAAGGCAATGATTATTCATGCCTATTGCCTTTTACAGTCTGCTGAGGATTTAGCGCGTCGTGGCCATGTCAAGGAGGCGGGGAGATTACTGCTGCTGACAGGGAACATTATGCCTGAATGGCAGGAAAACGTGAAGCTGATGCGGAGGCGCTATAGCATTCCCACGGCAGCAGGAGGGACTGATGAAAAATAGTACGGCTATAACCGGTAAGACCAGAGTCTATGGTATCATCGGTTGTCCGGTAGCCCATTCTCTTTCACCGGTGATGCAGAATGCAGCACTGCATGCGGCTGCAGTTGATGCTATCTATGTCCCCTTTTGTGTTGAATCTGATCAGTTATGTGCTGCTGTGTCTGGACTGCGCGCTTCAGGTGTCTGTGGCTTTAACGTCACCATTCCTCATAAGACTGCGATCATGCCTTTACTGGATGAGTTGGCACTTTCAGCTGTGCAGGCAGGGGCGGTAAATACGGTGGTCAATCAGGAAGGACGGCTGATTGGCCATAATACCGATGGTGATGGGCTGATTTATTCGTTGGTAAAAGACCTTGACTGTAATGTTGTCGGAAGCAGGGTTGTGCTGGTGGGGGCAGGTGGAGCCGCCCGGGGAGCATTAGCCGCCCTCTGTCGTGCCGGGGTAAAGTCGGTGGTGGTGCTTAATCGTACGAAAACTGCTGCGGAGGAGCTGAGTAATTCGTTCCGCCTTTCTTTTTCGCAGGTTTTGTTACACGGTGCCGCATTGGATGCTCAAGCCGGGCAATTTCTGTCAGACGCCGATCTGCTTATTAATGCCACTTCACTTGGGATGGCAGGTGAAAAAATTGATGGTCTGACACTTGCACTTCTGCCGGACCATGCTAAGGTATATGATATGATTTATAATCCTTCCCTTACACCACTGCTATTGGATGCAAGAACTCGTGGGTTGAAGGCCGCTAACGGCTTGGGTATGCTGGTCGCCCAGGGAGAGTTGGCCTTTTCGCTCTGGCATGGCGTTGCCCCGGAGCATGATGTTATGCAGAAGGCCTTAAGCTCCTTTCTTGATGCAGCAAAGGCTTGACAGTGTTTGATATCGACCGCTAGTATCCACAGGTTGAACCAGTTTCAATTTTAACGTATTGATTGGAGTGTCATGCAGACGAGCCGCCTTGGCGATATTCTGGTTAAAAACAATATCATTACCGGCGAGCAGCTGACAGCCGCACTGCAGGAACAGAAAATGTCCGGCGGGCAGAGTAAACTGGGCTCTATTCTGGTCAAGCAGGGGTTGGTCAAAGAGCCTGATCTGGTGGCGTTTCTTTCTCGTCAATACGGCGTCCCTACTATCTGTCTGGCCGACTATGATATAGACCCGGCTGTTATTAAAATTATCCCTCCTGAAGTTGTTCAAAAGTATAACCTGATACCGGTCAATCGAGCTGGTTCAACCCTGATTGTTGCAGTAAGCGACCCCTCTAATCTATTTGCCATCGAAGATATCAAGTTTATGACCAGTTACAATGTTGAGATGGTTGTAACCGGAGAGTCTGATATCAAAGGTGCCATTGATAAGTATTACGATCAGTCTGCCTCCCTTGCGGATGTAATGGACAATCTGGATATGGAGGATCTGGAGCTGGTGGATACCGAGGAAGAAGTAGATGTTTCTTCCTTGGAACGTGCCACTGAGGATGCTCCGGTTGTAAAGCTGGTTAACCTGATATTAATGGATGCCATTAAGAAAAAAGCCAGTGATATTCATATTGAACCCTATGAAAAAACTTTCCGGGTGCGTTACCGGATTGACGGTGTGCTGTATGAAGTGATGAAGCCACCGATGAAGTTGAAGAATGCCATTACCTCCCGGATCAAGATTATGGCAGAGCTTGATATTGCTGAACGACGTCTGCCTCAGGATGGCCGGATAAAGATCAAGCTGGGCGGCGGCAGAGATATGGATTATCGTGTGTCCTGCCTCCCAACCCTGTTTGGAGAAAAAATAGTCCTTCGGCTTTTGGACAAAAGCAATCTGCAAACAGATTTGACCAAGCTGGGGTATGAACCGGAGGCTCTGGCACACTTCAAGAGGGAAATCCATAAGCCGTTTGGTATGGTGCTGGTAACCGGCCCAACCGGTTCTGGCAAAACGGTTTCACTCTATTCTGCCCTGGCTGAATTGAACAAGGTGACGGAAAATATTTCTACGGCTGAAGATCCGGTGGAGTTTAACTTTGCGGGAATTAATCAGGTGCAGATGCATGAGGATATCGGCCTTAACTTTGCTGCTGCCCTGCGTTCGTTTCTGCGTCAGGATCCTGACATCATTATGATCGGTGAGATCCGGGACTTTGAGACTGCTGAAATTGCCGTTAAGGCTGCTCTAACTGGACACTTGGTGCTTTCCACCCTGCACACCAATGATGCTCCGGCGACCATCAACCGTCTGTTGAATATGGGTATAGAACCCTTTCTGGTTGCTTCGGCGGTTAACCTGATTACGGCCCAGCGCCTGGCCCGTCGTGTCTGTAGCGAGTGTAAGGAAAAAGAGGATATCCCGGTCCAGGCCTTGATTGATGCAGGGGTGCCTGCTGATGAAGCAGCGGAATATGTCTGCTACAAAGGTAGAGGCTGCTCCAACTGTAACAACACCGGCTACAAGGGGCGGGTTGGCTTTTATCAAGTCATGCCGATGCTTGAGCCGATTCGTGAATTAATTCTGAATGGCGCAAATACCGCTGAAATCAAACGTGAATCAATGCGTCTCGGCATCAAGACCATGCGTCAGTCCGGTCTGACCAAGGTAAAAGAAGGAGTTACATCCCTTGAAGAGGTTTTAAGGGTAACGGTTTCAGACGATTAAGGAGTTACTTTTATGGCAAATCTGCACGAACTTCTGAAAACCCTGGTTGAAGCCGGGGGGTCTGACTTGCACATTACCACCAATACGCCGCCCCAGATTCGGGTGGATGGTAAATTATGTCCACTCGACTTGCCTCCCTTGAATGCGGTGGAAACCAAGCAGCTCTGTTATTCTGTACTAACGGACTCTCAGAAGCATAAATTTGAGGAGGAAAGCGAGCTTGATCTTTCATTTGGGGTCAAGGGGTTGTCCCGTTTTCGGGGAAATGTCTTTGTTCAGCGTGGGGCTGTAGCAGGGGTTTTTCGTGTTATCCCATACAAAATTATGTCCTTTGAAGAACTTGGTTTACCCCCAGTGGTAAAGGATCTGGCAGAAAAACCCCGTGGCCTGATTTTGGTAACCGGTCCTACCGGTAGTGGAAAATCAACCACACTTGCCTCAATCATTGATTTTATTAATATCAACCGTAAAGAACATATCGTTACCATTGAAGACCCTATCGAGTATCTCCATCCCCATAAAGGCTGTCTGGTCAATCAACGGGAGGTCGGGTCGGATACAAAGGGGTTTAAATGCGCACTTAAATATGTTTTGCGCCAGGACCCCGATGTGGTCTTGGTGGGGGAGTTACGGGATCTTGAGACGATTGAAGCTGCACTGACTCTGTCAGAGACAGGTCACCTTTGTCTGGCCACCCTGCATACCAACTCCTGCGCCCAGACCATTAACCGGATTGTGGATGTATTCCCCCCCTACCAGCAACCTCAGATTCGGGCTCAACTCTCGTTTGTTATGGAGGGGGTTATCTCACAGACACTGATTCCAAAGATCGGTGGTGGCAGGACCATGGGGTTGGAAATTATGGTGCCAAACCCTGCCATAAGAAACCTGATTCGTGAAGACAAGGTGCACCAGATTTATTCGCAGATGCAGGTTGGACAGGAAAAATTTGGCATGATGACCATGAATCAGTCTCTTTACTCATTGTACACCCGACGCTTGATTACCCTTGATGATGCCATGGGCCGATCATCTGACCCTGATGAACTGCGTCAGATGATTAATAATCCTGCTATGGGAATGCGTCAACAGCCTCGCCGATAAATCCAGGTACATCTGAAGGAGGAACAGCATGCCAACGTTTACATGGGAAGGCAAAACCCGTACTGGAGCAGCTCAAAAGGGCGTTACCGATGCTCCTGATGCTGCATCAGTGGAGTCTCAGCTGAAAAAGGCAGGGTTGCAGAATATTATAGTCAAGGAACAGTCTAAAGGTGTTCAGATCAAGATGCCCAGTTTCGGCGGAGGTAAAGTTGAAACCAAGGATCTGGTTATCTTTACCCGGCAGTTTGCCACTATGATTGATTCCGGGCTTCCATTGGTTCAGTGTCTTGATATTTTGTCGTCGCAGCAGGAAAAACCTGCTTTTAAGGAAATTCTGTTAAGGGTGAAGGAAAGTGTAGAGAGTGGATCAACTTTTGCCGATGCATTGGCAAAACATCCCAAGGCCTTTGATCAGTTGTATGTCAACTTGGTGGCTGCCGGCGAGATCGGCGGTATTTTGGATACCATCTTGAACCGTTTGGCCGCCTATATTGAAAAGGCGATGAAACTGAAGAAGCAGATCAAAGGGGCCATGGTTTACCCAACCACCATTATGTCGATTGCAGTCATTGTGGTTGGCGTTATTCTGGTTTTTGTTATTCCTACCTTTGCCAAGATGTTTGCCGATTTTGGTGGAGAACTGCCTGGCCCAACCAAATTTGTTATCGCTCTTTCAAACTTTTTGCTGAAATATATTGTTGTTATTATTATTGGTATTTTTGTGCTTGTGGCGGCTATCAAGAAGTACTATGCCACTCCTGGCGGCAGGAAAAAAATGGATGCCATGTTTCTGAAGGCCCCGATTGCCGGCCCCCTGATCCGTAAGGTATCGGTTGCCAAGTTTACCCGTACCTTGGGCACCATGGTCAGTTCCGGGGTGCCGATTATGGACGGGCTGGAGATTGTTGCCAAGACTGCAGGAAACAAGATTGTTGAAGAAGCCATTTATGGGGTGCGCCAGGCCATTTCTGAAGGCAAGACCATGGCTGAGCCGCTGCAGGCCTGCGGTATTTTTCCTCCCATGGTGGTGCAGATGATCGCTGTTGGTGAGGCTACTGGCGCTATGGATACCATGTTAACCAAGATTGCTGATTTCTACGATGATGAGGTTGATGATGCTGTCTCTGCCATGACAGCCATGATGGAACCGTTGCTGATGGTTTTTCTGGGTACTACGGTTGGTGGACTGGTTGTTGCCATGTATCTGCCGATCTTTAAGCTGGCAGGTGCTGTTGGCGGATAACAGATGAAAACCGAGCGCCGTCTACGGCTCTTTATCTATGCCAGAATTGTCGTTATCGCGCTCTTTCTGACATCAACTATCATACTGAAGTTAAGCGATGCTGAAGCGATCAGTAATATTCAGTTTCGTGGTATCATTGAGCTGATGGTTCTTGCGTGCTGTGTTTCTCTCTGCTCCCTGGTGGCTTTACGCCGCCAGGGCTGGCTCCTTCCCCTTACCCGCCTGCAAATTATCTGGGACATCCTGTTTGTCACACTGCTTCTGATGTTGACAGACGGTATTGCCAGCCCCTATTCATTCCTCTATCTGCTGGCCATCATGAGCGCCGGCATGCTGCTGAACCGGCAGCAGGCATTATATACCGCTGCACTCTGTGTTATTTTGTACGGGGCAATGGTTGATTTGCAGTATTTTGGTCTTTTGAAAGAGATTGGCCTCAGCTCTGATGCTGCCCTGCAAAGGGGGAATGTGGTGGTTTTTTACACCATTTTTTTGCATCTGGTGGGGTTCATTTTGGCTGCAATCATGGGCAGCCATCTTGCTGAGCGGGCCAGACTGACTGAGGTAAACTACGAAGAGTTAAAGCAACTGCATAGTACCATAGTGGAAAATTTGGAAAGCGGGTTGTTGACTACTACGCGGGATGGTCTGATCAGGGTATTTAATCCCTATGTTGAAAGAATTACCGGCATAACCCAGCACCACGCCTATGGGCGTCCTGTCAACGCCGTATTCCCTTCATTGATGGCGGCTGGTGTTGCTCTTGAACAACATATGCAGGGAGAATTTTACTATCGTCCGACAAAGGGTGTCCCTTTAACCATCGGCTATGCCACCATACCGTTTAAAAATCTGAAGGGGGAAACAGCAGGCCTGATCGTGACGCTTAAGGATCTGACCGGTCTGAAACAGATGGAGCTGGCTCTGAAACGGTCAGATCGTCTGGTTGCCCTTGGTGAACTGTCCGCTCGCATGGCCCATGAAATCCGCAATCCTCTGGCTGCCATCAGTGGCTCTGTGCAACTGCTCTCCGAGCATGGCAGTCTGCGTGACCATGAGTCCAGGCTGCTTGCTATTGTTATGCGAGAATCTGACCGTCTAAACGGGTTGATTACGGATTTTTTGGCCTATGCCCGCCCGACTCCTCCCCGTTGTGAACGTTTTAACCTCTATCACCTGGTGAAGGATTTGCAGGCCTTGCTGGCGGCTGATAACCGCTTTGACAGGATCATGCTTGTGCTGGACCTGCCAGAAAATCTCACGGCCTGGGCGGATCGTGGTCAGCTGCAACAGGTGCTGCTCAATTTGTTGCATAATGCAGCCGACGCCATGTCGGATGGTGGAGAGGTTGTGCTTTCTGCAGATCTACAGTCGGGTACTGATGATGCTGGTAGAGCCTTTTCCCTGCTCTGCCTGAAAGTTCTGGATCAGGGCTGCGGAATGGATGAGGATACCAGACGGCACCTGTTTGAGCCGTTCTGGACCACCAAACCGGCTGGGACCGGGCTGGGACTGGCAACCGTTTACCGGATTGTGGAGGGGCATGGCGGCATGGTACAAGCCGACCCCCGAGACGGTGGAGGCACGGTAATGACACTTTTATTGCCGATGATGGAGGAGGAACTTGGTGAGAACCAGAATTCTGGTCGTTGATGATGAATTGAGCATGCGGGAGTTTATCTCGATTCTACTTGAACGTGAAGGGTACGAGGTGCTGACAGCAGCTGATGCAACCACTGCACTTAGCCGACTTGCAGCTTCGGATATTGATCTGGTGATTTCTGATGTGCAGATGCCAGGCTTAAACGGTCTGGAACTGCTTGCCCGGATTAAGGAGAGCAAGCCAGAC
>JAJTBI010000084.1 GCA_021286935.1 Geobacteraceae bacterium
CTTCAGCTCTTTATACACAAAGAAATTAACGACAGCATCAACCAGGCGACCAGACTCTATGAACAGCACGCAGGACTGCCGCCCCAGGAGCTAGAGATTCTCAAACAGGGTATGCAGACCGTTGGGCAGATAATGTCCCGGACCTACCCCGCGCTGACCACCATTAATCTGGGGTTGATCAGTGCAATCACCTTGCTGCTGTTTATGCGTACGGCTACCAGACACGCGGTTGCAGTCAACAGCTCGCCATTCAAGGAGTTCAGAACTCCTGGTGCATTGGTCTGGCTGCTGATTGTGGCTGGTTTTGCCATGTTGACGCCCTCATTGCTGATTACCACACCAGCCTTGAATATCCTGAGTGTGTTGGGGGTGCTGTATTTCATGCAGGGGCTGGCAGTACTGCTCACCATCAGTGAGCGTTCCAGCTTTGCAAACACCTTGAAGGTACTGCTCGGCATCATCCTGCTGACACAGCCCTACCTGATTGTTGTCGTAACCGTACTTGGTATCTTTGATTATTGGGGTGACTTCCGCACCCCGCGCATAACCCAGGAAGAAAACCTGTAAAACAGGCTCGAAAGGAGAAGGAAACATGAAACTGATTCTGCAAGAAAACATTGAGCATCTGGGCCAGATCGGCGATATCGTCAAAGTTGCCCCCGGCTATGCCCGCAACTACCTGCTGCCTAAAGGTCTTGCCATTGAGGCGACGGTGAAGAATGCCAAGGCACTTGAGCATGCCAAGCGTCAGCTGGCCTATAAGAAAAACAAGTCACTTGAAGCTGCCAAAAATCTGGTGGCCAAGCTTGAGGCCCTGTCCATTGAACTGACCCATCAGGCAGGTGAAGAGGGCAAGCTGTTCGGCTCAGTAACCAACATGGAAATCGCCGCCTTCCTGAAGGACAACGGTTTTGACGTTGACCGCAAGAAGATCGTACTGGCTGAGCCGATCAAGCAGCTGGGCGAATACAGCGTACCGGTCAAAATTCACCCGGAAGTTGCCGCGACCCTGAAGGTAAAGGTTTCTGCAGTAGCATAATCCGCTTCATCGCACAAACACCTCTCAAGCCCGCCCAACAGCGGGCTTTTTTTGTTACAAGCAGATAAACAGCCTCCCTGTCGATTGACATTCACGCTATTCCAGAGGAGAATAGCTTCGCTATGGATACCGTAACCCTCGAATTGATCGTGATTGTGGTGATGATTGCGCTGAATGGTTTTTTTGCTGCAGCAGAGTTTGCCATCATCTCAATCCGTAAAAGCAGAATTGCACAACTAGTTGCCGAAGGTGATGAACGTGCACAAATTGTTGAAGACCTCCAGGAAGACCCCCATCGGCTACTGGCAGTCGTTCAGATCGGCATGACCGTGACCGGTGCCACCGCATCAGCATTGGGCGGCATCATTGCTGTTGATCATGTTCGCCCCATACTCCAGCATGTGAGCTATCCCGTGATTCGCAACGCAGCCGAGCCGCTGGCTGCCACTTCAATGGTTGCCTTGATCTCCTACCTGCTTCTTGTAGGAGGCGAGCTGGTCCCTAAAGCCATCGGACTTCAGTACGCTGACCCGATCGCCCTGCGTGTTGCCAAAACCATTCGGTTCTGTTCAACCATTGGTAATATTGCCGTAACCTTCCTGACCGCATCCAGCAAATTGCTCATGCGTCTCTTGGGTTTACGCTACGGTCAGGACACCTTCATCACCCGTGAAGAGGTTCAGCACATGGTATCTGAAGGCCATGAGACTGGCGTCTTCAGCGAGACAGAGCATGAGTATATTCGCAATGTCTTTGAGTTTACCCATACCGCTGTCCGTGAGGTGATGGTGCCACGCACCCGCATGGTGGCCCTTGACCTGCAGATGAATCGGGAAGAGCTGGTCAAAATCATCCTGGAAGCGCAGTACTCCCGCTATCCGGTGTATCGTAACAACATTGAGGAGGTCGTTGGGGTGCTCCACGACAAAGACATCATGGGAGCACTGGTCAAGGGTGAAGATCTCCACCTTGAACAGGTCATGCGGCAACCGGTCTTTGTACCGGAGGGCAAAAAAGTAAACGAACTTTTAAAAGAGATGCAACGCACCCGCAACCATATGGCCTTGGTAGTTGATGAATACGGCGGTATTTCCGGCCTGGTCACCACTGAAGACCTGCTGGAAGAGCTGGTGGGTGAAATTGAGGATGAGCACGATGCCGGTGAGCCTGCCAAACTGGTGCAACAGGCTGACGGCAGCTGGCTGGCAGATGGGCTTGCCTCAATTTTTGATCTACAGGAGCCGCTGGGCATTAAACTGGAAGAGGCGCCACTCTATGAAACCATAGCCGGCCTTGTCCTGAACGAGCTGGGACATCTCCCCGTACAGGGAGAAGCCGTAGAATGGAACGGCTTCAGGTTGATCTGTGAACAGGTAACCCGCACCGCGGTTCTGCAAGTCAGGATTATCGTACCTCAACCGGACAATGCACCCGCCCAATCAGAAACAGACGAACTGTAACGGTACTTTTCACAATGCACATAATGCCACGCCCCAAATTTATCAAACGGCTTATTCTGGTGCTGCTACTGGTTGGCGCCATTTCATTAAGCCTTTCACTCTTGCTACCTCATCTACTTGACCTCAACAACTATCAAACACAACTGATTACGTTGTTGCAAAAGCAGTTAAACCGGCAGGTCCGTCTGGGTGACAGCCGTTTTTCCTGGATGTTCGGTCCAGAATTCGCCTTCAAAGACCTCTACGTTCAAGAGCGGGACAGTACCCATGAATTTCTCTCAGCCAACCGGATCACCTTCCGTCTGGCCCTGCTGCCGTTGCTCCGGAAAAAGATTGAGCTGCGCGAAATTGTCATAGACGGTGCCCGGCTGACCCTTAGCCGCGACGAACAGGGCAGCCTGAATATTGATGATCTGCTCAAGCCATCAGCAGACACCTACGACCTGCAGGTCCGTGGCGTGCGGGTGCGTAACGGCACCCTGTTCTGGCATGACCAGTCAACAGAAGAAACCTGCACCAACCTGACAATCTCCGGTATCAACCTGAGTCTGGACAAACTGATTCGGGGCAAAAAATGTTCTTTCAATCTGGCAGCAACCCTTGAAGGCAGTAGCTCTGGCACGATACAGACCTCAGGCTCTATCAAGCTGCCCAAGACCGGAGAGCTGCTGCATCAAGCGGATATTCAGGCAAAATTAGAGCTTAATCAGCTTGAATACTGGCGTTTCTGGCCCTATATCGGCCAATACGTGCCGTTCCCCTCCCCTGGTGGCACACTTAGCCTGAATCTTGCCCTGAAGGGACGCTGGCAGAACCTGCAGGCCAAGGGGACACTAAAGGCCCGTAACCCTGTAGTGAACTGGCCCAAGGTATTTCATGGCAACGTTGCCCCCAAACAGGTGCAACTTGTGCTTGATATGAAATGGACACCGACCCTGCTCGATATGGATGCGGTTCAACTAAGTCTTGATGGATTTGACATTAAAGGTTCAGTCCGCCTCAGTGACCTTAACGGTAACGACCCGTTGATTACAGCCAAGGCAGCCTCTGAAACGTTTGAATACGCCCGCGTCAAAAGCTACATACCGTTTGGCATTATTGCCGATGATACGGCTGACTTTATTGAACACAAGATCAGAGGTGGTATTTTCAGATTAACCACCGGAACCCTCAACGGTCGCATCTCGCAACTGGCACGGTTTGGTATTGGCGACAATGCCAATACACTCTATATCAATGGCACAGCGGATCAGGCCTCAATTCAATATGGCGAGAAAACGCCAACCTTTAGGCAGATCAAGGGTACCCTTGAAATGAAGGGGCGTAATTTCAACCTGATCGGCATGAGTGGCAGTTTTGGCGGTTCACCTTTTACCCTTGATGGCAGCATAACGGAATATGCAACAGAAGGAGTCCCCTCATTCTACCCCTTCACCATGACTGTTTCTCCCAAGCCGGCAGAAGTCGCCTGGCTGGCAGCGCATGCTGGCGCAGAGCTTTTACATTTTGAAGGAAACAATACCACCATGAAGCTACAGGGAGACGGCCCAAGCACTGCCTACCGCCTGTCTGGCGAGTGGCTTCTGTCAAATGCCTCATACCATTACCCGGCCCTGGTCAAAAAACCGGCTGGCATGGCAAACTCCCTTACCTTCAGCGCCCTCCTGGGTAAAGATGCCACCAGATTTACCTCGTTCTCCTATCTGCTGGCGCCGCTTAAGCTGTCCGGCAATGGGCTGTTACGCTACAGCGGCACGGTCCCGAACCTTTCCTTTGCCATTGAGACCAATCAATTCCAGCTGGATCAACACCTGCCGATCCTGACTGACTGGCAGCAGTACCAGCTTAGAGGCGGAGTTCAGGCACATATTGGCGGCGCCGGAGACCCGCGCAGCATCAGCTCCATGCTGTTTTCCGGCACGGTCAAGCTGGGGGCCTTTTCGCTGAAACCACACCCAAAATACGCCCCGGTCACTGATATTACTACGCAGATCAGCTTCAAGGGCAACTCCCTTGAGACATCCCACATGGCAATCCGTTATGGCAGCACTCCCCTTGCGATCAAGGGCAGAATAGCCAGCCTGAAGAATCCAGAGGCAGAGCTGTTTATCACATCACCAGATCTCAATCCGATTGACTTCGGCCTGTCCCTTGCAGAAAAACCGCCAAGAATCAGGCACTTCAGCACACAACTAGGCTTTCGTGACGGACTGCTTACCATCCGCAATGTTTCAGGCAGACTGCCCAAAACAATTCTCAGCGCATCTGGCACTGTCCGTACCACGGGAATACCGGATATCAACCTGCGGATCGCCTCCAGCCACCTTGATCTTGAGGAAGTCATCCCGCTCCTAGCACCGGCTCGCACCGCTCAGTCCGATACACAACAGAAACCGCCAACACCGTTTAAACTGCAAGCACAGCTGACCGCAGCAGCTGGCAACTACCGGGCAACCAGTTTCAGCAACCTCTCTGCCTCCCTGAAAAATGAGGATGGCATTTTAAAATTACAGGGGTTGCATAGCACAATTATGGGCGGACGACTTGCGCTGAACGGCCAACTGACACGGATTGAAAACCAACCACCCAAGTGGGATCTTGCCTTCCAGCTGGAACAGGCCAAGGCCGGTGAGTTACTGCAACTGCTGGGCATTGGGCGGGAAGTAAAAGGACTGACATCAGCAAAAGGACGTTTGAGTGCCACCGGTGACCAGCTTGATGAAATCAAGAAAACCGCCAGTGGAGCCATTACCCTGAAGGTAGAGCGTGGTACCTTGAAACGCTTTAACTCGCTTTCCAAGGTAATCTCAATCCTGAACGTCTCACAGCTACTCAGTTTCAGCCTGCCGGATATGGCCCGCGATGGCATGCCATTTAACCAGATAACTGCTACAATCGGGGTAAAAAACGGCATCCTGACCACCCAGGACTTTTTCATCGACAGCAATGTCATGCATGTCACCACCGTTGGCAGCATCGATATTGTAAAAGAAACCCTGGACATGCTGATTGGCGTACAGCCGCTGCAGACGGTAGACCGGATTGTCAGCCGGGTTCCGGTAGTGGGATGGATATTAAGCGGCGGGGACGGCAGCCTGATCACCACCTACTTTGAGGCAAAAGGAAGTTGGGAGAACCCGGAGGTTACCGCTATTCCGGTCAAGACCATGGCCAAGGGCACACTGGATATATTCAGACGGGTCTTTGAGCTGCCGGTTCGACTCTTTACCGACAGCGGCGAGGTAATTTTGGGTAATCAGAAAGAACGGCCCAAGGCCGGAGAAGCACCAACTCAATAAATCTGATAATTGGCAGGATCAGAGAAGAGTTGCTTGAGCAGCAGGTTGTTGAGATGGTGACCGGTCTTGTGGGCTTCCACCTTGCCCAGAATCCGGTAACCGCTGGTGTAGAGATCGCCGATCAGGTCCAGGATTTTGTGGTTGACCAGTTCTTTACGGTAGCGTAGTCCCTGTGGATTAAGGACTTCATCCTCCCCCACCACCACCGCGTTGTCCAGAGAGCCGCCTTTGGCCAAGCCCATTTTTTTGATCGCTTCAATCTCCTCCAGCATGGTGAAGGTACGGGAATTGAGGATTGAGAAGGCATTCTCCACATCAGAGACCCGACGGCGCTGCAGACCAACCGGTTGGCGGAACTCAATGGTCATGGTGATATCCAGTGTGTTCAACGGCTTGAGTTTCACCCAGGCATCACCGTGACTTGCCTCAACATTTTTAAGCACCTTCAGGTAGACCTGTTCTTCAGGAAATTCATAGACTCCAGCCTTCCACATCCCCTGGTAGAACTCCCAGGCAGAACCATCCAGGATCGGCACTTCCGGCCCGTCAATATAGACCAGACAGTTGGTGATGCCGGCATAGTAGAAGGCAGCCATCAGATGCTCGATAGTGGAAACCGCAGCACCATCCTTGGCGATCAGCGTTGAAAGGCGTGTATCGGCAACCTGATCAAAACGGGCCGGAATCTGTACGCCGTTCAAGACAAAGACGATCCCCTGTTCACGGCGGGGCAGAAATTCCAGATTGACCGGATGGCCGGAATGCAGGCCAATGCCGGATAGTTTGAAGATACGGTTGATGGTGGTCTGTCGTTTGATCATAGCCGGGTTATCTCACGATTTAGGGTTTGCGTCAACCAGCTGTTTTTTCAGCGCTTCATGTTCTTTCTGCAGGCTGTCATACTTTTGCTCCAGCCCTTTCAACTGATCAAACAGGCAGGCGATGGCAGTGGCTGATGGATCAGGCATCTTGCCATGTTCAAGATCAGGTCGTCCCTCCTTTGCCGCTTCAGGTGCCAGCACAATTTTACCGGGAATCCCCACCACGGTGGCATTGGGTGGCACCTCTTTTACCACCACCGAATTGGAGCCGATCTTCGCACCCCGTCCCACGGTAAACGGTCCCAGCACCTTGGCGCCAGAGCCGATCACGACCCTGTCTTCCAGAGTCGGGTGACGCTTGACCTTATCCCAGGTTACGCCTCCCAGGGTTACCCCGTGATAGATGGTGACATCATCACCAATCTCGGCGGTCTCGCCGATTACCACCCCCATGCCATGGTCAATGAAGAAACGTTTGCCGATCTTTGCGCCGGGGTGGATCTCAATCCCGGTCACAAAGCGGGAGAACTGAGAGACAAAGCGCCCCAGAAAAAACAGCTCCTGTCGCCAGAACCAGTGGGCAATCCGATGCAGCCAGACCGCATGCAGACCAGGATAGCAGACCAGCACTTCAAGAGTGCTACGGGCTGCCGGATCACGGTCAAAGACCGAGTTGATGTCATCACGCATCTGCTTGAACATAGGGACCATCTCCCTTCTGTTGATGATCCCACGCTAGCATACAGGACCAAATGAGTCAACTTTAACAAAAATCAACTCATTTAGTGCGCCGAAGAGGTTTAACCTGGTTTAAAATTACGCTGTTCCAGCAATCAAAGTCTCAACCATCCTTTGATGGTTTGCAAGGTATGTAGTGCCTGGTCAAAATCAAACCGTTTCAGGGCGTCTGACAGCAACGCCATATTGCTGCAGCCCTGCAGCAGATGGTGTGCAGCAAGCTTTTTTGCCTGCTGGCGGGCCTGCACGTTCTGCTGCAGTATCAGTTGTTCCAGCGCTTCAATCGCCTGGGAAAGTTCAGGCGGAAGTCTGTAACAAGCTTCTGTGGCTTCCGAAGTATCTGGTTTTACCACCTCCGTCACACCTTCTTCGTCAGTTTCCCGGTAGTGTTCAGGAAACAGCTCTTTCAGCATTACGATAAGTTTATTGATATCCAGCGGTTTTGGCAGAAAACCGTCAAAACCGACAGCAAGCAGGTGGTCGCGGGTGTGGTTAAGCGCATGGGCAGTCAGGGCAATGATCGGGATATGATCACCGCGCCCCTGCTCTATCTCCCTTATGGTGGCAAGCGCCTCTTCTCCACTCATGACAGGCATCTGAATATCCATCAGGATCAGATCAAATGAACCGTTACGGATCTGCTCAACGGCAGTTTTGCCATCCTCTGCCTCGCAGGTCTGGTGGCCAAGCTTTCTTAGCAGCCTGACCATAAGCAGCCGGTTAATGACATTGTCTTCTGCCACCAGCACCTTCAATGGTGTGTGTGCCTGACCTGGCAGGGCAACAACCCGATCCGCTTTTAATCTGTCTGTACTTTCTGCCAGCAGAAAGGGGAGGGTGATGTGGAAGGTTGAACCGACTCCTTCGTTGCTTTCGACTTTGACCTCCCCTCCCATTAGCTCCGCAAGGCGGGAAACGATGGTCAACCCCAGCCCGGTGCCGCCGAATTTACGAGTAGTGGAGTAGTCTGCCTGGGTAAACGGTTCAAAGATTGTTTTCAATGCCTGCGGATTGATGCCGATGCCGGTATCGGTGATGCTGATCCTGAACAGTGCGCTGATATCATGGCGTTCAAGACAGGCTGCCGTCAGTGTAATGCCACCATGTGGGGTGAATTTAATGGCGTTACCCAGAATATTGAGCAGGATCTGCTTCAGTCGAAGCTGGTCGCCAACCAGTAAATCCGGCAGGTCAGCTGGGATATTTTCGGTAAAGGTGAGCCCCTTTTTATAAATTAACCCGATCTGGGTCTTGACAAGATCGCTGATGCAGCGGCGCAGGCTGAATTCAGACTGTTCCAGTTCAATTTTGCCGGCTTCCACTTTAGAGAGATCAAGGATGTCGTTGATCAGAGAAAGCAGGTTGTCCGATGACTCCGAGATGGCGTCCAGGTATTCCTTCTGTTCTCCGGTCAGCACGGTGTACTCAAGAAGCTGCCGCATGCCGATAATGCCGTTCATCGGGGTACGGATCTCATGGCTCATGTTGGCAAGAAATTCACTCTTGGCAATATTGGCTGCATCGGCTGCGTCTTTGGCTTCAACCAGAGACCGCTCCAATGCCTTGCGTTCCGTGATGTCGTATGCCAGATAGACACTGGCCTGGTAGTTGCCGTCAGAGTTAAAAACCGGGGAGGTTGAGACAATATAGTGGCCGCCAAATCGTTCAATGGGAAGATCAGCGACATGCCCCTGCATATCCTGCAACGTTCTGGCCTGAGGGCAGTAATCTGGCGGGCAATCGGCGTTGTCAATACAGGCCATGCAGCTTGAGGTAAGTGCCTCGCTATGTGTCATCTGCAATTTCTGAAGGGCTGCCTTGTTGGCTTGGCGTATCCGGTACTCACGATCTATGATCATGAGCGGATCCGGTATCGCATCAAAGGTGTCGCTCCACTCATCTGCCTTTCGCTGGATCTCGTCGGCTGCCTGTTTGAGCCGGGTAATGTCCTGGAGTGTGCCCATCAGGTAGTCAATCCGTCCAGATGTATCAAAATGTGGCTGACCGCGCAGTTCGCACCACTTGGTCACACTGCTTTGTGCACCGCGCACCTGAACCTGGATGGCAAATGATTCGCCGGTAGTACGTGAGCGTTGCAGATGCTCCATTACGGCACTGCGCGATTCAGGTAGATAGCAGTCAAGCGCAGCTTCCAGATCCGGCTTGTAATGCTCCGGCAACTCAACAATCGCATAGACACCCTCTGTCCAGAGTACCCTGTTGTTTGCCGGATCAGCGCGCCAGCCGCCGATCTGCCCCACCTGCTGGCTCTGGCTCAGGAAAAACTCCCGTTCCTTGGCCTCCTCCAAAAGACGGATGTTTTCCCTTTCGGTTTGCTGCTGATCCTCCAGCATGGAGAGTGCACTTTTACGCATGCGGTCTGATTCGGCCAGCAGACGTTCGGCTTTGGCCTTTGAACGGCACAGCTCATCTTCAGCATGCATCCGTTCAGATATATCACGACTTACCCCGAACAGTGCCGGCTGTCCATTCCAGTGGCCGGGTACCACGCGGGTCTCTACCGGGATCAGGCGGCCATCAGCGGTCTGCAGGGGGACCGGGCAGAAGTCGTGACTACCTGCCAGCATTGCACTAACAATCTTGAAGGCATCTTCGCGGCGTTCTGGCGGATGAACCGTCAGCACGTTCCGCCCGATCAGGTCAGCCTCAGGATAGCCGAGTCGTTTGATGACCGTACTGTTGACATGCAGGACATTCGCTTCCGCATCCAGTACGAACAGAAAATCGTCGATGGCGTCAAACATGCCTCGAAAATTGGCTTCATTGTGTTGAGATTCCTCGCGCGTACGCAGCAGTTCTTCCTTGTCTTGCCGATGAGCGGCCAGTTCGCGCATCAGGTTAAGGGTGTTGGCGGAAAGTGTGGAGTAGATTGACAGGATAATATTGATCAGGGCACGTGTGGCTCCCTCTACCTGTTCTTTTGCATGGCTTTTGGCAGACTCCAGCGGCAGTCCCTCCATGCGCGACAGTACAACATAGGCCAGATAGCGATCGCTTTCCAGGATGTGGGACGCCAGCCAACGGGCAAGAAAGCCGAGCGTTTCTTCGGCTACTGCCGATAGCGGCACCGAATCGAGGGAAGCCTTCAGCCGCACAACCTCCTCGGTAAAGCTGCTATGGATAGCACGGTGTGCGGCCTCGGCAACATCACTGGCAAGATGATCCCGCCAGATGGCCTCCTCGCTTTCAAAGTGATAGACTGCGTACTCGGCCAGTTCGTCAAAGATCCGATCAATCACTTCGGCACCGGTGCCAAAGGCAACATTGCTGGCTAGCAGGTTGAGCAACTCCACCAGCCGCCGGTGCTGCTGATCAACCAGCGGCAGGCCGGTGTTGAAGTTGTCATCCCAAGGGAAGATATCAATCCTTCGCTCCTCTATTTCTTTTGATCGCTGATTGTCGTTCATGGCTTCACCTCTTCGGAGGCAGCACTGCCATAGCGTGGCGGTTCATGCAGCCGCGCCAGCAGTTCGTTGATCTGGCCTTTCAGCTGGATGATCCGTTCCTCGCGCCCCAGCATTACCTCCTGCCAGCGACGCAACTCATCCAACTGGTCTGCTCTCTCCTTTTCAGCCATTCTGCGTTCGGTGATGTCCTGTGCAAAGCCAACCGTGCCGATGACCTTGCCGTCAACCACCACCGGTGATTTGAAGGTTTCAATCCAGCTGCGACCGGAATCGGTTTCAAACGGTTCTTCGACATGCTTGCTATGCCCGGAGGCCAACACCTCCCGATCGTCGGCACGATAGGCCTGGGCAAGATCATGGGGCCAGATATCCAGATCGGTAAGCCCCAGCAGTTCATCCACAGATGCCCGGTTGCAGGCCTTGGCAAAGGGACGGTTAACTGCCAGAAAACGGCTCTCCGTATCTTTTAACCAGACAAGGCAGTGGAAGTTGTCCAGCAGCGCCCGCTGGTACTGTTCGCGCAGCTTCAGCTCGTAATTTACCCGCTTCTGCTCGGTAATATCATCATAAACTCCCAGCACCCCGATGACATGCCCCTCTCTGTCTCGTAAAGGCACCTTGGAGGTGCGCAACCAGATCTGTTTGCCGTCAGGGGTGGTCTGCGGTTCCTCAAAGCTTACCCGCGGTACGCCGGTTTCCATAATCATCCGGTCATCCGCGCGGTAAAGTTCAGCCTGTTCAGCCCAGCCCATCTCAAAATCATCCCTCCCGATCAGCTCGTCCGGGTCAGACTTGCCGGCATCCTTTGCAAAGAGCAGGTTGCAGCCGAGATAGCGCAAACTGGTATCCTTCCAGAAGATTCGAACCGGCGCCGTATGGATTACGGTTTGCAGCAGTGCGATTGCCTGATTACGCTCTGCTTCATGGTGTTGGCGTTCGGTAATATCTTCAAACGTCCAGACGCTCCCTTTTGCGGGCTGTTCCGGATACAGCGCCATTCCCTGAAGCCTGATCCAGATCAGGCTGCCATCCTTACGGCACATCTGAAGCTCGGTATGGTAGGTCAGGCCGGAGGCAAGCAGCGGGTAGGCATCACTCCCCAACTGCACATAGGACTCTGGAGTAGGGTACAGTTTCCTTGTGTCAACACCCTGAAGTTCTGATGGCTCATAGCTGAACATCCTGCACATTGCCGGGTTCACCCAGAGCACGATACGGTTTTTTACCTTGGCAATGCCGATCACCGAGGCATCAAGGATTGCCACCTGTTCCCTGGTCTTTTCCTTGATGATCAGCCTCAGTTTCCGGTTGATTGCCATAACAAGCAGGGTAAGCAGCAGTGATGCGGCGCCTGCGATACCGATGACAACCAGCCAGCGAGGAATCTGCTGCTGCTTCGTCAACTCCACGCCGAGCCATTTGTGAGAGATGGTGGTAAGTACGCCCCCCTCTCGGGCATGCCGCACCCCTTTGGCTAAGATGCCATGCAGCACGGCGTTCTCTTTTTTTACCGCCATACAATTTTTGCCGATATAGAGCGGCTCACCAACTTTTTTCAGTTTGTCACTCAGCTTTTTGCTGAACAGGTGATACAGAATGATCTGTTCATCACCGATCAGGGTGTCGGCCTGTCCAGCAATCACGGCATCAGCGGCCTGGGCAAAGGAGTCAACCGGTACCCAGGTAAATTCAATCCCCTTTGACTCAAGAAAATCTTTCGCATAATCGCCGCGCTGAATGGCGATCTGTTTCCCCTTCAGATCTTCCAGTCTGCTGATGTCAGGTCGATCATGCAGGACGAAGATAGATGCCGGCACATCAAAGAGCGGATCGGTAAAGGCAAATTTTTCGGCACGCTTATCGCTGTAGAAGAGGCTGGTGATGACATCGGCCTTGCCGCTCAGAACCGCCTCTTGGGCTGCGGCAAAGGGCATGTTGGTAAAGATCACCTTGATCCCGAACTCTGTTGAGAGCCAGCGTGCCAGTTCAACACTCATCCCGTCCATGGTGCCATTATCTTGCTGCGCCTCGAAAGGAGGGTAGTCTGTCTGGCTCACAAAGGTAATCGGACCGTGCGCTTTTAGATAACTCAGCTCTTCAGG
>JAJTBI010000006.1 GCA_021286935.1 Geobacteraceae bacterium
TTAAAATCGAATATCCTGCCATGCTTGACAGTAACAAGGATGTTTACTTTGACAGCTATGGTCTGTTTGGGCAGCCGGTGAGTGTTATTGTTGATCGCAGCGGTCTGGTAAAAGAGAAGCTTGTTGGTGCAGTAGAGTGGAATTCCCCCCAGATCAGGGCAAAAATATCCAGCTATCTGAAAGGACGGTGACCCTATGCATTCCCTGCTGAAAGTCGGTGTAGTGGTAATGACAGCCTTCACGATTAGCGGCTGTAGTTCCGGTAACTTTTTGGTTTACAAGGATTCCAAACATTTCTACGTGACCAGCACCGGGCCGGAGTTGAGGAGAATATTGTGTGATACCGGTGATATGGCTAGAATAACGAAAGACTCGAAACTGCCGGACGCCTTGCAGAAAGATCTTAACGATGGCATCTGCAACAGCAATAAAGTCAAGGAACGGTTAATGGCTACCCTTGAGGGGATGACCAAAGAACAACGCACCGCATTAAAGACGGCATTCCAGCAGAACGGCTACGATATCAACGTCGTGGCCAACTGTTGAGGCAGCGGCTACTAGCGCCCGTGTGGCGCTGATGCATGTTTATAAGCAGATTGACTGGACAATCGGCAGTTGTCTGTTAGAAGGGGCGTATACCGTATTCTAACCCTGAAAGGATCTTCCCATGAAAAAACTCATTACGCTGCTGGCTGTTGTTGTTGCTGCTTCTGTTGTCTATGCCTCAGAACCTGCCAAGCCTGAGCTGCGTCCTGCCCAAAAGGCGATGCAGGCCCGCGCCGGTTGGATGAAGGCGATGGGGGAGAACCTCGCTGCCAAAAAGTTTGCAGATGTTGCCAAGGATGCAGAGGCACTGGCTGGACAAACCCAAAAAATCGGGGAGAGTCATCCTAATCCGCTGGCCAAGGAGCTGACCCTGAAAGTCTCAGGTCTGGCAAAGGCAACAGCTGAGGCAGCCGGTAAGCAGGATGAGGCCGGTGTTAAGACGAAGCTGGGTGAAATTAAGGCAACCTGTGCCGAGTGTCACGCCAAGATTCGCGATAAGAAGTAGTCTGCAACTACTTGTTTGTCAGGGATACTATTGTTGCAGGAGTTTCAGCTGGTTGTTGTATGGTTCGTTTGAAATCTTCGACATCAGGGCCTTGAAGAACAGCAGAGAAGGACTGCTAAGGGAGGTTTGTTCCCTGTCCTCATTTCTGGTCTCTTCAGGGCCCTGCATATTTGGAGCTGGCGTTCATTGACAGCCCCTTCTTTTAAGGTAGAGTTTTAGTGTCTCCAGACAAAGGAGGAGTAAACGCCTATGTTCTCCCTCTGCAAGATGGCAGTTGTCGGTTGCCTTTTGGGTTTGTTGTTTGCCTGTTCGCCCAAAGAGCCGGTTAAAATCGGTTTTTTGGGTGGCATGTCAGGCCGGGTAGCGGATCTTGGCGTGGCGGGACGTAATGGTGCCATGCTGGCCATTGAGCAGCGCAACGCCTCCGGTGGCATTCATGGCCGGCCAGTGGAACTTGTTGTGCGGGATGACGAACAAAATCCGGAAGTTGCTCAAAAAGCGGTTGCTGATCTGCTAAACTGCAACATTGAACTGATCATTGGTCCGATGACCAGTAGTATCGCTATGGCGGTGCTGGATCAGATCAATGCCTCAAAGAGTATTCTGCTCTCTCCCACCGTTACGACAACAGCACTGACCGGCAAGGATGACAATTTTATACGGGTGACTGGTGACACCGCATCTTATGCAACCAAGGTTGCCCGTTATCAGGTTCAGAAGCTCGGGCGTCGGACCGTCGCTGTGATCTATGACCTGAATAACCGTTCCTACACGGAAAGCTGGTTTAGGGATTTTAAGCGTGAGTTTGAACGGCACGGGGGGTCTGTCGGGACCGTCCAAACCTATGGTTCTTCCTCTTCTACCTCATTTAATCAATTGGCTAAGGCCCTTTTGAAGGGCCAACCCCAACTGATACTTGTCATCAGTAACGCCATTGACGCAGCCCTGATCTGTCAACATATACGCAAACTTGATGCAACGGTGCCAATTGAGATGGCGGAGTGGGCTTCAACGGAGCGCTTTATAGAACTGGCCGGTGGAGCCGCAGAAGGGATTATGGTCTCGCAGTTTGTTAATCGCAATGATCGCTCTGAGCGCTATCAGACATTCCTGAAACAGTACCGTGAACGTTTTGGTGGACAGGAACCGGGGTTTGCCGGGCTTGCCGGGTATGATGCGGCCTTGGCTGCCATGGAGGCCTACGGCTCACGTAAGCAGGGCGAGTCACTCAAACAGACCCTGATTCGTCTGAACAGCTTCCAGGGCGGACAGCTGAGATATCAGATTGACCGTTTTGGGGATGCAAACCGTGAGACAACGATTACCATTGTTCGTAATGGAACCTACCAAACCCTGGAGTAGGCGGTCTTATGAGTGTACGTCCGCTACGTCATATGCTGGTCCGTTTTGCTGCGCTGGTTACCCTGTTGCCGCTGGGGTTGAGCGCACTGCTGGGAGGTCTGTGGCTGCTACCTCAGGCTGAACAGGAGATTGCATCCTATCATCGCCAGTTGGCGGTCACCATTGCGGGACAGGTTGACTCGTATTTCAAGACATCACGTGCCTCTGCTGTTTCCGTTGCAGCTGTTACCAGTCATCATGAGGCCTTTGTTACTGCCCAGAAGGCCATTGCAACCAACCTGCAGCTGCTTAAACGTCTGCGTGCCATGTATCTGGTTGATGCCACTGACCATGTACGGGCAATCGGCGTCAGCAATAGCCCCAAGGTCCTGCAGAACGATCTGATCGGCCTGGATCTCTCCCGTAATGAGCTGCTGCAAAAAGCAAAAAGAACTCATGTTGAACAGTGGTCGGACAGCTTTCTTTCTGTGGTCGGGGGCGGACTGTCGGTTGCTTTGGCCGTGCCTGCAGGTACTAATGTGGTGATTGCCGAGTTTGACCTTGCCTACCTGAGTGAGTTTCTCCACCAGACAACATCAGATCCTGAACAGGTGATTATGCTGATTGACCGCCGTGGGCAGGTGGTTGCCGATCAGGCCGGGACCTGGACCGCCCAGCAACTGAATCTGAACAACATCCCGTTGATCCGTGATCGGTCTCAATCGTCAAAAGAAGTGCGCGGCAGCCTGGTGTTGAACGGGGTTGAGATGGTGGGCAGCCTGCATAAGATCAATACGGTTGACTGGTGGGTGCTGGTGGCGCGTCCGACCCAGACCGCCTATCGCCAGCTCTGGACCTCGCTGGGGATTATGGCTTTAACACTTACCACCACAACACTGGCCGCCTTTGGTGTGGCCATACTGCTAACCCGTCGGCTGTCGCAACGCTTTGAATCGCTGGCGGCACATGCGCAACAGGTTACCAGCGGCAATGAAGCAAGCGACTGGCCACATTCGAACATAACTGAATTCAACGCCTTGGCAGACAGTCTGGAAAAAATGTCAGTAAGTCTGCATGAACGGGCCCGGCTGCTTGAAGACGAGATTGCAGAACGCCAGCAGGCGCAGGAACAACTGCATGAGAAAGCGCTGTTGCTTGAACAGGAGATTGGTGAACGGGTGCTGGCAGAGCAGAGTCTGCAGGTCAAGCAGACCCAACTTGAGACGCTGAATCTGACCCTTGAAGACCGGGTGCAACATGAATTGGCCAAAAACCGGGAAAAGGATGCCATTATGATTCAGCAGGGGCGTCTTGCCGCCATGGGGGAGATGATATCAAATATTGCCCATCAATGGCGGCAGCCGTTGAATGAACTGGCAATCATGGTTCAGACCCTCAGGCTTGAGTATGATGATAAACTGCTGGATGGTGAGAGGATTGATGAATTTACCGATGACTGCATGAACACCATTCAACATATGTCCCAGACCATCAATACCTTCCGTGATTTTTTTCAACAAAGTCGTGTAGCGCAGCAGTTTGACCTGTCCGGGGCTATCTTGTCGACAACCGGTTTACTCCAGGCCTCGTTTCAGGCAGCAGGTATCCGGCTGAAGCTTGAGCTGCAACCGGGGCTCTTGTTACCGGGGAGGCTGAATGACTTTTCTCAGGTTATCTTGAATCTGCTCAACAATGCCCGAGATATACTGCAGGTTCGGGCTGTGCGGGATCCCTTTGTCCGGGTGGTTACGCAGCAGCTGCAGGATACGGTTGAGATCGTGGTTGAAGATAACGGTGGCGGCATTTCAGATGAGGTGATTGATAAGATCTTTGACCCCTATTTTACCACCAAACATAAGGCCCAGGGGACCGGTCTGGGGCTGTACATCTCCAAAAAGATCGTTGAAGGCAGCTTTAATGGTACGATTGAAGTGAACTCTCAATCGAAGGGGACCTGTTTTAAAATTATTGTGCCGCTGCAGCCAGCTGCAATGCCGTAGCGCAGCTTCCAGGGGAGCGTGGATGCTGCAGCCGGGCCGCCTCCCTGCCAGAGGACGGCCCGTTCTGTTTCTCAGGCTGTCTCGGGCAGTCTGTTTGTTTCTGTTTTCCGTAAAAGTAGTGAGGCAATCACCGCAACCGCCAACGTGACCATAATCACTGCCAGTGAAAGTACGATCGGGATATGGATGCCAAGCATCATCAGGATCATTTTGGCTCCTACAAAGGCCAGGATCAGAGCTATGCCGAATTTCAGGTAGGCGAACATCCCCATCAGGTTGGCCAGCAGGAAGTACAGTGATCTGAGCCCCATAATGGCAAAGATGTTTGAGGTCAGGACAATGAACGGGTCCAGGGTGATGGCAAAGATGGCCGGAATGGAGTCCATGGCAAAGACCAGGTCGCTGCTCTCCACCACCAGCAGCACCATGAACAGCGGGCTGGTGACCCAGATCTGCATCTTGCGGGTGATGAACCAGTCTCCCCGGATCCTGCGGGTCATCGGCAGGATCTTGCGGGCAATACGGACCAGCGGATTCTTTTCCGGCTCAATCTCATCATCCTCACTGAAGGCCATCTTCCAGGCGGTGTAGACCAGCAGGGCGCCAAAGAAGTAGAACAGCCATTGAAATTCTTTCAGCAGGGCTGCACCGATGAAGATGAACAGCAGGCGCATCACAATTGCACCGATAATCCCCCACTTGAGCACCTTGGCCTGTAATGCCCCCTGCACCCCGAAGACCGAGAAGATCATGATGAAGACAAACAGGTTGTCCACCGAAAGCGACTGTTCAATCAGATAGCCGGTCAGAAACTCCAGCGCCTTCTGCTGCCCCATGGTGTACCAGATACCACCACCGAACAACAGCGCCAGCAACATCCAGACCACGGTCCAGGTGGCTGCCTTTTTAAAGCTGACCTGTCCGCTTCTGCGATTCAGGCTCAGGTCTATGATCAGCATACAGCTGATCAAGACGGCAAATACTATCCACATCAGTGTTGTCGGGGACATGTACAAACTCCGGTTTTACAGGGAAAAGAGACGCCAGCCCATGGCGATGCCAAAGACCAGAAACATGAAGCCGGCAGTGCGGTGAATCCAGCAGACCGGTATATACTTGACCAGTTGTTTGCCGGCAAAGATGCCGATCAGTGAAACCAGCCAGAGTGCCAGGGTTGAGGCAACAAAAACGGTGATCATGCCAGTCAGGCTGCCGGAATGCTGGGCCGCCTGACTGGCGGTTACCAGCTGGGTCTTGTCACCCAGCTCGGCCATGAAGATCATCAGGAAAGCGGTCCGCACTGCATCGGCTGCTGTGGGGGGCGGACCGTCGTCATCTTCTGCATCACAGGCATTTTTCAGGGTGCTGTAGCCAAAGTACAGGAACAGCAGGGCAGAAACCAGAGTGACCCAGAAGATCGGCAGCACCAGAAACAGGATCTTGCCCACCAGCACTGCTGCCAGATTCAGCACGGTAAAGGCGGCGGCAATGCCGATGAAGATCCGTTTCCAGGGGTAGCGCAGTGCCAGGGCCATGGCAGTGAGCTGGGTCTTGTCACCCAGCTCTGCCAGAAAGATCAGCCCAAAGGTGCTGATAAAGGTGGACAGCTCCACCTAGAACTTCACTTTCGGTGCAACCTTGGCCCCTTCTTCAGCCTTGAACGGCTCCTTGCGCTTCAGGTGCAGCAGCATGGAGTTGGTCAGGCTGTTGGGGAAGGTGCGGATACTGGTGTTAAATACCTGCACCTGCTTGTTGTACCGCTCTCTTGCCACATTGATCCGGTTTTCGGTCCCTTCCAGCTGCTTTTGCAGATCAAGGAAGTTCTGGTTTGCCTTCAGATCAGGATACTTTTCCGCTACCACCATCAGGCGGGACAGGGCGCCGGACATCTGACCCTGCATCTGCTGAAACTTGGCAATAGCCGCAGGGTCGTTAATGATTTCTTTGCCCACCTTCATGCCACCCACACTGGCTCGCGCCTCGGTGACCGCCTTCAAGGTATCGGCCTCATGCTTGGCATAGCCCTTGACCACCTCAACCAGGTTGGGGATCAGATCGTTCCGACGCTGGTAGGCGGATTCTACATCGCCCCAGGCGGCAATTACCGCTTCTTCATTGGCCTGCATGGAGTTGTAGCCGCAGCCGGACAGCATGCCCATCAACAGGGTTCCCATAATCAACAGCATGATTCGTTTCATTGTGATTCCTCCGTTTTCTTTGGTTTCTTTACTTTCTTTTCAATGTAAGTCTTGACCTGATGCAGCAAGGTGCGGGCCCAGACAAATTCAGTGGCCAGTATGCCCAGCCCCAACGGTATTACTACAATGGCCGGGCCGGGGGTAAAGATCATAATGATACCGATGATCACCACCGTGCTACCTACTACCGCCACCACCAGCTGGCGGGCCTTGCGCAGGGTCCAGTGCAGCATTAACGCTGGGCCATGGCCTGCAGTCGGGCAATCCGCTCTTCCATGGGCGGATGGGTGGAGAACAGGCTCATCATGCCGCCGCCGGTCAGTGGGTTGACGATGAACATGTGAGCGGTGGCCGGAGTGGCGTCATGCATCGGAATCTGGTGTGATGCATTCTGCAGGCGGGACAGCGCACTTGCCAGGGCGCGGGGCTTGCCGCAGATCTCGGCGCCGGTTGCATCAGCCAGATATTCTCGGGAGCGGGAAACCGCCATCTGGATCAGCATCGCCATGAAGGGGGCCAGAATGGCCATGGCCAGTGATCCCACCAGGCCGCCAAGGCCACCGCCTTCTTCGTCATCCCGTCCGGCGCCCAGCATGGCTCCCCACTGCAGCATACTGCCGATCATGGAGATGGCACCGGCAAAGGTGGCGGCAATGGTGGAGATCAGGATGTCGCGGTTCTTGACATGGCCCAGTTCATGGGCCATCACACCCTCAAGTTCTTCGGGTGAAAGAATCCGCAGGATTCCTTCCGTGGCTGCCACGGCAGCATGGCTGGGGTTGCGGCCGGTGGCAAAGGCGTTGGGTGACTGGTCCGGAATGATGTAGACCTTGGGCATCGGCAGATTTGCCCGCTGTGCCAGCCGCTCCACCATGTCGTAAAAAGCCGGATGGTCGCCGCGCTCGATCTCCTGGGCGCCATACATGCGCAGCACGATCTTGTCTGAAAACCAATAGCTGCCGAAGTTCATCACTGCGGCCATGACAAAGGCGATCAGCATGCCGCCTGATCCGCCAACAGCGCCGCCCATGGCCACCAGCAGCACGGTTAACAGTGACAGCAACAGGGTTGTTTTAAACTGGTTCATCATTACTTGGTTCCTCCGTTAGGTTGCTTTGATAAAACCGGGGAAGGCCAAATAAAAAAGACCTTTACCCACGGCGAAATAAAAATTTTGCACCTGGATAAAGGTCTTGCTGGCGATCTCTCGTCCCACGTCCGAGTCCTTTTTACAGGACTGTCTTGACGAATCGTGGGCCGACCATGTCTCCGGTCGGTAGCTACTCCCCTTTACGTACTGAAATCATAATCAGCCTTAGTATGCTTGTCAAGGGGATTCGATAAGTCTTGTTGTTACGTTATGAGCCACTTGCAAAACTACTGCGGAGGCCGTCTACTGCGTTGCGCGGTGCTCGCTTCTTCGCCTACCTACATTGGTATGTCTCAGTCGCTGCGCGCCGTGCGCCTTGTATCCGGCCTTCCTCATGACATTTTGCAAGAGGCTCATTATTTCAACAGGTTTTAGACAAGCAGGGTAAATTCGCCACTGGCCGGGTGGTAGCTGTAGAGGTTGCCGGATTCAATATCAAAGTACCAGCCATGCAGGTCCAGTTTTCCGCTATCAACCCGCTCTTTAACCCAGGGGAAGGTCAGCAGGTTCTCCAGCGATACCAGGATGGAAGCATGCTCGCAGGCCTTGGCCTGGCGCTCCGCTGAGGCGCCTGCAAAGTTTTCCAGCACCTGCTGCTTGGCCCGTTCAGCAATACTGACCCACTTGCTGATATATTCGCCGTTCTTGTCAGCAGGAATCCCTTCCATCAGAGAACGGATACCACCGCAGTTGGAGTGGCCCAGTACGATGATATGCTCCACCTCAAGGTGGCAGACCGCATACTCAAGGGCGGCACTGACCCCGTGGTAGGCTTGGTCATGTTCGCAGGGGGGGACCAGGTTGGCCACGTTGCGGACAATAAACAGATCACCCGGTTCTGAACGGACCATCATGGAAGGATCAACCCGCGAATCACTGCAGCCGATCAGCACCACCTTGGGTCGCTGCCCCTTTTTCAAGCAGTCAAACAGCTCATGGTCTTCATGAAAATATTCTTCCTGAAAATTACGGAAGCCGTGGATGAATTTCTGGATCTCCTGCATTGTTACTTCTCCTTCAAGCCTGCTTCAGGCGGGTCTGCAGCTCGCTTGACTTTGTCTCCAGCTCCTGCCGGGTGGCGGCACGGAACTGCTCCAGCCTGTCTGCCAGTTCAGGCCGTTTGATGGAAAGAATGGAGGCAGCCAGGTAGCCGGCATTCTTGCCGCCATCAATGGCCACGGTTGCCACCGGAATACCGGGGGGCATCTGCACCGTGGCATAGAGTGCATCCACACCGGCCAGGGCGCCGGACTTCAGTGGTACGCCGATTACCGGCAGGGTGGTGTGAGAAGCCACAACGCCGGCCAGGTGGGCAGCCATGCCTGCTCCGCAGATCAGCACCTCAATCCCGCGCTCGCGGGCGGTACGGGCATACTCGGCGGTTTTGTCCGGCAGACGGTGAGCAGAACTGATATCCATTTCCCAGGCAACTCCCAGTTGTGTCAGTACTTCAGCGGCCTTCTCCATCACCGGCAGATCGCTGTCGCTGCCCATCAAAATACCAACCAGCGGCTTGTTCATGGTGTACGTCCCTTTCAGATGTTATCTCGCTACGATTTGCATAAAAAAACCTTCATCAGGCAGTTTTGGTCTCTGGATAAAGGTTGGCACAACCTAACGAAACAGCCGTTTGCTGTCAACAGCTTTTGGGGCATGCAGGCGTTGATGCAGCTGGATTCTGGTAATCAGCTGTGGCATGATGCGCCATGCCCATTTCAGCCCCTGATAAGAACGGTTCAATGCACTATGGCTGGGTCATTGTGGTGGTCGGCGCCGTGGTGCTGTCTCCCTGGTTGATCAGCCGTTTTCGTGTCCCCGGGCAGTGATCAGAGCCAGCCTTTGGGCACGTCTCTATGGCTCGTTTAGTCCTGCCTATCTCTGCTCTGCTGTTGTGACCCCTCTCTGCGGTCCTGTTTGCCCTCTCTTTTTCAGCGCCCCAGAAGCGTGATCCAGCTTGACATTTCCTCGTTTAATGGCAGACTTTATCTGCCTTAAACGGTTTTTTGACAGAGGCGTTTGAGGTAGTCCTGGAATGTTGGAGCTGCCATGAAAAAGTACCGTACCATCTGGATGGCGTTACTGCAGTGGGGACTACTTTGGAGCCTGATCGTCGGCTCTTCATTGCTCTGGAATGAACGCCTGATCCAACAGCAGGTCTATGATTACTCCCGTCATGAAGCAACAACGGTCATTAACAAAGACCTGGCCTTTCGACGTTGGGCCACCATGCATGGTGGCGTCTATGTGCATCCCACTGAGCAGACCCCGCCTAATCCCTGGTTAACCGTTCCGAAACGCGATGTTGTGACAACTGATGGCGACAAACTGACCCTGATGAACCCGGCCTATATCACCCGTCAGGTCATGGGGCTGTTTGGCGAACAGTTCGGCGTCAGAGGACATATCACCAGCCTGATGGCCAAAAATCCTGCCAATGCTCCGGATGCCTGGGAAAGGGCTGCCCTGCTTGATTTTGAAAAAGGGAATACCTCTGTCAGCGAGCTGACCACTATTAACGGTGCTCCCTACTATCGCCTGATCCTGCCGATGAAGATGGAACAGGGCTGTCTAAAGTGCCATGCTGACACCAAGATTCCTGTGGGAGGGATCAGGGGCGGTATCAGTGCTGCAGTGCCATTAGCTCCGTACCTGCAAGCCGGTGAGAAGGGGCTAAGAGGGATACGTCTGGCCCACGGCGGCATCTGGCTGGCGGGGATGATCGGCATCATGATTGCCAGCGCCATCTACCTGCGTCAGCAGCAGCGCGAGCGCCAGGCTGAAGAGAATCTGCGTGCCCAGGAGGCGCTGTATGCCTCGCTGACTACCGCTTCACCAACCGGCGTATTTCAAACTGACACCACAGGAAGCTGCTGTTATGTCAATGATCGCTGGCTCCAGCTGGCCGGCCTGCCTTTTGAACAGGCCCTGGGTAGCGGTTGGGCAGCGGCGCTGCATCCTGATGACCGCCAGCTGGTCTACGAAGAATGGAACCGATCAGTTGTTGAGCGGCGCTCCTTTAACCTTGAATATCGTTTCCTGCATCCTGACGGCAACGTGGTCTGGGTCTATGGCCAATCAGCAGAGATCTTTGACAGCAAGGGGGGGATTGTCGGTTACGTCGGCACCATTACCGATATCTCGATCCGTAAAAAGGCAGAGGCAGCCCTGGCAGAGCAGGCCGTTTTCCTGCGGGAAAGCCAGGCCATTGCCCATCTGGCTGGCTGGAAGTCGAACCCGGACTCGAACCTGCTTTCCTGGACCGATGAGATGTACCATATGCTGGACCATCCGCGGGGAGAGCCGATCAGCCACCGCGCCTGCTTCAGGTATTTTGATCCGCAGGATCTGCCGATGGTGGAAAAGGCGCTGCTGGAGGCGATGCACAACGGTAGTCCCTTCAAGCTGACCTGCCGGATGATCAGTGCCCATGGCCGTCGTTTCTGGGCTGATTTCCGCTGCATCGGCCGGATGGATGGGCCCGATGGCGCTTATATTGCCGGTACCCTGCAGGATATCAGTGAGCACAAGCAGATCGAAGAACTTTTGATCAGCGCCAAGGAGACGGCCGAGGCCACCAGTCGCGCCAAGACAGAGCTGCTGGGTACCCTGAGCCATGAGTTGCGTACGCCGTTGAATGGCGTGATGGGGGGCGTACAGTTGCTTGAGATGACCGGTCTTTCTGCAGAGCAGGAAGAATACCTGCAGATGGTCAGGGCATCGGCAACCAATGAGCTGGCTCTGGTGAACGATCTGCTTGATCTGGCAGGACTTGAGGCATCAGGCCTGAAGGTCGAGTCAGCGCCATTCAATCTGCTGGAGAGCATTAAACTGGCTATCACCCTGCACCGCAGCGCGTTGGAGGCGCGGGGACTGCCGCTGGTAACCAGCTTGCCGGAGCATCTTGCGCAACAGGTAATTGGTGATGGACGCCGCCTGACCCAGATTGTCTCCAACCTGCTGGGCAATGCTATCAAGTTTACCGAGCAGGGGGAGATCTCCCTTGCCGCGGCGTGCGTGCCGTGCGCCGGCAACAGGCTGCGGTTGCAGCTACGGGTCAGTGATACCGGCATCGGTATTGCTGAAAAAGATCTGCAACGGATCTTTGATCCCTTTGTGCAGGCCGATATGTCCAGTACCCGCCGCTTTGGCGGCACCGGCCTCGGCCTGGCGATCTCTCACCGGCTGGCAGAGCGGATGGGGGGCAGCATCCGGGTAGACAGTATCCCCGGCGAGGGAAGCAGTTTCACCCTTGAGTTGCCGCTGCAGACCGCCGTCGCTGATCCGGCGGAGGCGGGCGGGCATGAACCAGCTCCGTTGCCACTCTGGCATGGCTCACGTCTGACGGTGGTAATTGCCGAAGATAATCCGGTCAACCTGCAAGCGGCGGCAGGGCTGGCAGGCAAACTGGGGCTCAAGGTGCTCTGCGCTACAGACGGTAAGCAGGCTCTGGCGCACTGGATGTCAGGCGGCGTTGATGCTATTCTGATGGATATTCAGATGCCGGTCATGGATGGCAGTGAGGCCGTCCGCTTCATTCGTCAGCGGGAACAGGGCAGCGGTACCCACGTTCCGATCATTGCCCTGACCGCCCATGCCATGGCCGGTGACCGTGAGCGGTTGCTGGCTGACGGTTTTGACGGCTATGTGGCAAAGCCGTTCCAGCTCTCCGAGCTGGCCGCAGAACTAGAGCGGGTGACAGCGACTGTGGCCGGTGTGTCTTCTAGCTGAGGTTTCGTTGATGATCTATCTTGCGCTGATACAAAATATCGCCCTGCTGGTGGCCCTGACCTTTGTCCACGGCCTGCTGATCAGGCATGTCCGCAATCAGGGGCCGGGCTACGCGCTGTTGTCCGGGCTGCTGTTTGGCGGAGTGGCCCTGGTGGGGATGATGACCCCGATCATCTTGCAGCCGGGCCTGATCTTTGACGGGCGCAGTATTGTCGTGGCTGTAGCCGGTCTGTTTGGCGGTCCGGTTGCCGCTGCTGTCACGGTTGTTATGGCAGCAGGCTACCGCTACTGGCTGGGGGGAGTCGGGGCCGTCATGGGGGTGGCGGTAATCTTTGGCAGTGCCGGAATTGGCGTCATCGGCTACTACCTGCGTCGAACCCATCCCCGGGTTGTCAGTCTGGCAGGACTCTACCTGTTCGGCCTGCTGGTGCATCTCTGGATGATCGGCTGTACTCTGTTGCTCCCTTCAGCTGTCATTGCTAAAACACTGGCAACCATTACGCTGCCGGTCCTGGTTATCTATCCCCTTGCCACGCTGCTGGTCTGCCAGCTGTTTCTGCAGATGGAACGCCATATCGCCGTTGAACAGGCCTTGGAACAGGAACGTAGCAACCTATCCAGCCTGATTCAGGCCGTGCCGGACCTGTTGTTTGAACTGGGGCTGGATGGCCGTTACTATGCCTGCTACACCCGTGATCCAGACAAACTGATTGCGCCGTCTGAGCAGCTGGTGGGCAGAACGGTGCATGAGGCGCTGCCTGCAGAGGCTGCAAAGGAATGTTGTAAGGCGCTGCAGGAGGCCTATGCAGTGGGGTATTCCCATGGACGTCAGTTGAGACTCCCGTTGGCGGAAGGGGATGCCTGGTTTGAGCTGTCCGTTGCCCGTAAAAGCGGAACGGTCACCGATCAACCGCATTTTGTGGTGCTTTCCCGAGATATCTCATTACGCAAGCGTTACGAAGAAGAGCTGCTTGTAGCCCGTTATGCCGCAGAGGCTGCCAACCGGGCCAAGAGCGAGTTTCTGGCCAATATGAGCCATGAGATACGCACACCGATGAACGGTCTGCTGGGGATGGTTCAACTGATGCGTTTTACCGAGCTGAGCCGTGAGCAGGAAGACTACCTGCAGAATATGGAACTTTGCTCAAGTACGCTGCTCTCCCTGATCAGTGATATCCTGGATCTCTCCAAGATTGAGGCTGGCAGGATGGAGCTTGAAGAGATTACCTTCCCGGTCCGTTTGCTGCTTGAAGAGGTAGTGGCTATCCAGAGCGCCAATGCCCGTCAAAAGTCGTTGCAGCTGGTACTTGAACTGGCGGACGACCTGCCGGACCAGATGCTGGGTGACGCGTTGCGTTTCAAACAGATTATCCTGAACCTGCTGGGTAATGCCGTCAAGTTTACCCGGCAGGGGGAAGTCAGGGTCAGTGCCCGCAAGCTGCCACCGTCAGAGAGCCAGCCGGACAGAGTTCTGGTCGAGGTGCGGGATACCGGGATCGGCATTTCGGATGAACAGCAAAAGCGTATTTTTGCGCCGTTTATGCAGGCAGATGGATCAACCACCCGCACCTTTGGCGGCACCGGTCTGGGGCTTACCATCTGTAAACGTTTGGCAGAGTTGATGGGGGGCAGTATCCGGGTGGCGTCGGAGCCGGGTAAAGGAAGCTGTTTTAGTGTTGAACTGCCGATTACAAAGGAACGTCCATGATTGAACGTATTATTCTGATCTGCCTGCTCTGCTTTTTGTCTGTGCTGGTCATCCTGCTTCGCAATCTCAGCAGGCGTCTGCAGGTAGTGATTGATGAGCAGCGAAAAACAGAATGCGAGCTGCTTGCCAATGAAGAACGGTTACGCACTCTGATCAATGCCGTACCTGACATTGTCTGCTTCAAGGATGGCGAAGGTAGATGGCTTGAGGCCAATGAATTTGATCTGCAGCTGTTTCAACTGGAAGGGGTTGACTACCGGGGCAAGAAGGATTCTGAACTTGCCGCCTACAGCGGGTTTTACCGGGATGCCTTCTTAGGCTGCGAGGCCAGCGATGAGATCGCTTGGCGCAAGGGCAGCCTCTCCCGCTCTGACGAGATCATTCCCCGCCCTGATGGCAGTAACAAGATTTTCGATGTTATCAAGGTTCCCACCTTTGACCAGCAGGGCAGGCGCAAAGGGTTGATTGTGGTGGGGCGGGATATTACCGAACGCAAACAGATTGAGCAGAAGCTGGAGACTGATCGAAACTATCTGAAGGTGTTGTTTGAGTATGGTGGTTCAGGGCACCTGATTGTTTCCTCGGACCGCAGGATTGTGCAGGTAAACCAGCAGTTCTGTGAGATGCTGGGCTATATGGAACAGGAGCTGCTGGGACAATCGGTGCGGATGCTGCACCTTGACGAACAGCACTATCTGGATTGGGCCCCCCGCTTTATCCAGGCCCGTAACGGTTGCACCCATCTGAATGCGGAACATCCCTCGCGCCGTAAGGATGGCAGCATTATCTGGTGCGTCTTTACCGGGGTGCGGCTGACCCTGCCCGATGGCGATCAGGGTGTTGTCTGGAGCGTGATCGACATCAGCGATCGCAAGCAGGTGGAGGACGAGCTGCGTCAGGCCATGGAGGCAGCCGAGGCAGCCAACCGGGCCAAAAGTGAGTTTCTGGCCAATATGAGCCATGAACTGCGTACTCCGCTGAATGGCGTGATCGGCATGGCCCACCTGTTGGGCGCCACAGAGCTAAGCCCGGAACAGGAAAAGTATCTTGCCTGCATTGAAAGCTCAGCAACCAGCCTGGTTACCCTGATTGGCGACATACTGGATCTCTCCAGAGTCGAGGCCGGCAAGATGGTACTTGAGAACGTCTCCTTTTCGTTGCGGGACTGTATCGATGAACTGGTGGCAAGCCAGCAGTTTGAGATCAGCCGGAAGAACTTCAGTGTGCAGATTGCTGTGGCTGACGGTGTGCCGGAAATTCTACTGGGAGACCAGATGCGGACGCGGCAGATCTTGCTGAACCTGCTGGGTAATGCGATCAAGTTTACCGAGCAGGGTATGATTACCGTTGCCGTGAAGCTGGTGTCACGCAGCAATGGCACCGTAGTGGTTCAGCTGAGTGTCACTGACACCGGCATCGGTATGTCGCTGGATAAGCTGGAGCGGATCTTTGCCCCCTTTGAACAAGCCGATAACTCGACCACCCGCAGATACGGCGGTAGCGGGTTGGGGCTTGCCATCTGCCGTCGCCTGGTTGAGCTGATGGGGGGGCAGATCCGGGCGGAAAGCCGGGAAGGGGTCGGCAGTACCTTCTCTGTAGAACTGCCGTTTACGGTGCCTGAACCAGCTCTTCCGTGCCCGTCTGCTGCGCCTGAGGAGTCTGAAAACGGGCAGTCACGGCGATCATTGGCCATCCTGCTGGCAGAGGATAATCAGATCAGCACCGAATTTATTGTCAAGCTGCTGCAACGGTCCGGGCATCAGGTCACTGCAGTTGAAAATGGCCAGCAGGCGCTTGAGAAGGTGGCGCAACAGCAGTTTGATGTTGTCCTGATGGATATTCAGATGCCGGTACTGGGGGGGGATGCCGCCACCAGAATAATTCGCCGACAGGAACAGCAGAGCGGTGGACACCTGCCGATTATCGCCCTGACGGCCCATGCCCTGGATGATGAACGTCGACGGCTGTTGGCGGATGGTTTTGATGCCCATGTCTCCAAACCGGTAAATGTCGCTCTGTTATTGGAGGTCATAAAACGACTGACAGGGGTAGTGTCATGACAGCAGGTATCCTGGCCTGTGGTGTTGGCATACTGGTTCTGGCTGTTTTGCTGTTATTCTGTCACTGGAAGAACCGCCGGTTACAGCACCAGGTGCTATTCAGGCAGGCATTGCTGGAGCGTAGCACCGCAGGGATCCTGATCGTATCCTCAGAACGGATGATCGTTGAGGTGAACCGGCGTTTCTGTGAACTGTTCGGGTACACCAGGGATGAGCTGGTTGGCCAGAGCGTAGAAATGGTGCATCTTGACCACGAACAGTACACACGTTTTGGTCAATGGTTCGCCAATGCCCGTGCAAATGGACCGCTGGTACAGATTGAATGGCAGTACCGACGCAAGGATGGCAGCCTCTTCTGGGCAGTCATTTCTGGTGGCGCCATTATCCTGCCTGATGGTGATGTCGGGGTGGTCTGGAATCTGACTGATATCACTGATCGTAAACAGGCTGAAGAGGAACTGCTTGCAGAACGCAGCCATCTGCAGGCGCTGTTTGAGCATAATGGCACCGGTAACCTGATTGTCTCGTCTGAGCGGCTGATGCTGAAGGTTAACCAGCAGTTTTGTGATCTGTTCGGCTATCAGGAAGCGGAGCTGGTCGGGCAATCCGTACAGATGCTGCATGTTGATCAGCAGCACTATGATGGCTGGGCCCCCACCTTTCGGCAGGTCCGCGACGGGAAAACGCATCTGACGGCTGAATATCCGATGCGGCGCAAAGATGGCACGATTTTTTGGTGCTATCTGACCGGGGTCAAACTGCAGTTGCAGGATGGCGAGACCGGGGTTGTCTGGAGCATTATTGATACCACCGAGCGTAAACATGCCGAAATCGTCCTGAAACGTCTTTCACTGGCCGTGGAACAGAGTGCCAATATCGTGGTGATCACCGATCCAAACGGGGTGATCCAGTATGTGAACCCCCGTTTTAGCGAGGCAACCGGTTACAGCCCGGAAGAGGCCATTGGTCAAACCCCCTCGATACTCAAATCGGGGTGTCATCCCCCGGAGCTGTATGCTGAGCTCTGGCAGACCATTACCGCAGGCCAGCCCTGGCGGGGTGAGCTGCTGAACAAGACTAAGGATGGCACGGAATTCTGGGAACAGGCCACCATCACCCCCCTGCTTGATGATACCGGAGCCATCATTAACTTTGTGGCGATCAAGGAGATTATTTCTGAGCGGAAAGCGATAGAACAGCAGATGGCGCTGCTGAACTTTGCCCTGGATACGATCCATGAGGCGGCCTATATGGCCGATAAGGATGCCCGTTTTTACTATGTCAATCAGGAAGCCTGCCGTGCCACCGGCTACAGCCGTGAAGAGCTGCTGACCATGGGGATTGCCGATATCGATATCGATTTCCCGGCAGAACAATGGCCCGCCATCTGGCAGCAGTTGACCGAGCAACGCAGCCAGACCTTTGAAGGGCGACACAAGACCAAGTCAGGCCGTATCTATCCGGTTGAGGTAACGGCCAACTATCTTGAATTCAATGGTCAGGGCTATGATCTGGGACTGGTGCGGGACATTACGGAACGCAAGAGAGACGAGGCTGCCCTGCAGGAGGCCAAAGAACGGGCCGAGTCTGCCAGCCGGGCCAAGACTGAATTTTTGGCCAACATGAGCCATGAGCTGCGTACCCCGATGCACGGGATCATCAGTATGGCCCACCTGCTGCGCTCAACAAAACTTGACCCTGAACAGGACGGGTATCTGGAAAGCGTGGAACTGTCCGCCAAAAGCCTGTTGACCATACTGAGTGATATTTTAGATATCTCAAAGGTCGAGGCAGGCAAACTTGAGCTTGAGTATGCAGATTTCTCCCTGCGCCAGGCCATTCATGAAATGGTAGGGTCCCAGGCCTACCCCATCCGCCAAAAGGGACTTGAACTGATCTGCAACCTGTCAGAAGAACTGCCGGATATCCTGCAGGGGGACGCACTGCGGGTAAAGCAGATCATCCTCAATCTGCTGGGCAATGCCATCAAATTTACGGCCCAGGGGCAGATCTGCATTGATGTCAGGCAGGTGTCACGGGAAGGCAACAGGATTACCCTGCGCCTCTCCGTACGGGATACCGGGATAGGTATTTCAGCCGCTGCCATGGAGCGGATCTTTGCCCCCTTTGAACAGGCAGACAGCTCCACCACCCGCAGGTATGGCGGCACCGGTCTGGGGCTTTCCATCTGCCGCCGCCTGGTTGAGCTGATGGGGGGGCGAATCTGGGCAGAAAGTACGCAAGGGGTAGGCAGCTGCTTCCATGTTGAATTGCCGTTTCTGCTTCAGAAACAGCCGGAACTGCCCCAATGCCCGGTTAAGCCCGTTCTGCCTGAACTGCAGTTGATCCGTCCCTTAAAAATCCTGCTGGCAGAGGATAATCAGATTAACGCCCGCAGTATGACGGCCATCCTGAGCCGGATGGGACATCAGATTACCGCAGTGGAGGATGGCCTTCAGGCAGTTGAGCAATGGCGAGCTGCTGATTGGGACTGTATCCTGATGGATGTGCAGATGCCGGTCATGGATGGCATTGAAGCCACCCGTCAGATCCGCCAGGAGGAGCACCAGCGGGGCATCCACACCGCCATTATCGCCCTCACCGCCCACGCCCTGCGGGGTGACCGCGAACGGATCCTGGCAGAAGGGTTTGACAACTACATCGCCAAGCCGGTGGATATTGATCTACTGCTGGCAGCATTGGCATCACTACCAGGAGGTACATCTGCTTCTGCTCACCGGGTATGATAGAGTCGCCGTGAAACATTGCCTTGGGCCATCTAACATGGCATCGGAGCCTTACCTATGACCAGCCCATTTAAACTACCCCGTCTGAGTTTGTTCACCCGCCTGCTGCTGGTTAGCGGTTTTGTCATGTTTGTGATTACCTCGCTGTTGGTCTGGTTTCAGGCAGTTGGTGGCCGTTCCTACGCTGAATTGATGCTGGGCTACTCGCCTAGTAAAGAACAGACACTGTTCTGGCGCTCGTTGCAGTTGCAAGGATGTTTTTTGCTGGTTGGTCTGGTCTCCTTTTGTGGGCTGATGGCGCCTGTTATCAGGCAGGCATTGCGGCCACTGCGTAGTCTGCAACAGTCTGCGAAACGGTTTGGCAATGGTGATTACCGTACCAGGGCAGAGCTTTGTGGCCTGCCGGAGATCGATACCTGCGTCACCGCCTTCAATGAGATGGCTGCTACCATTGAAGGTCTGATCCACCAGCGTGACCTGCGGGAACAGCATCTGCAGGATCGTCGTGCCTTTTTGCATACCCTGCTGGATACTATTCCTGCCCTGATCTTCTACAAAGATGTCAACGGCTGCTATCTGGGCTGTAATACCCGGTATGCCGAGCGTTTTATCGGCCTGCCCAGAGAGCAGATTATCGGCCATTCTGATCTGGAACTGATTAAGGATCAGGAGCTGGCCGGCTTTATCCGACACAAAGACCGTGAGGCGCTGGAAGCCGGACAGCCGATCAGCTATGAGCTGCCGCTAGTCATGCAGGATGGCAGTCAGGTGCTGGTGGAAAGTACCAAGATGGCCTTTCGCGACAGCGCCGGGCAGGTGGTTGGGCTCATCGGTATCAGTCACGACATTACGGCACGTAAACAGGCGGAAACCGAGCTGCGCCGCAGTCGTGATGAATGGGAGCGGACCTTTGATGCCATGGCTGATCTGATTTTTATCATTGATGCCAACCACCGCATCATCAGAATCAATCAGGCCGCTTTGGATGCACTTGGTGTCACCAGAGCGCAGGCTTTGCAGGCCCCCTGTTATCTTTGCATGCATGGCAAAGGTGCGCCCCCTGAGTCGTGCCCCCAGTCTCAAACCCTGCTTGACCATGACAATCATTGTGTTGAGACACTGGTGGAGCGGCTGGGGCGGAGCTTCCAGGTAACCACTATTCCGATGTTTGATGCAGATGGCAGCTACGAGGCCACGGTGCATGTCGCCCATGATATTACCGAGCGGAAGCAGCATGAGGCAGAGCTTGAGCTGGCCCGCGAGGCAGCTGATGCGGCCAACCAGGCCAAAAGCGAGTTCTTGGCCAATATGAGCCATGAAATCCGTACGCCGATGAACGGTGTCATCGGTATGTCCCAACTGCTTCGCTTTACGGAGCTGACCCCGGAGCAGTCAGAATATCTGCACAGTATCGAACTGTCTGCCGACAACCTGCTGTCGTTGATCAATGATATCCTTGATCTCTCCAAGATTGAGGCTGGCAAGGTAGAACTGGAATATGCCGACTTTTCCCTGCGCAAGACCATCAACGATATTGTCAATACCCAGATTTCACGCATCCATCAGAAACAGTTACAGGTCAAGGCTGATCTTTCTGCAGCCGTGCCGGATCTGCTGGTGGGGGATCAGCTGCGTATCAAGCAGATCCTGCTGAATTTGCTGAGTAATGCCATCAAATTTACTGAGCAGGGCAGCATAACCATTGGGGCAACGGTTGTTTCGCAGGATGGTGGTCAGCTGGTGCTGCGTCTGAGTGTGAGCGATACCGGCATCGGTATCTCGCCGGAGGCGATGGAGCGGATCTTTGCCCCCTTTACCCAGGCAGACAGTTCCACCACCCGCCGATACGGCGGCACCGGTTTGGGGTTGGCAATCTGTCGTAAGCTGGCGGAGCTGATGGGGGGACGGATCTGGGCTGAAAGCAGTGATGGAAACGGCAGTGAGTTTCATCTGGAATTACCCTTTGCCGTACCACAGCAACTGATCTGCAGCAATGATGACAGACCGGATGCAATACCGGTCTGGAGCGGAACACCACTCACCCTGCTGGTGGCTGAAGACAACCCGGTTAATGCCCGTTTTATCTCTACCCTGCTGACCAAGATCGGGCATCAGGTCACCACGGTTGAAAACGGCAGGCAGGCGCTTGAACGGTGGCAGCGACAGCGGTTTGACTGTATCCTGATGGATGTACAGATGCCGATCATGAGCGGTACTGAGGCATTGCAGACAATGCTGGCCATTGACCAGATCGGGGGAGCTCATACGCCGGTTATTGCCCTTACGGCCAATGCGCTGCGTGGTGATCGTGAACGCCTGCTGGCTGACGGATTTGACGGCTATGTCACCAAGCCGGTTGATATCAGACTGCTCTGCGCCGAGATGGCGCGGGTTACCGGCCAGGAGAGGAAATGACCGCCACCGCTTTCACCGACCATTTTGCCCAGGTGGCGGCCCACTACGCCAGCCACCGTCCCACGTACCCGGCAGGGCTGTTCAGCTGGCTGGCTGCTCAGGTCCCTTCGCGGCGTCTGGCCTGGGATTGCGCCACCGGTACCGGACAGGCTGCGATAGGGCTGGCGGAGCATTTTGAGCAGGTATGGGCCACCGATGCCAGTGCATCTCAGATTGAAGCTGCTCCTGTCTGCCCCGGAGTGACGTATCGCACCGCAGCGGCTGATTGTTCCGGTCTGCCGGATCAGTCTGTTGATCTGGTAACCGTGGCTCAGGCCCTGCACTGGTTTGATCTGGAGCGTTTTTATGCCGAGGTACGACGTGTGCTGAAGCCGGGCGGTCTGCTGGCGGTCTGGACCTATGGTGTCTTTCAGGTTGAAGGGGCTGATACGGTCGGGATACAGGCGCTGCTGGATCGTTTCTACTACGAGACCGTTGGTGACTGCTGGCCAACGGAACGGCGTCATGTGGAGAACGGCTATGCCGACCTGGCCTTCCCCTTTCAAGAGTTAAAACCACCGGTTTGTGCCATGGCGGTGGACTGGGACCTGGATGATCTGTGCGGCTATCTGCGCAGCTGGTCTGCCACCAGTCGTTATCGTGATCAGCATGGCAGTGACCCGGTGGTGAGTCTGGCCGCAGAACTTGCTCCCTACTGGGGGCAGGGCTGTCAGCGGGTGGTCTGGCCGCTATCAATCAAGGCGGGTCGGATCTGATTTTTTCTGACTTGATTGTAAACCGTTAAACCGGTGGTACACTGATCTGACTATGGTCTTAACCGCACGGGAGCTGCCATGAAGTTCCGTACCCGACTTACCATAACCTTTGCCGTGATTATCCTGCTGATTGTCAGCGTGGAACTCCTGGTCAGCTATCTGGGAGCCACCCGAAATGATCAACAGGTGGCTGTGCGCAACCTGCAATCCACCAGCCGTCAGGTGAGCCACACCCTGGATCTATTGTTGCAGCAGGCCTCCCGTGATCTCGCCATGGTTTCACGTTCTGCCTTCCTGAATGAGCCTGGCCGCAGTATCCCCTCCATCAACCGCCGTCTGTTTGACTTTCGTGAAAGTTCCGCCTCCTTTGGACACCTGACCTTCTGTGGCCCTGACGGTGCGGTTCGGGCAGATGCCGATGGTCTTAACCTCGGGCAGCCGACCGATAAGGCGTTGTGGCAGAAGGGGATGGCTGGTCAGAGCGGCTTCCTGATTCAGCCGGGAAGTGGCAGTGCAGCGGCCGGGGTGTTGTTTTATGCGCCGGTACGCCGTGAGCCGGGGGAACCACCCAAAGGGGTTGTCATCGGCAGGCTGCAGGTAAACCACCTTAGTGCCTTGTGTGAGCATTTTCAATATTACCGGATGAACGGGACAGATCGTCTTCAGGCTGCGTTGTTAAACCAGGCCGGACTGGTACTGTTTGCCAGTAGCGGCAGCCCGCTACCGGTCAGCGGCGAACCCGGCAATACCACTCAACTGGTGCGTGACAGCGGGACTGAACTGCAGATCATAACGCCGGTGCAGGGCCTGAATACTACCGCTGCAGGGGGATGGCGTCTGCAGGTGAGCATCCCCAAGGCCCAGATCTATGAGGAGGCCAGACGCAGGCTTAAACGGAAGCTGGTGGTAAACGGGATCATGTGTGCGGTCGGTATCGGCATTGTCTCGCTGATGGTGGGCAGACTGAGCCGCCCCCTTGAAGAAATTTCCCTCGCTGTGCGACGCAGGGGGGAGGGCGATACCACGGCGCTTGAACAGCTGCCGGTCCGTCATGATGAATTTGCCCTGCTGCAGGAGAGCCTGCAACAGATGTCAGCACGCTTGCTGGAAAGTATGGAACGTCTGACCGCCAGTGAAGAACAGTTCCATGCCCTGTTTGATGCCATGGCTGAAGGAGTGGCGTTGCACCGTATTTGCTACAATGCAGAGGGCACGCCTTGTAATTACCAGATTGAAGAGGTTAATCAATGCTACCGGGATATCCTGGGGCTTTCCCGTGACGAGGTGGCGGGAAGGCTGGCAACGGAGGTCTATCGTGTCTCCCATGCCCCCTATCTGCAGGAGTACGCTCTGGTGGTGGCCACTGGTCAGCCCTGCAGCTTTGAAACCTATTATGAGCCGCTGCAACTGCACCTGAGTGTATCGGTCTGCCGGATCGGCCCGGAACGGTTTGCCACCATCTTCAGTGATATTACCGCGCGGATCTGGCAGGAGGAAACCCTGCGCAGCACCATGGCGCAACTCAAGCAGGCCAATGAGGCCAAGAGCCGTTTCCTGGCGGTGATGAGCCATGAGATCCGCACACCGCTGAACGGCATAACCGGTATGGTGCAACTGCTGCAGGATATGGCTATGCCGGCCCTGCAGCGGGAGTTTTTGGAAAACATCGATATCTCGGCTGAAAGTCTGTTGAACGTGATTAACGATATCCTTGATTTTTCCAAGATCGAGGCTGGCCGGATGGAGCTGGAGGAGCTGCCGTTCCAGCCCTGTGCACTCCTGAACGATACCCTGCGGGTGATGCGCCTGCGGGCACAGGCCAAAGGGCTGCAGCTTACCCTGACCTGCAGCGACAGCCTGCCGGCAGCCCTGACCGGTGACCCGCACCGTCTGGCCCAGGTTGTGACCAATCTGGTAAACAATGCCATCAAGTTTACCGTAGGGGGGGAGGTTGCGGTACACTCTTCAGCCAGAGAGGTGAATGACACTACCGTGCTGTTTCAGGTTGAAGTCAGGGACTCCGGCATCGGGATGGATGCAGCGACACAGCAGGCGGTCTTTGAACCGTTTATTCAGGCCGACAGCTCCACCACCCGCAAGTACGGTGGCACCGGTCTGGGGCTGGCAATCTGCAAGCAACTGGTTGAACTGATGAACGGCAGTATCAGTCTGGTCAGCAGTCCTGGCCAGGGCAGCACCTTCAGCTTTTCCGTGCCGCTGAAACGTGCTGAACTTCACGAGTCAGCACCGGAAACAACGCCGCTGATCACCCTTGATCAACCGCTCAAGATTCTGGTGGCAGAGGATCAACCGGTTAACCAGCGCTTTGTGGCGGAAATCCTGCGGAAGCAGGGGCACACGCCGCTGCTGGCAAACAATGGCCAGGAAGCGGTAATCCTCTGGCAGGATGAGTCGATTGATCTGGTGTTGATGGATATTCAGATGCCGGTCATGGATGGCCTCAAGGCGCTGGCGGTGATTCGGGCGGCAGAAGATACCATCCGGCGCCATACCCCGATCATCGCTCTGACGGCCCACGCCATTGTGGGGGATCGGGAACGGCTGCTGAACGCCGGTTTTGACGGCTATCTTGCCAAACCGCTACAGGTCAGCAAGCTGTTTGAAGAGATGGCACGGGTGCTGGAACAGATCGGAAGGGAGAAGCTCAGATGACCTCTGCGGCAGATCGCCTGCTACTAGAACAGCAACTGCTGGCATCAGAGCAACGCTATCAGGCGTTCACTGAGCTGACCTCCGATTTCTGCCATGTCTGCAGTCGTACTGCCGGTGGGCCGTATCACGTACAGTGGATCGGCGGGCAGTTTGAGCGGATTTCAGGATACTCGGAAGAGGAACTGTATCAGATCGGCTGCTGGTTGCCGCTGGTTCACCCTGAAGACCGTGAGCGGATAGCAGCGGGACTGCTGCAGTTGAGAGCCGGAGATGAGGTCCGTACTGAATTCCGTATTGTCCGCAAAGATCAGCATGTGCGCTGGATCCGCGAACACAGCAAATGTGTGCAGCACCCCTCTGATCCAGATCAGTTGCTGCTGTATGGCACAGCCCGGGATATTACCGCTGCCCGTGAAGATGCCCTGGCGCTGCAGGCGGCAGAGAGCGCCTACCGGACCATCTTTAATGCCACCTACGATGCCATTTTCATTCTTGATCCTGCCCTCGGCATTATTATCGACTGCAACAAGCAGGCCCAGCAGATCTTCAGCCGTCCCCGGGAAGAGCTGATCGGAGCAAGTCCGGTGCAGCTCTCGCCAGCTGAGCATCCCGGATTTGGTCTTGAACAGGCAGAACGGTATATTCAGGCTGCCAACGAGGGAGAACCGCAGCTGTTTGAATGGCTTTGCAGCGTGCCGGACGGCAGTACCTTCTGGACTGAGGTCAGTCTGCGGGCCACCGAGATCAACGGGCGTCCCCGGCTGTTGGCGGTGGTGCGTGATATTACGGAACGGAAACGTCTGGACGCAGCCCTGCGGGAAAGTGAGCACCGCTTTCGCGCCCTGGTGGAGAACGTGCCCCATCTTCCGGTACAGGGATACGACAGCCAACGCCGGGTCATTTTCTGGAACCACGCCAGTGAGCTGTTTTACGGTTACCGCTGCGAAGAGGCGATGGGCAGACAGCTTGAGGATCTGATCATCCCGCCTTTCATGCGGGAAGCGGTTATCCAGGGGGTGCAGCTGTGGGTTGAAAAGGGTATCCCGATCCCGGCCGGTGAGCTGCAGCTGCAGCACAAGTCAGGCCAGCTGCTGGATGTTTTTTCAAGCCATGCCATGTTGCATAACATCAAGGGCGAGCTTGAGATGTATTGTGTTGATCTTGACATTACCCAGCGAAAGCAGGCTGCCCTTGAACTGCAACGGACGCGGGATGCAGCCCAGGCTGCCACGGTTGCCAAGAACGAATTTCTGGCCAATATGAGCCACGAGGTCCGCACCCCTCTGAACGGCATCATGGGTTTGAGCCAGCTGCTGCGGACCACCGAACTGACCGAGGAACAGGCCGGCTACATGGATATGCTGGATAGCTCCGCCCGCAGCCTGTTGGCACTGATTAACGACATCCTTGACATCTCGCGGATCGAAGCCGGCAGTCTGGTCATTCAGCAAACGGTTTTCAGTCTGACCAAGCTGTTGCGGGAAGTGATCACCCTGTACGAAAAACCGGCAGAAGAGAAGGGGATCAGTCTGCAGCTGCAGTTGCCGGATGAACTGCCCACGGCCCTGGTTGGCGATCCGTTGCGCCTGAAACAGGTGCTGATCAATCTGATCGGGAATGCGATCAAGTTTACCGCCAACGGCGGTGTCAGTCTGCAGATCAGCCGGCTGCAGGATTCTCCCCAGGGGATCAGATTCTGTTTTGAGGTGCAGGACAGCGGTATCGGAATGTCGGCGGAAACGCTGCAAAAGATCTTCAACCCCTTTACCCAGGCCGATGCCTCAACCGCCAGGATTCATGGTGGCAGCGGTTTGGGGCTGGCCATCTGCCGCCGTCTGTCAGAGCTGATGGGAGGAAGTATCCGCGCTGAAAGCAGTCTTGGCCACGGTAGCCGCTTTCTGGTGGAACTGCCCTTTGCCCGGTATGCCGGCGAGCAGGATGCTGATGCTGCCGAGACCGAGTTGCTGTCCCAGGCGCCGCTTGAGCCGCTCCATGTCCTGCTGGTTGAGGATCAGGAGGTGAATCGCACCTTTGTGCAACGCCTGCTGGAGCGCCAGGGGCACCGGATTGTACCGGCAGCTGACGGCCTGATGGCGCTTGAGCTGCTGGAGCGTGACAGCTATGATCTGATGCTGCTGGATATCCAGATGCCCGGTATGGGAGGCGAAGAGGTGCTGGCCCGTCTGCGTCAGCGTGAACAGGCCAGTGGGCTGCATCTGCCGGTTATCGCCCTGACCGCCCATGCCCTGGCAGGAGATAAGGAAAAACTGCTGGAAGCAGGTTTTGATGGCTACATCAGCAAGCCGGTCCAGATGGCCCGGCTGCTGGCAGAGATGGGAAGGGTTATACACCTGACGTGACAGTTTTCATGTCAGTCAGGCCTTAGAGGGACGGACGTATGGAAGAAGTGACAGAGAACATAGCTGCGCCCCGGGGGCTTGAAGCAGTATGTTGTCTTGAGTTGACTGACCGTTTACCGGTGCTGTCGGTCAGTGGGGATATTGAGGCCTTGCTTGGTTTTAGTGCGGATGATTTTATCAGCTCGCGTGTCTCTCTGAAGGAGCTGATTCATCCCCACGATAGTGACATTGTTGAAACATTGTTGGCGCGGAATGCCGTTGTCGGATCAGGTTTCTGTAACCTCCGGATCAGGCAGGCCAGTGGTCGCATCCGCTGTATCAGGAGTGTCTATGAAAGACAGCTGGATGCCGTCGGGGGTGGTACCCTGCAGCTGCTTTTGCAGGATGCCAAGTGTTTGCAAAGGACCCTGGATGACGCCGTGAGAATGCCTAATTTCCGCGCCATTATGGAAAATACTGACGATTATATCTATTTTAAGGATCGCAATCATGTCTTTACCGGAGCCAGCCAGACATTGGTGTCGCTGTGCCATCCAGCCGAGCATTGGACAGACCTGATCGGCAAGACCGATTATGACGTATTTCCTGAGGAGTACGCCGATATCTATTACCGCCTGGAAAAGGATGTCTTTGCCGGAGTGGCTGTTGCCCATGAAGTGCAGGAGTATCTGACCAAGGACGGCAGGAAGGGTTGGGTTGATAATCGAAAATATCCGATCCGGAATGAGCAGGGTGAGGTTATCGGCCTTTTCGGTATTGCCCGTGACATCACCGAACGTAAGCAGGTTGAAATGGCGCTGCTGGAGAGTGAGGATCGTTTCAGGGCGCTGAGTGAGGCATCTTTTGGCGGTATTGTCATCCATGACAAGGGCTTGATTCTTGAGTGTAATCAGGGTTTATCTGAGCTGACCGGGTTCAGTTATCAGGAGTTGATCGGCATGGACGGCCTCAAGCTGATCGCACCTGAGTCCCTTGACACGGTCCTGCATAATATCCGCACCGGTTACGAAGAATCGTATGAAGTAAAAGGTCTGCGTAAGGACGGCAGTGCCTATCCTCTGGCCATTAAGGGTAAGAATGTGGTCTATAGAGGGGTGCTTGCGCGGGTGATTGAGTTCCGCGATATAACGGAGCAGAAACAGGCAGAAGCAATGCTGTTGGAAGCCAACCTCCAGCTTGCCGATGCTATGGCTCGGACCAAGGAACTTGCTCGCCAGGCTGATGCAGCCAACCGCGCCAAGAGTGAGTTTTTGGCTAACATGAGTCATGAGATCCGCACGCCGATGAACGGCATTATCGGCATGGGGCAGTTGCTTGGGTTTACCCAGCTGAGCGAGGAGCAGAAGGAATATCTTGAGGCAATAGTCTTGTCCAGCAATAATCTGCTCTCCCTGATTAACGATATCCTTGACCTTTCAAAGGTTGAAGCTGAAAAACTTGAGATCAATCTGGATAGCTTCAGTCTGCGTAATTGCATCAATGAATTGGTCTGTACTCAAAAAGCGCGTATCACCAGCAAAGGCCTTTCTTACAAGGTCAGTATACCTGATGATCTGCCGGATGTACTGGTGGGCGATCAGTTGAGGATCAAGCAGATACTACTTAATCTGGTGGGTAATGCCATCAAGTTTACTGAAACTGGCGGGATCATGGTGTTGGTTACTGAGGTTGAACGGGTAGACTCCGGCCTTTTGGTGGATATTGCAGTACAGGATAGCGGTATTGGTATCCCTCCAGAACTGCAGGAACATATTTTTGAGCCGTTTAGCCAGGCCGACAGTACGACGACCCGGCGTTTTGGTGGTACAGGGCTAGGGTTGACAATCTGCCGTCGCCTGGCAGAACTTATGGGGGGTAGCATCCGGGTGGAAAGCCGGGAGGGTGTTGGCAGTACTTTTTATCTGCGACTGCCACTTACCGTCTCTACACTGGTCACAGAAACAGGGAAGCCGCCAGAGCAGGTCGAGCAGCTGTGGGATGGTCCCGCACTTGAGGTTCTAGTTGTGGAGGATAACCAGATCAATCGAAACTATGCCAGAACACTTTTGAGGAAAATGGGGCACCAGGTCACGGTTGCAGAAAACGGTAGGATTGCACTTGATCTCATCACAACCTCCAGGTTTGATCTTGTACTGATGGACATAAAGATGCCGGAGATGAATGGTAATGAAGCACTAGCCGGCCTTCGTGCGTTTGAGTCTGCAAAAGGGGGCCACCTGCCCGTGATTGCCCTGACCGCCTATGCCCTGAATGGCGATAAAAACAGGTATCTGGAGGCTGGTTTTGATGGGTATCTGCCCAAGCCGGTTACAGTCAGAGAGTTGGCCGATGAGATGGGGAGAGTCGTTGCCATGAAAGGGATGTTTCATACATGAGTGATAGTGATAACCAGGCGCTACCAGAGTCTGAACTGCTGGAAAACGGCGCTGATGATGAGAGTACAACTGACTGGCAACCGATTACCGAGCTGCTTCGTCGTGTTCTGGGCATCGATTTTGGCTGTTACCGCTCCGGTACGGTAGGACGTCGCATCAGGCGCCGGATGGAGATGCTGCAGCTTGATGATCTGGCGGATTATGTCACCCTGCTGTCAGCCAATCAGGAAGAGGTTGAGCTGCTGGGCCGAGATCTGCTGATCGGCGTGACGGAGTTTTTTCGTGATCCCCAGGTGTTTCGCGGGCTTGAAGAGCAGCTGCGGGAGCTGCTGCGCGGACGGTCGGCATCTGACGGGTTCAGGATCTGGTCCGCCGGCTGTGCAACCGGTGAAGAGGCCTACTCGCTGGCCGTGCTGCTGCACAGTATCGCTCAGGAGGTGGATTTTAGCGGTGACCTGAAGGTGTTTGCCACCGATGTCCACAAGGGTGCTCTGGAAACCGCTTCGCGGGGCACCTACTGCGGTGACCTGCTGGCTGGCATGCCTGCAGTATTTCTGGACCGTTACTTTCGTCCCGAAGAGGAGGGCTGCTTTCGGATAGATCCCCAGATCCGGCGCATGCTGGTCTTTGCCCATCACAACCTGCTGTCTGATCCCCCCTTTACCCGGATTGACCTGGCGGTCTGCCGCAACATGCTGATCTATCTGCAACCGGATGCCCAGCAGCGGGTGCTGAGCGCCCTGCAGTTTTCGCTGGTGCCGGGTGGCCTGCTGCTGCTGGGTCCCAGCGAAGGGGTCAGCCATCTGCCCAACGCCTTCAGTGCGGTACAGGCCGGGATCAAACTGTTCCGTAAACAGGCCACCCCCCGTGACAGCATCACCGTGCCGGGCATCCCCTGGATGGCCCGTAATCCACTGATCGCTTCACTACACCAGGGACCCCGTAACGCCATAGCTCTGGACCGTCATCTGCTGCATGACTATGACCTGATTCTGGAGCGGTTTGCACCCCCCGGTATGCTGTTGAGCGGCAATCGCCAGGTGCTGCATATCTTTGGTGATCTGACCCGCTATCTGCGGCCGCTTACCGGTCGTTTGACCGGAGATATCCTGGGCAGCCTGCGTGATGAGCTGCGCCCGGCGCTCTCAACCGCCCTGCTGCGGGCTGAACAGCAACATGAAAGCTCTCTGGTGGACCGGATTCCTCTGTTTGAGGATGGGGAATGCCACTATGTTGATCTCGCGGTCAGTTGCCTGCGGGATGATCGCAGCAGTGAGGTGCATTTCCATGTCACCCTGGCCCCTTCAGGGTGGCAACCGGCGCAGGAGTCCGAGGCGGCCTGTCATCATGATGCTACTGATTCAGCCCTTCACCGGCGTCTGTCAGACCTTGAGCAGGAGCTGCATTCCACCCGCCACTCTCTGCAACTGACCATTGAAGAACTGCAGGCAAGTAATGAAAAGCTGGATCTTGCCAATGAAGAACTGATCTCGTCCAATGAAGAACTGCAGAGCACCAATGAAGAGCTGAAATCGGTCAACGAGGATCTCTATGCCGTCAACGCAGAACTGGAGCGGCGTAATGAAGAACTGGTACATCTGAACCGCGATCACGATAACCTGCTGGCCAGTACCGAGGTGGGAACGGTTTTTCTGGACCGCCAGCTGCGTATCCGTAAATTTTCCAGCGCCACCAGCGCCTTCATGAAGCTGCTTCCCCAGGACCTGGGGCGTCCGATCGAACATATCGCCTACGAACTGGGCTCCCCCCGTACATTCAGCATGCATCTTAATCAGGTACTGCAAGACGGAATACGTCATGAAGAGGAGCTGCAGTCAGCTTCAGGGCAGTGGGTTTTACAGCGGATTCTGCCCTTTAAGGGTGAAAGTGGCAGCATCGACGGCGTGGTGCTGACCTTTACCGATATCAGCGTGGTCAAGCAGGCTCAGGCGGCTGTAGCCGATATGAACCGGGAGCTGGAGCGGAAGGTGCTGGAGCGGACCCAGGAACTGGCAGGTAGCGAGTCAAGGATTCGTGACTTCATTGAAAATGCCGGGCAGGGATTCTGGCAGCTGGGGCCTGACCGGCTGACCATGGATGTCAATCCGGCCCTCTGCAACATGCTGGGCTACAGTCGTGAAGAACTTGTGGGGCGCTCGCCGCTTGAATTTGTTGACGCCCATAACCGGGCCATTTTTCTGTACCAGATGGGGCGGATCGATGCAACGCTCCACCGCAGTTATGAAATCAGTCTGCTCCATAAAAATGGGCATCTGGTGCCGGTGATGTTCTCCGCCACGACCCACCGCGATGCTGAAGGTAAGGTGGACAACGCCTTTTCCTTTGTCACCGATCTGAGTCAGCAAAAACAGGTTGAACAGGAGATACGGGCAGCCAAGGAAGCGGCTGAATCGGCCAACCGGGCCAAGAGCGAGTTTCTGGCCAATATGAGTCATGAGGTACGTACTCCCCTGAACGGCATCATGGGGATGAGCCACCTGTTGCACATGACCCCGCTGGGAGATGAACAGCTGGATTACCTGCGCCACCTGGATGACTCTGCGCAAAGTCTGTTGTCGGTCATCAATGATCTGCTGGATCTGACCCGGATTGAGGCGGGCGGGTTCGGCCTGGAACAGGCTGATTTCCATCCCGATGAGCTGGCCAATGATGTCCTGCGGATTCACCAGCCGGTTGCCCAGCGCAAAGGGGTGGCCTTGCTGCTCAAACTGGCGCCGGACCTGCCTGCCACCATGCGGGGGGTGCCTTCCCGGCTGAAACAGGTGCTGCATAACCTGGTGGGGAATGCGGTCAAATTTACCGATCAGGGGCAGGTGACGTTACAGATCGAATCGCTGTCCCGGCCGGGGCAACCGCTCCATGCCTGTTTCAGGGTCATCGATACCGGTATCGGTATGGAGCAGGATACGCTGTCCCGGATCTTTGTGCCGTTTAGTCAGGCAGATGAAACCATCAGTCGCCGCTACGGCGGAACCGGTCTCGGGCTGACCATCTGTCGGCGTCTGACCGAACTGATGGGGGGAACCATAACCGTTGAAAGCACGCCCGGTGTTGGCAGTTGCTTCACGGTAACGCTGCCGATGAAGGTGCCGGTGGGGGCTATTGTGCATCCTGGCCAGGTTGAAAAGCCGTCGCTTAAGCAGCAGGAACGGTCGTTGCGCGTGCTTCTGGCAGAGGATCAGCCGGTGGGACGGCTCTATGCCACCCGGCTGCTGGAACGTCTGGGGCACCGGGTAACCGCAGTGGAAGACGGCAAAGCAGCCCTTGAAACCTGGGGGCAGGAACGGTACGACCTGATCCTGATGGATGTGCAGATGCCCGGTATGGATGGCATTGCCGCCACATCGGCCATTAGAATGCAAGAGCAGGGTAGTGACCGTTATACACCGATCATTGCCCTGACCGCCCACGCCCTGACCGGTGACCAGGGCAAACTGCTGGAGTATGGTTTTGACGGCTATGTGCCCAAACCGATTGATGTTGCCGGCCTGGTGGCAGAGGTGGACCGGTTGATGGCGCGTGATGTCGGCTGATACCAGCCTGAAGGGAGAGATGCCATGAAAACAGTCACAGGGTTGTTGCTGCTGCTGATGATGGCTGTACTGCCTGCACAGGGGGCGGAACAGAAACCGTATGTTTTTGCGGTACTGCCCCAGCGCCCGCCGGTGGCGATGCATACTGCCTGGCGTCCTTTCCTGGACCAACTTGAACAGGCTACCGGATTCAGGTTTAAACTGAAGCTGTATGAGACCATGAACCAGTTTGAAGCGGAACTGAAACAGGGTGTGCCGGACCTGACCTTTTCAACCCCCTATCAGCTGATGCTGGTACATGGCAGCCAGCATTACCGGCCACTGGTGCGGGGCAGTCATGTGCTTGCCGGTATGCTGATAACCAGAGCGGACTCTTCCATCAAGGAGCTGCCGGACCTCAACAACAAGCAGATTGCCTATGTGGGCAGCCGCAACGTCTGCAGTCTGTCATTGCGACAGACCTTGTCCCATCAGAATATCAAGCTGAATATGAAAGAGGTCTTTGTCGGGTCAAGCAGCAATGTCTATAAAATGGTGCTGCTGGGCAAGACCGATGCCGGTACCGTGCTGAATGTGGACTTTGATGCCCAGCCAGAGGATGTGAAGGCGAAATTGCGCGTGCTGCTGATTGCGCCAAAGATTGCGCCCCATCCGATCTCCGCCCATCCGCGTGTGCCGAAGCAGGTTCAGCAGGCGGTGGCTGATGCGGTGCTGCAGATGGCGGCCAAGCCGGAAACTAGCGCCCTGCTTAAACCGGTACAGCTGGGCAAGCCGGTTGTGGCTGACTATGCCCGCGATTACAAGGCCCTGGAAAAAATGGATTATGAGGCAATGACCAAAGGGATCTGACGTGCTACAGCTGCTGCCACGGCGCCTGCATACCCGAATGCTGATGGCAATTACCCTAGCCATGATCATCGGCACGCTGGGGTTGTCTTTCTGGAACGCTGCAAGCCAGTCCAACCAACTGCTTGCTGCACGTCTTCAGCAGGCAACCCTGTTGTCTGAAAATCTTGCCGAGGGGTGCGCCCATCCCCTGGCACTTGAGGACTATGCCTCGCTTGATCAGTATTTGCGGCATGCCACAGGGTTGCCAGGGTTGCGCAAGGTGGTGGCAACCGATGCCAAAGGTGGTATGCTGGCTGCCCTGCAGCGGTCGAGTGATACCTCCCCTGCGGAGCTGGCTGATGGACCATCCACGCTTCAGGTCCCGGTTGCCCCCCGACAGGTAACCCGGTTGAACGGTACTACCTTGCTGGTCTGGCAACCGGTGCAGGCGGGCGGGCTGCTGGGCTGGCTGCAGCTTACCTACAGTCTGGATGAGATCACGCGACTGCAGCAACAGATCTGGCGCCATGGTATCATTCTCAGTGTTGTTGAGACCCTGATCGGTATCAGTCTGGTTGTCCTGCTACTGCGTCGGCCCCTGCGCTCAATCAACAGACTGTCCCGCTTTGCCCGTGAGCTGCCGCAGCACAAGGGGATGACGCTGCCGGTTGAGCGCTTTGTGACAGAGGTGCAGGACCTGGGAGAATCCCTTAACTACGCCTCTACGGAACTTTACCGGATTGAACAGGAACTGCTGGATCTGAACCGCACCCTGGAGGCGCGCGTCGAGGAAGAGGTTGCCCAAAGCCGGGAAAAGGATGCCTTGCTGTTGCAGCAGGCCCGCTACCAGACCCTGGGAGAACTGCTGGTCAACATTGCCCATCATTGGCGGCAGCCGCTGAATAACATCGGTGCCCGGGTGCAGGAAAATGCCTGGCTGCTTGCAAATGGCGAGCTGGCCCCGGAAAAGGCCCTGGATGCATCTGAGCTGGTTATGCAGGAGCTGAAACAGCTTTCCCGCTCAATCGCAGGCTTCCAGCTGCTCTGTCGGCCTGCAGTGCCTGATGAAACCGTCGTGCCTTCAGAGGCGGTTAACCGTTCGATCAGCATGGTGCGGGACAGCTATCAGCAATTGGGAATCAGCTTCGAACTGCACCTGATTTCTGAACAGCAGCTTCAGGGTTCCCTGCCGGATCTGGTGCAGTGCATGCTGAACCTTTTTACGAACGCGCGGGATGCGATTATTGAAACACAGGCAGCTGCCGGGTGTATTACGGTAACGGTTGAGATTGGTGAACAGGATTGTGTAAGGATTATGGTTGCGGACACCGGTGGCGGTATTCCACGGCAGTTGCTGCATTCGCTTTTTGACCCCTATGTAACCAGCAAGTTTCGTACGCAGGGGGTCGGTTTGGGGTTGTTTGTGGTGCGGCAGATTGTTGAGCAGCGATTTAACGGTACGGTTACGGCTGATAACCGGGATGACGGCGCTGTCATCACCCTTGTCATGCCGCTGAAACAGGGAGAAATCTGATGGAAGAACCTACTGATGTACTGAAGCAGTTGACCCTGCTGTATGTGGAAGACGAAGATATTGCCCGGCTCTCCATCGGCAGTTTTCTGCGGAGATACGTGGGGACACTGTTGCTGGCCTCAAACGGCAGTGAGGGCCTGCAGCTGTATCAGGAAAACCGGCCTGCTGTGGTGATCACTGATCTTGAGATGCCGGTTATGAACGGTATGGAGATGATTCGCAGGATACGGGAGTTGAATCACGCCATTCCGATTATCATCACCACTGCCTACGATGATGATGCCCATTATTGCCCTGAGGCTGATCTGACCATCCTGAAGCCGATCAGTTTCATGGAGCTGTTGCAGGCTGTTCTGGATTGTCTGGCCGCGCGGCGGAAAAGTGATGTGTAAGAGCTGAAATCAACCCCCTCAGTCCCCCCTTGTCAGGGGGGGAAGCCTTTAAAACTGTCACGTTAGCCCCTCCCCTGACAAGGGGAGGCTGGGAGGGGTTAGGTGTAAAACGAATTGGTTGCCCCCTACCGCAGTACCGCCTCTGCCATCACCTCCGCAATATCCTTCACCTGGACTTTATCTGCCTTCAGATCCTTGATACCGTCATCCAGCATGGTTAGGCAGTAGGGGCAGGCGGTACAGATCGTGTCCGGTTGCTGCTCCAGCGCCTCGGCGGCCCGCACCAGGTTGATCCGGTCGCCGGTAAACTCTTCCATCCACATCCGGCCACCACCGGCGCCGCAGCAGAAGCCGTCTTCACGGTTGCGGGGCATTTCAAGCGGCTCTGCACCGGTGGCAAGGGCTAGTGCCTCCCGTGGTTCGTCATAGATACCGTTGTGACGGCCCAGATAACAGGAGTCATGGTAGACCAGTTTGCCCAGATCAGCCTGCTTGGGCAGCTTCAGCCGGCCATCCTGCACCAGATACAGCAGCAGCTGGCTGTGGTGGATTACTTCTAGCTCTATGCCGTACTGCTTGTAGTCGTTTTTCAGGGTGGTCAGACAGTGGGGACACTGTACGATCACTTTCTTGATACCCCGCTCTTTGAACAGGGCCACGTTCTCTTTGGCCAGCTTGTCAAAGACGTACTCATTGCCCAGCCTGCGCAGGCTGTCTCCGCAGCACTTCTCATCCTTGCCCAGCATGCCCCACGACACCCCGGCCTTATCCAGCAGCAGTGCGGTGGCCACCGTAATCTGTTTGGCCCGGGCATCAAAGGAACCGGCACAGCCAACGTAGAAGAGGTACTCGCTCTTGCCTGCCTCGTAGGGACGCTCCCCCAGCTGAGCCGCCCACTTGCCCCGCTCGGTGGGGGCGATACCCCAGGGGTTGCTGCGCCCTTCCATGTTTTCAAACAGGTTCAACAGCTCTTCCGGGAATTTTGATTCCATCTCCACCAGATGCCGCCGCAGCGGGATCAGCTTGGGCATCTGTTCGATAAAGACCGGACAGGCTTGCAGGCAGGCGCCGCAGGTGGTGCAGGACCAGATCGCCTCTTCAGAGATGGAGGCATCACCTTCGCCGATCAACGGTACGGTTGCCGGTTGTCCCTGCTTCAGCAGCGGGCCGTTGGCCATCAGGTTATGCTTCAGTTGAGCGATTACCCCCCGCGGGTTCAGCGGCTTGCGGGTCTGGTCTGCCGGGCAGGCCATCTGGCAACGACCACACTCGGTACAGGAAAAGGAGTCCAGCAGCTCTTTCCAGGTATAGCCGTCAACCTGATTGATGCCGAAGCTGTTGCCAGCTTCAAACTTCTCCCGCTCCGGCAGGGGCGGATGCTCGCGCCGCCGTAGAAAGACATTGGGGATGGCGGTAATGATATGGAAATGCTTGCTTAGCGGCAGCAGGTTCATAAACAGCAGCAACACCAGGGCATGGGTCCACCAGGAGAGGTCATGTACCAGTTTACCGGTTCCCGCTGGAACAAATGCGGCAAAGAAACTCGATATCGGAAGGATGTGATGAAAGAGATTCAGGTTTGCTCCCTGAAGACGTGAAATCTTGGCGGCGTTTACGCCAAAGTTTGCCAGCATCAGGGTGGCGATCAGGAACAGGATAAAGAACGCCTCAAAGGTGCGGGCCTCAGGATAGGGCGGGGCCACCAGTCTGCGGATGGCAGCCGCTATCACGGCCAGCAGGGTGATCAACGAGACCACGTCAATTATCTGCAGCAGCGGCATGGAGATGCTGTCTGGCAGTATGGCGAAGTTGATGGCAGGGAACAGGCCATGCAGAATAAATTCAGTGTTGGCAACCATCAACACCAGAAAACACCAGAAGATGGCCACATGGATCAGGCCGGATGGCTTGGCCAGCACCCGTTTCTGGGCAAAGGCATAGCTCAGGGTGTCGCTGATCCGCTGGCCGATGTTGTCAAGGCGGTCATCGGCCTTGCCCAGCGCGGTCAGCGAGAGTCGTTTCCAGCAGCTCCAGATAAACAGGGCAGTTGCAACAATAAAGAGCGGTGCGAAGATGGTCGGAGTTGGTGTCATTGTTTTTTGCCTCGTGCTTTCAGCTCACGAATTTTTCGCGTCAGGACAGGTACCACCTGGAACAGATCGCCCACAATGCCGTAATGGGCCACTTCAAAGATCGGTGCATCCTTGTCCCGGTTAATGGCGATGATCAGATCAGCATCCTGCATCCCCACCAGATGCTGGATGGCACCGGAGATGCCGCAGGCGATGTAGATCTTGGGCCGCACCGTCTTGCCGGTCTGGCCGACCTGTCTATCGTGCGGCATCCAGCCTGCATCCACTGCAGAACGGGAAGCCCCCACCACACCGTTCAGCTCCTTGGCCAGTTCTTCCAGCATGCTGAAGTTTTCCGGCCCCATCATCCCCCGTCCGCCGGAGATGATGAATTCAGCGCCGCCGATATCCACCTTGTGCTTGCTGTCGCCATCCCGGATGATCTCCAGCACCTTCACCAGCACCTGGTCCTCCGGCACGGTAAAGCTGTCTCTGATGATCTGGCCGCTGGCGGCTGGCAACGGCTCCGGCATCTGCATCACGTGGGGCCGGACCGTAGACATCTGGGGCCGGTATTTGTCGCACATGATCGTAGCCATGATGTTGCCGCCAAAGGCGGGACGGGTCTGCATCAGATTGCGCTTGTCGTCAATATCCAGGCCGGTACAGTCGGCGGTCAGGCCGGTGCCGACCCTGGTGGCCACTGCCCCGGCCAGGTCACGGCCCATGCCGGTGGCCCCCATCAGGATCACCTCCGGCTTATGCTGCTCAATCAGATGGCACATCGCCTCAAGGTAGGACTGGGTACGGTACTCGGCATACAGCGGCGCATCAAGCAGATAGGCTTTTTCTGCGCCGTAGGTGAATGCTTCATGGCAGAGCGGCTCCACCTTGTGACCGACCACCACCGCACACAGCTCCACCCCCAGCTTGCCAGCCAGCTCCTTGCCCTTGCCCAGCAGCTCCCAGGAAACCTTGGCCGCCTCACCGTCGGTCTGTTCGATAAAGACCCAGACGCCACGGTATTGGGCCTGCATCCGGGCAATGGCTGCCGCCTCAGGGTCGTCATCTTCAGCCGGTGCTGCTGCCCCTGCTGCGGCAAGCTGGTCCAGAATCTTTTGCTCTTCAGGGGTGAAAAACATCTCCAGTGCTTGGGCCGGGCAGACCTTGACGCACTTGAGGCAGCCGATACACTTTTCAGCATCCACCACCGGCTCGCCAGCCTCATTCATGCTGATACAGTTAACCGGACAGGAACTTTCGCAGCGGGCGCCGCAGGAGATACACTTGCCGTCCAGCAGCCGGGCGCGCCCCCGTGGCTTTTTGATCTTTGGTGTGGTTTCACTCATAGCGGTAGCAGATCCTTTTCCATCAATTTACCCAGCAGCAGGTCAACGGTTCCTTCTGGGTCAGCATAGCCGTCTCCCACAATCTCACCTTTGTCGCGCTCAGGCGAAAATATCTTTGAAACCCAGGTGGGTGATCCTTTCAGTCCGATGGTCTGGGGATCAAGCTGCAGTACACTGTTATCCCAGACCTCCACCTCGGCAGTGGCCGCAGCCAGCCGCATCGGCACCGTCGGGTAGCGGGGGCGGTTCAGCTCCCGCACCACCGTCAGCATGGACGGTAGCGGCGCCTGCACCCGCTCGTGGCGCCCTTCCAGCTTGCGGCTGACCACCAGCTTCCTGGCAGCCAGGTCCAACTCTTCCACCTTGTCCACCAGGGTCAACTGCTGGTAGCCCAGCCGCACCGCAATGCCCGGTCCCACCTGGGCGGTGTCGCCATCAATGGTCTGCTTGCCGCAGATCACCAGTCCCACCGGTTCCAGCTCGTCATTCAGCTTGGCAATGGCCGCGGCCAGCACCTTGCTGGTGGCCAGGGTATCGGCGCCGCCAAAGACCCGGTCAGACAGCAGAATGGCACGATCAACACCGGCGGACAACGCCTTGCGCAGGGTTGCCTCGGCATTGGGAGGTCCCATGGAAAGCACCGCAACCCGGCAGCCAAACTGGTCTTTCAGTTGCAGCGCCGCCTCCATGGCATGGGTGTCATAGGGGTTCATGATAAAGGGGATACCTTCCCTTACCAACGTGTTGGTGACCGGGTCTATCTTGACCTGGGTGGTGTCCGGGACTTGTTTGATACAGGCGACAATCAGCATGGTTTCCTCGATATGACTATTTTATGTGCAAAATACCGGATTGTTTCTGTGTGTGCTGGTGAACTGTTGTAAATACTGCATCAAAATGAATCATGCAACATCTAAAGTGCTGATTTTGCTATCGAGCACATGGCCGACGTTTGTTTTTATGGGTTACACCAGTAAGATGAAATAAGTTACAAAACAACACATTGGTGCTCTTTGTTCGCCGTCATTATTCCTGGTGTCATACGACAAAAATAAAAAAACGCCTATTTTGTGTGCTGATCTCGGGATGTTGTGTATAAAATATAAACAGATGAATATTTATTAGGCATATATGCTGCATGTCCTGCTGGATTTATACATCCAGGACCGATGGTTCTGCATATTAAGGAGGCATTCATGGCCAAGCTGGACGAAAAGATCGAAGGTATCTACAACGACGTACTCAAACGCAACCCAGGTGAAATCGAGTTCCATCAGGCCGTGCTGGAGGTCCTTGAGTCTCTTGGGCCGGTTGTGGTCAAGCATCCTGAATATCTTGAGCGCAAGATCATTGAGCGGATCTGTGAGCCTGAGCGTCAGATTATCTTCCGGGTGCCCTGGCAGGATGACAAGGGCCAGGTGCATATCAACCGTGGTTTCAGAGTTGAGTTTAACAGCTCTTTGGGACCTTACAAGGGCGGTCTGCGTTTTCACCCCTCGGTCTACCTGGGTATCATCAAGTTCCTCGGTTTTGAGCAGATCTTCAAGAACTCCCTGACCGGCCTGCCGATCGGTGGCGGCAAGGGCGGCTCGGACTTTGATCCCAAAGGCAAGTCCGATGATGAAGTCATGCGTTTCTGTCAGAGCTTCATGACCGAGCTGTACCGTCACCTGGGCGAGCACACCGACGTGCCTGCCGGTGATATCGGCGTGGGTGGCCGTGAAATCGGCTATATGTTCGGCCAGTACAAGCGGATTACCAACCGCTATGAGCCCGGCGTCCTGACCGGCAAAGGTCTGACCTGGGGTGGTTCGCTGGTTCGCACCGAGGCAACCGGCTACGGTGCCACCTACTTCATCAACGAAGCCCTGAAAGTACGCAAAGATACCTTTGAAGGCAAGACCTGTCTGGTGTCAGGTTCCGGTAACGTGGCCATCTATACCATTGAAAAGATCCATCAGCTGGGTGGCAAGTGCGTTGCCTGCTCAGACTCTAACGGTGTGATTTATCATGAAAAAGGCCTTGATCTTGACCTGATCAAGCAGCTCAAAGAGGTTGAGCGCCGTCGTATCTCCGACTATGTTGCTGCCCACAAGGATGCAAAGTACATTCCAAACGGCAACATCTGGGAGATCCCCTGCCAGGTCGCCATGCCTTCTGCTACCCAGAATGAAATAAACGGTAAAGATGCCGCAACCTTAGTGAAAAACGGCTGTATTGCTGTCGGCGAAGGCGCCAATATGCCCACCACGCCGGAGGGGGTCAAGGTGTTTCTGGATGCCAAAATTGCCTACGGACCGGGCAAGGCTGCCAACGCAGGAGGCGTTGCCACCTCGGCGCTGGAGATGCAGCAGAACGCCCAGCGTGATTCCTGGACCTTTGAGGACACCGAGACCAAGCTGGAAAATATCATGAAGAACATTCATGCCAACTGCTACGAGACCGCAGAAGAGTACGGCGCACCGGGCAACTACGTACTGGGTGCGAACATTTGTGGATTTATCAAGGTGGCTAATGCTATGGTAGCCCATGGTCTGATCTAGGTTCGCTTTGCAGATACTGTTCTCCCTCTAGCCCGGTCCAAAGCCGGGCTAGAGGTGTATTTGCAGAGATGAAAAAAACGGTTATCACGAGGTTGCTATGGCATCGGTAGTTCAAAAGTATGGCGGCTCCGCAGTCACCTCTCCGGAGCAGATCAGGAAGATAGCGGAACGGATTATCCAGTCCTACAATGACCGCAATGATGTGGTCGTTGTCATCTCGGCCCGGGCCGGAGAAACCAACCGTCTGATTGAGATGGCCCAGGAAATGTGTCCGCATCAGACCGGCAGTGACTATGATCTGCTGATCTCTGCCGGTGAACAGGTCTCGATTGGCCTGCTGGCGCTCTGCATCCGTTCGCTGGGGTACAAGGTCAAGACCTACCTGGGTTGGCAGGTGCCGATCATTACCGATTCGCTGCACACCAGGGCCTCCATAGAATATATCGATCCAACAAAAATCAGAGCAGATCTCAACCATGGCGCCATTGTGCTGGTTGCCGGATTTCAGGGGATTGACCGCAGCGGCACCATTACCACCCTGGGGCGGGGTGGCGGTGACACCTCTGCCGTGGCCCTGGCCCATGCACTGGGTGCAGAGGTGTGTGAGCTGTACTCCGATGTTGATGGCATCTTTACTGCAGATCCGGCCATCTGTGAGAATGCCCGCAAGATAGAGAAGATCTCCTATGATGAGATGCTGGAACTGGCCAGTCAGGGGGCACGGGGTGTCCAGATCCGTGCCATTGAATACGCAAAGAAGCACAACGTGACCATTCATGTCCGTTCCGCATTCACTGCAGAGCGTGGCACCCTGGTCGTAAAGGAGCATATGCCTATGGAAGGTGTGGTTGTTACCGGGATTGTGGCAGACAAGAACGAGGCAAAGATTGCGGTGCTGGGCGTGCCGGACAAGCCGGGCAGTGCCGCAAAGATCCTGACCGGTCTGGCGGACAAGGATATCTCCGTTGATATGATTGTCCAGAACGTGGGACAGGACGGTCTGGCTGATATCACCTTCTCCATCTCAAAGACCGACCTGGACAAGGCCCACCAGATCACCGCCCAGGTCGCCAAAGAGGTCAATGCGCGAGAACTGCTTGCTGACCGCAACATCAGTAAGGTCTCCATTGTCGGCCTGGGGATGAAAAACCACGCCGGTGTGGCAGCCCGGATGTTTACCGCGCTGGCCTACAACAACATCAACATTCAGATGATCTCCACCTCGGAAATCAAGGTCTCGGTGGCCATTGAAGAAAAATACACCGAACTTGCCGTGCGGGTTCTGCATGAGGCCTTTAAGGTGGATCAGTGCAGTGAGTGATGGGGTGAGGGGTTGAGCCGATATGTTCCTCACGCGAAGCCGCGAAGCCGCGGAGAAAATCTGATGGTGAGGAATAGCAAGCGGTAACCCTGCAGGGGAAATGAAAACATTCTGAGAATACCAGCCTGATTAAATGCTTCGCGTCTCTGCGTCTCCGCGTGAAATGGTTTTTCTGGCGGTATTGTTTTGTTCTGTCAGCAGCCTGGTCGCAAGTCAGGCTTCCTTGTCCCCAGATCCTGTAGCACCAGACGCTCCAGCGAGGCATCCAGCATCGGGCGGTGGCATTCCACGGTGTCGATCGCACCATTTTTCTGTAGCGTCAGCAGGCGGCAGCCGCCGAAGCAGATCGGCAGGTAGGCGCAGTCCAGGCATTCATCATTCTTCCAGATATCCAGCTTGTGGGAGTCATGGTAGTCGCGCACTCCATCAGTCAGGGTGCCGACGCAGAACTCCGGCCAGCCCATCAGGCTGGGGCATTTGTACAGGCTGCCATCGTAGTTGACCACCAGGGTCTGTTCCAGATCAATCATGCAGATCCCCATCTGCAGTTTGTCCACCGCAAAGCCGCGCCGCAATATTTCTTCCCGCAGAAACAGATTTGCCTCAATCAGCCAGGGCTCGTTGGGAAGCACACAGGCTGCGGCATGGGGGTCAAACAGGCCTGACTTGGGGTGGATCGGTGAAAACTGCACCGGTCCCAGTTGCGTGGGATCAATACCGGCCTCCAGCAGCAGGTCCAGCATTGCCGGGAAGCAACGGTAATTGTCGCGGGTAAAATTGCCGCCCGGCTTGATGGTGACCAGATCATACACCGTTGCAAGGTTGTCAATAATGGTCTTGAAACTTCCTTTGCCCGATACAAACGGACGCTGCTGATCATGGATCTCCGGCGGGCCATCCAGGGTAATGATGGCGCTCTTCAGGCCAAGGGGTAGCAGCTCTTCCACCACGGCCCGTGTCAACAGGGTGGCATTGGTCACCAGGCTGAACGAGAATGTTCTGCCTGCGTTTGCAGCTGCGGCCAACAGTGGGGTGGCAATCTCCTTTAGTCGTGTGGGGGCCATTAACGGTTCGCCGCCATAAAAGCGTAGTTCCACGTTGCGGCCCTGTTCAAGATGCTTGCTGACAAGATAATCAACCAGCTCCCTGCCGGTTTCCTCAGTCATCTCCTGACCGTCCCGGAACTGTTCTTCAAAACAGTAGGGACAGGCCAGATTGCAGGCCAGGGTCAGCACCACTGTGGCGGAAAAGAGCGGGACATGGCTATTGGTATGATCAACAATGGCGGCCATTTCGCTGCGTTCAGTAGCTGGGTCATCGGTCCAGAGCTGGAGCTGCTGTAGGGTGGCGCGTTCTTTGGTTGTAAGGGTGTTGTTTGTAATAGCGGTTAACAACTGCTCAGGTACCCTGACCACCGATCCCTTGCGGGTGGAGTACAGAATTGTAAAGCCGGGACGCTGCGGGTCAGGGAATGAGATGGCGTAACGGGAGAGTGGCATGGTCAGGCTCCTGAAAAAATGAATGGGGAGCCAAGCGCCCCCCATTCAAACACAACTTTGTCTTGTGTTACTTACGGGTGCTGTTGGTGCCACCAGTACAGCAGCCTGCCACCATCTGACACTCTTCCACTCCCTGATTCAGCACTTCAATTTCCATGATGCACCTCCTTTTGAGTGTAATGCCATCCAAATAGATGGAATGTAGGGTGTTTACCCTAGACGAATGTGTATAAATTTGCTAGTAAGAATATGCACTGTAGGCAGGTTTACCAGGAGTGGTCATGTTGATCCGTATCAACTGCAAAACATCATGGTTGCTTCTGCTGATGCTGTTGTGGCACACAACAGCCGTTTCGCTGTGTGCTGCTGATGATGGTCTGGAGGATCTTGGTATTATTGAGGCCCAGGCTGAATCGGTTGTTGCTGCTTCCCGTAGTCCCCGTCCTGCCTCCCGCGTTGCTGAAAACATCACTGTTATTACTGCTGATGATATTGAACGACTGAATGCCCATACCCTGGCTGAGGTGCTGCAGACTGTGCCCGGTATCCAGCTTGATTTTATGCGTACCCCTGGCACCTTTAGTTTCTTCAATATCCAGGGAGCCTTGAACACAACGGTGCTGGTACTGGTGGATGGTATCCGCCAGAATGATTTTGACCAAAACATGGCTATTGTTGGTCTGATTCCGGTGCAGCAGATTGAGCGGGTTGAGATCATCAAGGGGGCTGCCTCGGCTGCCTGGGGACCGGCCCTGGGTGGGGTGATCAACATCATCACCAAATCACCGGATGTTGAACGCAAATTCGGCGGCATGGTGTCCGGCTCCAGCGGTTCCCGGTTTACCGCAGATTCCCGCGCAGAGGTAAGCGGCAGCCTGGATCGTTTGGGCTATTACCTGACCGTTGCCAACCTGCGTTCCTCTGGTCTGACCCCCAATACCGGCACCAACCGGAATAACCTGTTTACCAAGCTCTCCTATCAGTTGCCCAATAATGGCAGCCTGACCTTTGGCCTGTCCTATCTGACCGCCAAGCCGGGTCTGGATGAAGGGGAAACAGTCAGCTGGGGTTTTGTGCATGATAACAACCAGTACCGCCGCACCAATGCCTACCTGAAACTTAACCAGCCGTTGACTGATCGCTTGACCTTGGAACTGGACAGCTTTCTGACCAACCGTGATGACCATACCAAATTTGGTGGCCTGGACGGCTCAGGTAATCTGACTTTTTTTAATGATTATGTGGCGCGGGATACCAGCCAGGGGGTCAATGCCCGGCTGCGCTGGGGCGACTACCAGAAGAGTCTGTTGCTGGGGGTTGATTATAGCCACGCCTGGGCCATTAACAAAGACGCGCTGAGCAGTGATCCGCCGGTCTATGAACGGAGCTGGGACCGCTGGGGCATCTATGCCAACGGTGCCTACACCTTGGGCAAGTTCACGATTCTGCCCGGTGCCCGCTATGACATTACCGGTACCTCTGGGGATGTTACCAGCCTGACCCTGGGTGCCACCTATCAACTGGCTGAACATACGCTGCTGCGGGCCTATGCTGCCCAGGGCTATACCCTGCCCACACCCCGTGCCGACAATAAACTGCAGAAGATCAAGACCGTTCAAGTAGGGGTAGAGAGCGAGGCGCTGCCTTTTGTCTGGCTGAAGGGGACCTACTTTTTTAATGCCCTGCGTGACAGCCAGTCTATCGGTACCGTAACCACCAGCAACCAGCAACGTCAGGGGGTTGAGCTGGAGGCCCGCACCACACCGCTGTTCGGCCTTTCTCTGACCGGCGGCTATACCTATCTGGATGCCTGGGACAGTGATACCGGCCAGCGGCTGCATACCAATTACGGCCAGGCGGTTCCCCCCCATACTGTCAAGCTGGGCCTGAATTATGATAACCGTGAGCTGGGGTTACGCGGCACGGTGACTGGCAACTATGTCTGGTGGAACCGGGATGAAGGCACTCTTGCACGCGACACCGGCATGATCTGGGATCTGCACCTGAACTGGCGATTGAAGTCGTTGTATAAACTGACACCTGAACTGTTCTTCTCTGCCCACAACCTGTTCAACGGTGTACAGACCACAGACACCGAACTGTATCGTAACGCCAGCCGCTGGTTTGAAGGCGGCATGCGGGTGAAGTTCTGATGCGGCGCCTGGTCCTGTGCATACTCGCCCTGGCGTTGCTGGTTCCCTCATTGGCACAGGCCTATGACGTGCTGGTGCTGCAGAGCCAGCGCAACCCGGCTTATGATGAGGTGTTGAAAGGTTTCTACCGTGATCAGGGGATTACCCGGCGGTTGGTGCTGCTGTCTGACTATGCCGAGGTGGATGTTGTGCGTCTTGTGCGCGAAGACCGGCCCCGCATGATCCTGGCCGTGGGGGATGCTGCCCTGGCCCTGGCCCGCAAGATACGGACGATTCCGGTGATAGCCCTGATGTCCCTTGATATCCATCGCCTGAAGTCTGTTCAATCCAACCTGACCGGTATCGATATGGTTGCCCAGCCTGAACAGTATTGTAATCTGCTGCGGCAGATGAAGGTGCGTCGGGTGGGGGTGGTCTATAACCCTGCCAGAAGCGGCTGGTACCTGCGCCAGGCACAGCAGGCAGCGGAACAGGCCGGTATCAGTCTGGTGCTGCGGGAGGTGACAACCCCCCGTGATACCCTGCCGCAACTGGCTTCGCTGGCCGGCAAGGTGGATGCGCTCTGGATGCTGCCGGATCTGACCGCCGTTACCAGAGAAACAACCGAGGCCTATTTTTACTTCAGCCAGCAGCACGGGGTGCCGGTGGTCTCGTTTACCGCCAGTTATCTGGGGCTGGGGGCGGCGGCGGTGCTGGATATTGATCGGGCTGCCCTGGGGCGTCAGGCCAGAGATCTGGTTGATCAGCTGCTTGAAGGCAGCTCTGGTGACAGCATGTCACTGCGCTTTCCCAGAGGGGTGACACTTAAAACCAATACCGGTCTGTTGAAACGTCTGAAAATCAACGATGCTCTGGTTAAACAGGTGTCAGAGTAGTAAGGATCGCCCATGATCTCCCGCCTGAAAAGTTTGAATGTCCGTACCAGCTTCCAGCTCAAACTGTTTCTTATCTTTACCCTGTTTACCTTTCTGATTGTCCTTGTCCTGAGTACCCTGTTTATTGCCCGTGAAGTTAGCAGGACAAAAACCGAGGCGGTCAAGCATCTGCAGCTGCAGGCCCAGACGCTGGCGCAATCGATCCGGCTGCCGCTGTTTGCTGAAAATACCTTTCTGCTGCGCCAGATGGCAGAGCAGCTGGCTGAATCACCGGAAATCCATCGGGTGGTGATCTCTGCCCCGGACGGCAGGGTACTGGTAGACCTGCATGGCAAATCCACTGAGCCTGCTGCAGAAATCATCAGCCAGACCATGGAGGTGCGTAGTAATCCGCAGACTTCCTCAATCAGCTCGTCACTGGGGGCCGGGGGAGATGTGCAGTCTGTGCTGGGATCGTTGCGGATTGAGCGCAGTACGGCTGATCTGTCCCGTTCAGTGCGGATGCTGGTGGCCTGGTCGGTCAGTATCGCCCTGCTCTTCTGGGTGGCTGTCTCTTGCCTGAGTCATCTGGTGCTGCTCCGGCTGACCCGCTCTTTTAATGCGCTGATGGAGGGGATTGATGTCCTGCAGCAGGGTGAATACAGTTCCAGGATTGTCATTACATCCAATGACGAACCGGGACAGGCGGCGCTTGCGATCAATGAGCTGGCAGATTCACTGGAACAGCGCTTTGAAGAGATACGGCTGGCCAAGGAGGAGTTGCTTAGGGCCAAGGCTGAGGCAGAAGCGGCCAACAGTGCCAAGACCGAGTTTCTGGCCAACATGAGCCATGAGATCCGTACCCCGATGAGCGGGGTGATTGGCAATGCCCAACTGCTCCGTTTTACGGTTCTTTCTGAAGAACAGACCACGTATCTTGCAAATATCGAAAATGATGCAAAAACCTTGCTGGCGTTGATCAATGACGTGCTGGATATCTCCAAGATTGAGGCGGGAAAACTTGAGCTTGAGAGTGCGCCGTTCAGTCTGCACAGTTGCATCACACAGCTGATCAGATCCCAGGAAGCACGGGCGCAGGCAAAGGCTATTGCGCTGGTGCCTGAGGTGGCTGGCGATGTCCCGGACAGTCTGTTCGGTGATCAGTTGCGGCTGAAACAGATTCTGTACAATCTGGTGGGTAACGCCATCAAGTTTACCAGTAAGGGTGAGATACGGGTAGCGGTCAGGCTGCTGGAACGCCATGATGACAAGGCGCAACTCAGTTTCAGCGTTAGTGATACCGGTATTGGCATCAAACCGGAGGTGTTGGAGAAGATTTTTGCCCCCTTTGCCCAGGCCGATACCTCGGTGAGCCGCCGGTTTGGCGGTACCGGCCTGGGGTTGGCCATCTGCAGCCGGCTTGTCCAGCAGATGGGTGGGGAGATAACGGTTGAGAGCCGGGAAGGCACGGGCAGCAGCTTTACGGTTACCCTGCCGTTCCTGATCAACTCGCAGCCGATACCGCAGCAGGAAACCTCGACGCCGGACAGGGTAAAATCGACATGGCAAGGGCCGCCGCTGCGGATTCTGCTGGCGGATGACAGTGAAACCAACTGCATGATGCTGAGCCTGCTGCTTTCTCGCTACGGTCATACCGTTACCCAGGCCGGTGATGGCGGTGAGCTGCTGCACCACTGGCAGAAGGGTGAGTTTGATGTGGCCCTGATGGATATCCAGATGCCGGTTATGGATGGTATGGAGACCACGCGGGTTATCCGTGAGCGTGAAAAAAAGAGCGGCGCACATCTGCCGATTATCGCCCTGACCGCCCATGCGTTGAAAGAGACCCGTGAACATATGTTAAGTTCAGGTTTTGACGGCTATGTTTCAAAGCCGATTGATCTGAAGCTGCTGCATGAGGAACTGCGGCAGGTGCTTGCGCAGCAGGCTGGGCAGGCGTCTGAAGGGTAGGCTGGATAACGTACCTGCAACGGCTTTAGCCGCAGAGGGCTCAGAGAAAGGCGAAACAAAACAAGAAAAGTCCAAAACTGCAGCACGCGGATTAAATCTGATTTTGACGGATTTACGCTGATTATAAAAATAAGCTGTTTTAAATCTGTATATATCCGCCAAATCCGCGTCATCCGCGGGCTATGGTTATAGTTTCTGAAGATTTGAGCTAAAAATTACCGGTTTGTTCTGTGTTCTCTGTGACCTCTGTGGAAACTTCCTTTTGTTGATTAATCAATCTGGCCAGTTCCTGGCTGACCCCTGCCACGCTGGCAAGTTCCTCGACCGTGGCATTGTTAATCCCTTCCAAAGAACCGAACTGCGTCAACAGCAGTCGTTCCAGTTTTGGTCCGATACCGGGAATCTCCCGCAGGGCGGAACGGAGCGTCTCTCTGTCCCGCAGGCTGCGGTGGTAGCTGATGGCAAAGCGGTGGGCTTCGTCCCGGATGGCTGCCAGCAGTTTCAGTGGGGCTGAATCCTGACGCAGTCTGACCGGGTTGCGGCGGCCCGGCAGAAAGACCCGTTCTTCGCTTCGTACCACGTGAATATCCTTGCCATCCCCCTTAACCCTGCTTTTTGCCAGTGAGACAACCGCCAGCTGTTCTGCAAGTCCCAGCTCAGTGAGCACCGCCAGAGTGCTGTTCAGCTGGCCGATGCCGCCATCCACCACCACCAGGTCCGGCAGCCCCCATTGTTCAAGCCGTTCCGGGCTGAAACGTCGGGCAAAGACCTCCTGCAGCATGCCGAAATCATCCTGCCCCTGGCTGTGTCTGATCCGGTAGCGTCGGTAACGGGTCTTGTCCGGCAGGCCATCCAGAAAGGCGACGCCGCTGCCCACGGAGTGCCGCCCCTGCAGGGTGGAGATGTCGTAGCATTCAATCCGGCGGGGCAGGCTTGGCAGGGACAGTTTTTGCTGCAGCTCATGCAGGGTCTGTTCGCTTCCCTGTCTGGCTGCTGCTTTTTCAGACAGTGCGGCCTGGGCATTGCGGCCAGCCAGATTGACCAGATCCAGCTTGTCGCCACGCCGGGGCTGATGCAGGCGGACCTTTTTCCCCTTCAGCTCAGTCAGCCATTCTTCCAGGGTCTGACCGGCATCAAGCGCCAGCGGCAGCAGCAGCTCATCCGGGATAAAACGTTCACCGGCGTAGTAGTGCTGGATAAAGGCGGTCAGGGCATCGGCAGCATCCAGCCCGCCGGAGCCATGCAGGACAGTACTGCCGGACAGGTTGCCGCCCCGTACGAACAGCACGGCAATCGCAAGGCGGTCTTCACTGCTGGCCAGCCCCAGGATGTCGCTGTCGCCCCCCTGGCTGACCATTTTCTGGTGTTCCAGGGTGGTGTCAATCGCCTTGAGCAGGTCGCGCCAGCGGGCTGCCTCTTCATAGCGCATCTCTTCAGCAGCCTGTTTCATCCGGGTCTTGAAGCCAGCCACCAGATCGTTGCTTTTCCCTTCCAGAAACAGTACCGCACCAGCCACCAGTGAGTTGTATTCCTCGGCTGAAATCAGCTTGTGGCAGGGGGCGCTGCACTGGCCGATCTGGTGGTACAGGCAGGGACGGGGGCGGTTCATGCAGCTCTTGAGCGGATAGTGGCGCAGCGGGAACATCCGCTGCAGCTGGCGTAATACTTCACGGGCCGCACCAGCCGAGGCGTAGGGGCCAAAGTAACGCGCAGCATCCCGGCTTACCTTGCGCACCACGGTGAAGCGGGGAAACGGCTTGTGCAGATCGATCCGTAGCGAGAAGAAGGTCTTGTCATCCTTCAGGTTCAGGTTGTAGCGGGGCTGGTGCTGCTTGATCAGGGTGTTTTCCAGCAGCAGCGCCTCTTTTTCGGTGTCGGTGATGGTGAACTCGATTGAGGTTACCCGTGCCATCAGGAAGCGGACCTGGGGACGGCCATCGGTACTGCCGAAGTAGTTGCGGAGCCGCTGACGCAGATTACGGGCCTTGCCGACATAGAGGATGCTGCCGTCAGCGCCGTACATCCGGTAGACGCCGGGGGAGGTGGGAAAGGATGCTATCTGCTGTTTCAGGTCCATGGGGGCGATTGTAGCATTGCCGTTGAAAAAGAAAAGGACTCTTGCTGATTAAAACAGCGGCACAGCTGCACTAAAAATAATCATAACCTGATGCCTGCAATTTAGACAGAAGCTCCATTTTTCAGGCAGTTGCGAGGTAAGTTGCTGATTGGCCAAGTTTTTGCTTATGCTGCTACTGCCATCAATTGATGCAGTGCAGTCTATATTATGCCCAGGAGGCAGCAACAATGGAGTTGTCACCCCTTACCCCCCTGAAACAGAGTGGAGATGTCCTGTTCCTGATGCTTGGTGCGGTGATGGTCTTTGCCATGCACGCCGGATTCGCTTTTCTTGAAGTGGGCTCGGTCCGCAAGAAAAGCCAGGTGAATGCCTTTGTAAAGATCCTGACCGACTGGTCCGTTTCAACGGTTGTCTATTTTTTGATCGGCTTTCCGCTGGCCTACGGTATCTCATTCCTGAAACCGGCTGACCAGCTGATGCAGGGGGCCATGGGCTATGACCTGGTCCATTACTTCTTTCTGCTCTGTTTTGCGGCCTGTATTCCGGCCATTATTTCCGGCGGTATTGCCGAGCGGGCCAAGTTCTGGCCCCAGGTGATTGCCGGGGCGATCTTTGCCGGTCTCTGTTATCCCCTGTTTGAATCGCTGATCTGGGGCAAGAACGCCTCGCTGCTGCAGGGGTTCTTCAAATCAATTGGCGGGCTTGAGTTTCATGATTATGCCGGCTCAGTGGTGGTGCACTCCATTGGCGGCTGGATTGCCCTGCCTGCGGTGATCCTGCTGGGGGCGCGTAAAGGGCGCTACAGCCATGGCAAGTCCCATCCGCTGCCGATCAGCAATATTCCGTTTCTGGCGCTGGGCTCATGGATTCTGGCGGTGGGCTGGTTTGGTTTTAACGTGATGAGTGCCGGTAACCTTGAGAAGATTTCAGGTCTGGTGGCGGTCAACTCGCTGATGGCCATGGTGGGCGGGGTGCTGGCAGCGCTGGTGGCAGGCAAAAATGACCCCGGCTTTGTGCATAACGGTGCCCTGGCCGGTCTGATTGCCGTCTGTGCCGGCAGTGACCTGATGCACCCCCTGGGGGCGTTGGCAACCGGCGCCATAGCTGCAATTATCTTTGTCTACGGATTTAGCTTTGAACAGGAAAAACTGAAGATTGACGATGTGCTGGGGGTCTGGCCGCTGCATGGGGTGATCGGTACCTGGGGCGGGATTGCCGCCGGAATCTTCGGCCAGAAATTCCTGGGCGGGATGGGCAACATCAGCTTTATTTCGCAGCTGGCCGGTTCTCTGACTGCGGTGCTGTTTGCCGTTGCCAGTGGCCTGATTGTCTATGGCGCCCTGTCCAAAACCGTCGGTATCAGGATGCATGAAGAGGATGAGTATAACGGGCCTGACCTGGCAATCCATAAGATCGGAGCCTATCCAGAAGACCATATCCGCTAAGCGGTCTTTTTCGCTTCAGGCCTCGTCATACAGCAGAAGGGCTTGTGCGACGTACGTTTCTGTACGTCTCCGCGCCCTTCTTTGTCTACCAAGCCCTGAAACGAAAAATCCTCGTTTCGTCAATGCTGGTGATTGGTTAAAACCCTCTACTGCTCGCTTTCCGCGGTTGACAAGGGACGGTGAAGATGCTAAGGAATACCCATTTTACCCAAGTATTTCTTGGCAGTTACCACCGCCGTCCCGGTCAGCCGGGGAAAGGGTGCCCCCCGTGAAGATGCTTAGATACTGCCGTGCCTTAACGGCATTTCTTACCTGCCTGCTCCTCGCCACCCTGCTGTGTGCGGCAACGGTCGTTGCACAAGAGACCGAAGATTCCCAACTGTTTCTCTCCGGGTTTAATGCCTATCAGCAGAAAGATTTTTCAGTTGCCACAACCCGCCTTGGCGAGGTCCTGAAGAAATATCCCGAAACTCCCCTGCGTGACATGACCCTGTTCTGGTTGGCCAGGGCCCATTTTAAGGCCGGTAACCGTTCTGATGCAGCCCGCTACATGGCGCAGTTTTCCCGTGAATACCCGGATAACCCCCTAAAAAATACGGTTGAGGAAGATCTGCTTGCGTTGGCGTCCCAGTATGAAAAGGGGCAGGGCAGCGCTGTTCAGGTTGCTGCTGCAGCACAGCTTGAGGCTGAAAAACAGCGTGCTGCAGAAGCCACGGCGCAGGTTGCCCGAGAAAAGGCTGAAGCGGACCGTCTGGCAGCTGCCAGGCTGGAGGCAGAGCGTGTAGCTCAAGAGAAAGCAGCCCAGGAAGCAGCCGAGAAGGCCCGTATCCTGAAGGCCAAGGCAGAGACAGACCGGATCGCCCGCGAGAAGGCGGAGGCGGATCGTCTGGTTGCGCTTAAGCTGGAACAGGAAAAACAGCAGGCAGCAGCTGAGGCGGAGCGGATTGCCCGTGAAAAGGCTGAAGCTGATCGTCTGGCAGCCGCCAGGCTGGAGGCAGAGCGTATAGCTCAAGAGAAAGCAGCCCAGGAAGCAGCCGAGAAGGCCCGTATCCTGAAGGCCAAGGCTGAGACAGAGCGGCTAGCCCGCGAGAAGGCAGAGGCTGATCGTCTGGCTGCACTTAAGTTGGAGCAGGAAAAACAGCAGGTTGCAGTTGAGGCTGCGGCACAGGCTGCCAAAGAAAAGGCTGAAGCAGATCGTCTGGCAGCCGCCAAGCTTGAGGCAGAACGTGTCGCTCAAGAGAAAGCAGCCCAGGAAGCAGCCCAGGAAGCAGCCGAGGAAGCAGCCGAGAAGGCTCGCATCCTGAAGGCCAAGGCTGAGGCTGACCGGATCGCCCATGAAAAGGCAGAGGCAGATCGTCTGGCAGCCGCCAAGCTGGAGGCCGAGCGTGTAGCCCAGGAGAAAGCAGCTCGGGAAGCAGCCGAGAAGGCCCGTATTCTGCAAGCTAAGGCCGAAGCTGATCGTTTGGCTGCAGTAAAGGCCGAAGAAGAACGCCTGGCCAGGGAAAAGGCGGCAGCGGACAAAGTGGCAGCCGAAAAGGCTGCTGAAGAACGCCGACTGGCTGAGAAAGCCGCCATGGCTGTTGCCGAGCAGAAAGAGCGTGAGCTTGCAGCTGCTCGCAAGGTTGAGGAGGCAAAGGTTGCAGCAGAGAAGCTGCGTCAGGAACGTGCCGGGCTGAAGGAAAAGGCGATTGCTGGATACAAAGGGATTCTGGAACGTTTCCCCAACACGCCGGCTGCCCGTACGGCTGCTACCCGTCTGAAGGAGCTGGGGGTGGCAGTGGCACTGCCGCCTGCCGCTTCATCGGCCCAGCCGGCTGAAAATACCACTACAGCTCAGGTGCTGACCCTTGAGGTTGCTCAGTATGCAGCCTTTGAGTTTGATGTGCAGTCTCCCCAGGCCCCCCTCGAGGTTGCCCGTAAGAACGTTATCCCATTTGAGATTCAGAACCGGGGCAACGGCCAGGACAGTTTCTATCTGGCTTCCAGTTTTCCTGCCGAGTTTGGTGCCCGCTTTGCCGCTGCAGGGATGCCGGAACAGTCGATCAACCAGACCCCGCAGCTTGCTCCAGGTGAAAAGTTCAAGGGTCTGTTGGTGCTGAGCGTGCCCGCAGTTTCCATTGACGGTCTCAGAATTGCCCATCCGATTAAAGCCGCTTCCCAGTTTATGCCTGAGGCATCCCAGAGCCGGACGGTGTCACTTGTTGCCGCTGCGCCGTTGTTACGCGCTGTCGTCAAGACCGAAAAGCTCCAGTTGCTGCCCGGTGAGACGGTGCAGTACCGGGTTGCCGTGCTGAACGTGGGATCAACGCCGGCTGAGGATGTTACCCTGCGTCTGAATTTTCCACCCCAGTATCAGGCGGTTGATTTTGCCGCAGCAGGTTTCCGGCAGGAGATGGGTGCTGCGCTGGTGCTGGATGGGCTCTCGCTTAAATCCGGTGAAAGCCGTGACCTGACCGTGACCTTCCAGCTTAAGGCTGAGGCACTGGCAAAGGAAGAGCTGATCGTGCGTGCTGATCTGCTGAATAATCCGTTGCAGACCAGAGGAACCTTCCTGTCCAATGCCAGCTTTGTGCTGCCGGTGAGTGAGCTGGCGGTGAAGATGGCAACAGAGCGGATTAAGGCGGTACCAGGGCAGGTGGTGACGGTTCCGGCCCGGATTGTGAACAAAGGCAACCAGCGGGAGCGGTTCAGTCTGGTGGCTTCAGCGAGTCCCTTCCAGAAAGTGATTGTCTATCATGACCTGAACCGTGACGGTCTGCGCCAGCCGGGTGAGCCGGAGGTGACGGCCATCGGTCCGTTAGGGCCGAAAGAAGAAGCCGCATTACTGCTTGAGGTGACCACCTCAAAGACGGCTCAGGATGGAACGGTTGAAAAACTGTCGTTAAGCGCAGCTCCTGAAGCAGCCCAGGGCAAGGCCGTTATGGTTGAGACTGAGATCGGTTATTCAAGGCCGGTGCTGCAGCTGGCAATGAAGGGACGCGAAGGCCGGATGGTGCCGGGTGATCTGCTGACGATCGATCTTGATATCCTGAACCGTGGTTCCAACCTTGCCAAGCAGGTGGAACTGGCAGTTACCTGGCCTGAGCAGATTGAGCTGGTGGCCATTGATCAGGCTGCCGGTAAAACCGAGGCAGGTACATCACTCTGGCGTTTCAGTGAACTTGGCGCCGGTGAGAAGCGGGTGGTGAAGGTGTCATTCAGGATCAAGTCCGGTACCGGTGTCGGCACCGGGGTTCAGTTGAAGAGCATCTTGTCCTACCAGGATCAAGTGGGGAACAGGTACTGATATGCATCTATCGGGTGTGAAATGTTTTGTGATGGCCTTGCTGGTGTTCGGAGCAACCGCAAGCTGGGGTACCGACTACCTCTATGCGCCAAAGCCGTTTGAGGGCGAGGTTGTGGGCGATGGTGTGCTGGTACAGGAAGTTACCGTAAAAAAAGGTGATAACCTCTCGCGCATCTCCAAAAAATATTCAGGCCGTGATTACTACTATCCCCAGATTCTGCTCTTTAATGATATCAAAAGGCCCCATTGGATTCAGATCGGGCAGGTACTGCGGGTGCCTGTTTCCCGCAAAGCAGCCGCTAAACTTGGACAACAGGCTGCAGGAGAAAAAAGGCCGGAACAAAAGTCTCTTACCCATGAGTTGACCGTGGATGTTCCAAAGAAGAAATCTGAAAAACAGCGCCCCCCTGCTGGTGCCCAGGGCGAGTACAATACCTACAACCGTGGGCTTGAAGCCTACAAAAAAGGTGATTGTGAAACAGCCATTGCGCAGTTTGATCAGTTTATCAGCCGCTATCCTTCCTCAGCACTGCTGCCTGAGGCTACCTTGAACCGGGCTGAGTGTTATCTGAAACTTTCGGCAAAATAGGGCGCCACTTTCAAAACTACTGCGGAGGCCGTCTACTGCGTTGCGCGGTGCTCGCTCCTTCGCCTAACGAGCTGTTATGTCTCAGTCACTGCGCGACCTACGCCTTGTATCCGGCCTTCCTCATGACATTTTGAAAAAGGCTCTAGTAGTTTTAGCGATTGTTGATCCAAAACAAAACGGGCGTCCTGGTTGGGACGCCCGTTCGTGTTTTAAACCTGAAAACAACGGATATTCACGCGGAGCCGCGAAGCTCGCGGAGAATAGTAAGTGATGAGCAAAAACAAGGAACAAAGGATTTGCCGAAACAACACCATGCCATAACGGCATGATTGTACTCTTCGCGTCTCCGTGTCTCCGCGTGCAACTGTTTTTAAGGCTTAAACAATCACCTTCCGTTTTATGGCCAGGTTATTACAAAACCACGCATCCTGCCCCCCTGGGCATCCCGATACTGTACCAGCTGCAAGCCGGCCAGATCCCCCCGGCGGATTTCGTACCCTTCCTTGATCTCAGATGAGGTCGGACGCATTGCCGTCGCACCGGCCAGCTCTTTAAGGATGCTGATATAAAAGGATTCCTGGATACCGGCGCCACTGCGGTCAATCACCTGAATCGCCTTGATGGTGCCGTCTTTTTCTCTGAAGATGCGGTATTCACTGGTTTGGCCGCGATAGTTTTCCCAACCTGGATTGTCTTTGCCATAGCCCGGCTCCAGGCCTTCTTTGGGGATAAAGCTTGGTAGACTGCGGGGCCGTCCGGTGCCATGGGAGGCAAGTGCCGGTTTCTGCTCTGGTTGAGGAGCAACAGCGGGGGCTACCGGAGGTGGCGTTGACGTCGCTGTTTTTTGTTCTGCACCAGCCTTGGGAGCTGTTGTTGTACGGTTTGAACGGTGCTGGAACAGACTGACTGCCACCACCACGACCAGCGTGACGCTGACCAGTATGAAGGTCGTTTTGCGATACCAAGGCTGTGGCTCATCAAAATCGGTAATCAGGTGAGGCTCCTGATGCAGATCCCTGATACGCAGTTCCTGCTCCCGTTCTGCAAACAGTGCCGGCTCTGCTTTAACGGCATCAGACCGGGTGTCAAGCTGCCTGCTGAAGTCGGAAATAATTGAAAGGCCGGGGCGGCGTGGCATCTCGTAGGTGAGTGGAGCTTCCGGTGGCTCATCATCTGCAGCCGGGGCGGCGGTGATGGATGGGATGAGCTGCTGCTGTAATGCCGGTTCTGTTGTCTGTTCAGTGACAACTGATGCACCGGTGGCCTGGTGAAGCGTTGTGCTGTCCTGTGGGGCTGGTGAAGCCTGGCGGTGCAGGATTCTTTCAAGAGCCAGCTCAAGCTGCGAGTCGTCAAGAACCGGGTCCAGGATGGTTTCAAACTGTGCAGAGGTGGCGACATCCAATGTTGCTGAACTGCTGATCAGGCCGAAGCGTGCCTTGTGCTGACCCAGGCGTGATTTGAGGTGCTTGTGCAGAATATCTGCCGACAGACCGGACAGGTGGTTTTGAATAAGCACCACGTCAGGTTTGCGATTTTCAAGCTCCTCAATGCCGCGATGTATCTCATTGACCACCACCAGGTCAGGATACTGCTGGACCAGGCGCTCAAAAAATGCGGTCATGCGCGGTATGTCAGTAATAGCAACTATCTGCATGGGTGTCCTGTGAGGTTCCTGTGTGTGATTGAGCTAGCTGGTTCAGGCCAAGGCAGCCGTGGCCCGCTCGATCCGGGCCACGGTCTCTGGTACCCCTAACGCCATGACAATCTCGCCAATACCGGGGGCCTGGGTGCTGCCGGAAAGTGCTATCCGTACCGGCTGGCCAACCTGTGGCATCTTCCAGCCACCTTCTGTGCAAATCTCCTTGAACAGTGCATCACACTCTGCAGCCGTTGAGGCGGTTGTCGCTGCCAGTTTGGCTGCTACTGCCGAAAAGACCGCTGCCAGATGGGGTTTCTCAAACTTGGCCAAGGCTGCCTCATCATAGCTCTGAGGTGCCTGATAGTAAAACAGCGCCCGGTCAGCCATCTCTTCCAGGGTCTGGGCCCGCTCCTGCAGGGTGCTGATCACCCCGGCAAGGTCAGGTGTTGCTGTGTCAGTCACACCACGGCTTGCCAGGTGTGGTTTCAGCAGTTCGGCCAGACGGGCAGGATCACCGGTCTTGATGTAATGGGCGTTCAGCCAGTTCAGTTTCTCTGGATTAAAGACCGAAGGGGAACGTCCCACATTGGCGATATCAAATTTCTGCACCATCTCCTCACGGCTGAAGATCTCATCGTCGCCGTTACTCCAGCCCAGCCGCACCAGATAATTGTTCAGCGCCTCCGGCAGGTAACCCATATCGCGGTAGGCGATGACGCTGGTGGCGCCGTGGCGCTTGGAAAGGCGGGCCTTGTCGCTGCCCAGGATCATCGGCACATGGGCAAAGATCGGCACCGGATAGCCCAGTGCTTCGTAGAGCTGAATCTGGCGCGGGGTGTTGTTGACATGGTCATCGCCACGAATGACATGGGAGATCCGCATCAGGGCATCGTCAATCACCACGCAGAAGTTGTAGGTGGGGGTGCCGTCGGTACGGCTGATGATCAGGTCATCCAGTTCTGCATTGGGGAAGGCGATCCGGCCTTTGATCAGATCATCAAAGGCGGTCTCACCCTCTTCCGGTGCCTTGAAGCGGATCACGTGGGGCTGGTCCAGCGGCTGGTTCTGGCGGTGGCGGCAGGTACCATCATATTTTGGCTTACGTCCTTCAGCCATGGCTGCCTCACGTTTAGCCTCCAGTTCTTCAGGCTTGCACCAGCAGCGGTAAGCCTTGCCTTCATCCAGCAGTTTCTGCACATGTTGCTTGTAGAGCGGAAAGTTGTCGGTCTGATAGAACGGCCCTTCGTCGCAATCCAGCCCCAGCCACTCCATACCTTGCAAAATGGCATCCACCGACTGCTGGGTGGAACGCTCGGTGTCAGTATCCTCAATCCGCAGGATAAAGGTGCCGCCAAAGTGACGGGCGTAGAGCCAGTTGAACAGAGCAGTACGGGCGCCACCAACATGCAGGTAGCCGGTGGGGGATGGGGCAAAGCGAACACGTAACTCAGACATCGGGGGAAACTCCTGAAAGATTTTAGATAGTCCTGCTTAAAGGTTTTTGATCGCAGACAAGATACTACAGAACCTATTCGCAAGATACGCACTTTTTTTGACCAAGGTCATGCTTTCTGTAAAAGGACTGTTATACTCTTCATACCATACAAACGACCAAAACGCATCTGATGAGGATGTACCTAACCAAAAGGAGGATACGAGTATGAGTATGTTCTGTAACCAGTGTGAGCAGGCAGCAAATGGAACCGGCTGTAACATTTCCGGCGTCTGTGGCAAGAAGCCTGATGTGGCAGCCCTGCAGGATCATCTGTTGTACGGCCTGAAATCCCTGGCTCTGTATGCCGATAAAGTGGGACGTGATGCCGAGATCGACCGCTTTACCATTGAGGCGCTGTTCAGCACCGTCACCAACGTGGATTTTGATCCTGAAGATATCGCTAAGCTGATTCAGAAATGCTACCAGTTGAAGGAGAAGGCCAAGGCAGCCTCCGGCGCTGCAATCGCCTGCCCGGTTGCTGATTGGAAGCCTGCTGCAGATCTGGCCGGCATGGTTGCTCAGGGTGAGCAGCACGGCATCAATACCCAGCATATCAACGAAGATATCCGTTCCGTGATCGAGATCCTGATGTACGGTCTGAAAGGGATGTCTGCCTATATGGATCACGCCATGATCCTGGGTCGCAGCGATGACGCAGTAATGGCCTTCTTCCAGAAGGCACTGGCCGCCACCACTGACCCGACCCTTGGTCTGATGGATTTCGTTGGCCTTTGCATGGAGTGCGGCAAGCAGAACCTGACCACCATGGCCCTGCTGGACACGGCCCACAACGAGACCTACGGCGCACCGACCCCGACCTCAGTTAACCTGGGCACCAAGGCCGGTAAAGGGATTCTGGTTACCGGTCACGACCTGAAGATGCTGGAAGAGCTGCTGAAGCAGACCGAAGGCAAGGGGATCAACATCTATACCCATGGTGAGATGCTGCCTGCCCACGGCTATCCCGGCCTGAAGAAGTACCCCCATCTGGTGGGCAACTATGGCGGCGCATGGCAGGATCAGGCCAAGGAGTTCCCTAACTTCCCCGGTGCGATCATCTTCAATACCAACTGCATCCAGCGTCCGGCTGATTCCTACAAGGATCGTCTCTATACCTGGGGGCTGGTACAGTGGCCTGGCGTCAAGCATATCAGCGGATGGGATTTCTCTGAGGTGATCAACAAGGCGCTTGAGTGCCCGAGTCTGCCGGAAAATCCGGGTCAGGAGATCCTGACCGGCTTTGGTCACAAGGCGGTGCTGGGTGTGGCTGACAAGGTGATTGCTGCGGTCAAGGCTGGCCAGATCAAGCATTTCTTCCTGGTGGGCGGTTGCGACGGTGCCAAGTCAGGTCGTAACTACTACACCGAGTTTGCCGAGAAGGCACCGCAGGATACTGTGATCCTGACCCTGGCCTGCGGCAAGTACCGCTTTAACAAGCTGGAGTTCGGCGATATCGGCGGTATTCCCCGGCTGTTGGATATCGGCCAGTGCAATGACGCCTATTCCGCCATCCAGATTGCGGTTGCCCTGGCCGGCGCCTTTGAGTGCGGCGTGAACGATCTGCCACTCTCCATGATCCTCTCCTGGTACGAGCAAAAGGCGGTGGTGATCCTGCTGACCCTGCTGTCACTGGGGATCAAGGATATCCGCCTCGGACCTTCACTGCCGGCCTTTATTACGCCGAACGTGCTGGCCTTCCTGGTGGAGAACTTCAACATCATGCCGATTACTACGGCTGAGGAAGATCTGAAGGCCATTTTGGGGTAGGACTTTGTTGTCGTAAAAATTTACACTGTGCTGGTTTGGTTAATAAAAAAGGCTGCTTTTGCAGCCTTTTTTACTTTTGCAGGTGTCAGTGATATTTACAATATGGCCAATGAGTTATATGGGTGATTTGTGGGGTTGGGTTGTTTGTTTCGTAATGTCGGTGTGTTGTGCTTTTTGGCATGTCTGGTGCATTTGCTATAATACATATACTATGTAAAAGGAGATCCCGGATATGAAAAAAGTTATCGTAGCGTTAGCACTCTGTCTTGTTGCGGCAACTGCTCAGGCAACAGTATTGACTTTTGATGAGCTTAATGGTCAGGACTCACTCCCGTCAAATTATGCAGGTCTTACATGGGGGAGCGGTTGGGATTATTATGATTGGAGCCAAGACCCGTATAATCCAGCGTCTGCTCCAGTGAGAGTTTACAATAACTATGGTGATCCTTCCGTCGGTTTTGCAACGCCTAGTGTGTTTGACGGAGCATATTTTGCCGGTTCTGGTACTGCTTCGTACTCCTTATATCTCGATAATCAACTTGTTTATACTTCCGGAGCGATTTATCTTTCTGCTGCTCCCACCTGGCTCGCATCAGGCTACAGCCAATCAGTAGATTATGTACATTTAAATGTATCTCAGGGCTCTTTCGTTATGGATAACTTTACTTTTAATGAAGGTTCAGCTCCCGTTCCTGAACCCTCCACTTTTATTCTACTTGGTGCTGGTCTGGCTGGTCTGGCCTACACCCGCAAGCGGTTCGCAAAGAAATAATGACTGTTTGATGATATGATGTTTAAGAAAAGGGGAGGCCAAACGGTCTCCCCTTTCTGTTTGAATATAGACATGCTGTCAGACTATTTTACAGTTTACTGCAGTGCTTTGCAGCGGCTTCATCTCCAGCGTGTTGGAGCTCTTGTGGAAGTGGTAACGTCTTCTTGTTCATCTTGCCAGGGGAGAATAGCTCGTTTCTGAGTGTTGTACCTCTTCCAAATTTTCCCTCTGCGAGGTGCCTGGGCACGGAGGGTGTATTGTTGATATTGAAGCAGAAAGCGGGCAGTCCCCTGGTGGGGCTGTCCGCTTCTGTTTGTAACACAACTGAAACTTTACATCTCTGTCACATACCTGTAACATGCGCTCGCTTATCATGATCTGTCAGTTGTCTGCATTTAAAAGGAGAGCAGCATGTTCGGACTAAAGCCGAAAGAAGAGAAGTTTTTCAAGATGTTTCAGGATATGGGGGTCATCATTACTGAAGGTGCCCAGCAGTTAAAGGTGATGCTCGATGATTATGTTGATCCGGTTGCCAGCCAGCGCCAGATCAAGGATACGGAACACAAGGGGGACAACCAGACCCACCTGATTATCAAGACCCTTAACAAGACCTTTATTACCCCCCTTGATCGCGAAGATATCTACTCGCTGGCCTCAAAGCTGGACGATATTATTGACCTGATCGATGCCTCGGCCCAGCGTTTTGTGATGTACAACGTTGAAAAACCGACCCCAGAGGCACAGCAACTGGCCTTCATCATCCTGAAGTGCTGCCAGACCGTTGAACGGGCCCTGAAACATCTGGGGGGCAAGTTTGACGATATCAATGACTGCTGCGTGGAGATCAATGCCTTGGAAAATGAGGCGGACCGGGTCTGCCGTGAGGCGATCAGCCGTCTGTTTGATGAAGAAAAAGATCCGATCAACCTGATCAAGTGGAAAGAGATCTACGAGACCCTTGAGAAGGCCACGGACAAGTGTGAAGACGCTGCCAATATCCTGGAAAGCGTGGTAGTGAAAAATGCCTGATCAGGCCCTGATTCTGTTGGTGTTGGTGATTGTTGCCGCACTGCTTTTTGATTACATCAACGGTTTCCATGATACAGCCAACGCCATCGCCACCAGCGTTTCAACCCGTGCCCTTTCGGTCAGGTCGGCGATTGTCTTGGCGGCATCGCTTAACTTTATCGGTGCCATGGCGTTTACCAAGGTGGCCAAGACCATTGGAACCGATATTATTACCGCTGACAAACTGACCCAGTTGGTGGTCCTGTCCGGTGTACTCGGTGCAATCCTCTGGAACCTGATTACCTGGTACTACGGTCTGCCATCCTCTTCTTCCCACGCCATTATCGGTGGCATCATGGGGGCCGGTATTGCCCATGCCGGAGTTACCGCCCTGAAATGGGCCGGCCTGAAGAAGATTATCCTGGCCTTGATGATTTCGCCGGTACTGGGAGCAATTGCCGGTTTCCTGTTTGTGATTCTTTTCTCCCGTGCGCTCTGGAGTCGCTCACCGGCAGGGGTGAACCGCGGTTTTCGCAGGATGCAGATATTGTCTGCCTCATTCATGGCATTTTCCCACGGTACTGCTGATGCCCAGAAATCAATGGGTGTTATTACCATGGCACTCCTGTCCTATGGCCTGATCCCTACCTTTGAAGTCCCGGTTTGGGTCAAGGTTTCCTGTGCACTGGCCATGGCACTGGGGACGGCTGCCGGTGGCTGGCGGATTATTAAGACCGTTGGCAAGGACTTTGTCAAACTGCAGCCAATGACCGGTTTTTCCGTTGATTCTGCATCAACTGCGGTGATCCTCGGAGCATCTCTGTTTGGTCTGCCCACCAGCACTACCCATGTGGTTACTTCGTCAATCATGGGGGTCGGACTGTCAAAGGGGATGAACTCGGTTAACTGGAACGTGGCCAAACGGATTGTGGTGGCCTGGGTCTTGACCATCCCTGCAGCTGCAACGGTGGCCTATGTGGCCTATCAGGTCATGGTGCCGTTTTTAGGTAAATGATGGTGATGCTTCATCAGTTCTTGACAAAAGGCTGTTTCCTGTAGAGGAAGCAGCCTTTTTTATTGGTTGACACGTACTATTTGCCATTGCGTAACAATGCTGTAACCTTGCTCTGATACTGTTACAATCCGAATATGCGATGTTCTCTGGTTAGCAGGAACAGGAGATAGAATTATGAAAAAGGTGTTGGTCGTTGAGGATGAACGTGATCTAGCGGAGTTGCTGGCCTATAACCTTGAAAAAGAGGGCTATCAGGCCCTGGTGACCGGAACCGGCCTGGAAGGGCTGGAAACAGCCCGCCGGGAGCTGCCGGATCTGATCCTGCTGGATCTGATGCTGCCCGGTATGATGGGGACCGAGGTCTGTTCAGCGCTGCGGCATAGTGACAAGACCCGTGGTATTCCGGTGCTGATGCTGACTGCCAGGGGCGACGAGATTGACCGGGTGGTGGGCTTTGAGATGGGGGCGGATGACTATATTGTCAAGCCGTTTTCCATGCGGGAGCTGATGTTACGGATTCGGGCCATCCTGCGGCGTAGCGGTCAGGAGCCGGTCAACACGGAACGGCAGATCAGTATGGGGTCGATCGTCATTGACTGTGGCAGTCACCGGGTAACCGTGGCAGGCGTTGAGATCGAGCTGACCAGCACCGAATACAAGCTGCTGCTCTATCTGGCGGAACATAGCGGACGGGTCATGAAGCGTGAACTGCTGCTGCAGGATGTCTGGGGCTATAACTTTGTGGGGGATACCCGTACCGTGGATACCCATGTGACCCGTTTGCGCAACAAGCTGGGGGATGCCGGTGAGATGATCAAGACCGTGCGTGGCTTTGGCTATAAGCTGGAGGAGTAGACCATGTCATTTCGCTGGAAGCTGTTTATCTCATACCTTGTCCTGTGCATGGTCATGGCCGTTGGACTTTTCACTGCCGTTAATTCCATCCTTGAGACCCACCTGCTGGATGAAAGCCGCGAAAATCTGCTGCATCAAGCCCAACTGGCCAAGCAGCTGGTTGAACAGCAACATACCTTAAAGCCGCAGCAACTGGCTCATAAGCTTGGGTCAGGCATCAAGGCCAGGGTTACCCTGATTGCTGCAGATGGACGTGTGGTGGGTGATTCAGATGTGCGCGATGATCAGGTGCTGGGGCTGGAAAACCATCGTAACCGCCCAGAGGTACAGCAGGCGTTGAAGAGCGGCAGTGGCTGGTCCATGCGCCATTCTGACACCCTGCGGACCACGATGCTGTATGTAGCGGTCACACTCCCTACCAATGATATGTCTATACTCCGTCTGGCGTTACCACTTGAATATTTTGATACTGCCAAACAGACCCTGCATAAGCTGCTGGGAGGTGCTGTTGCGCTGCTGTTGATTATCTCGCTGCTGCTCAGTGTCATTTTTTCAAATATTACCTCAAAGCCATTGCGTGAGATCGCCGATGCTGCGGCCAGAATCGGCATTGGTGAACGAGGGGTGCGGGTCCCCACCGGTAAAGGTGAGGAGATTGACTATCTGGCCAGGGTTCTCAATGAAATGGCTGCCCGGATTGAAGATCAGATGCACAAACTGACCTCAGAGCAGCAGCGTCTGGCCGCCATCCTGCGCGGCATGGGTGAAGGGGTAATGGTGACCGATACCCAGGGGGCGATTATTCTGGTTAATCCGGCCTTTCGCAAGCAGTTCGGCCTGCCTGGCGAGGTGGAAGGACGGCCGCTGGTGGAGGTCTGCCGACATCCTGACCTGCTGCACGCCTTTGAGGAACAGCGTGAATCAGGTGATGAAGTGACCTGCGAGATCACTATTCCTGCCACCAATCTGGTGCTGATGGCCCACTGGGTGCCGCTGTCCGGAGAACATGGCAAACGCGGTACCGTGGCGGTCTTCCACGATATCAGTGATATGAAGCGGATCGAGACCATGCGCCGTGATTTTGTGGCCAATGTCTCCCATGAACTGCGCACGCCGGTGGCAGTGATCAAGGGCTATGCCGAAACGCTGTTGGATGGCGCGCTGGATGACACGCCTGAACGGGGACGCCACTTTGTCTCCATTATTGCCGGCCATGCCGAACGGTTGACCAACCTGATCAATGATATCCTGACCCTGTCCAAGCTTGAGGCGCGGGATGCTGCCTTGGCGCTGCATCCGCTGGATCTGTGCGGCACCATCCGCAAGGCCCAGATGCTGATGGAGGATCACGCCCGCACCAAAGGGATCCGGCTGAATGCAACCTGTCCAGAGTCAGTGCCAAAAGTGCTGGCAGATCAGGGGCAACTGGAGCAGGTGCTGCTGAACCTGCTGGATAACGCCATCAAGTACACCCCTGATGGTGGTGATATTGCGATACGGACCCGTCAGGAAAACAAGCGGGTGGTGATCGAGGTCAGCGACACCGGCATCGGGATCCCGTCTAAAGATCTAAAACGGATCTTTGAACGGTTTTACCGGGTTGATGAAGGACGCAGCCGGGAACAGGGCGGCACCGGCCTGGGGCTGGCCATTGTCAAACATATTGTCCAACTGCATGGTGGTGAGATCACCGTGACCAGCGAGGCAGGCAAGGGCAGTACCTTTACGGTAACACTGCCAGCGGCTTGAACTCTGGTAAAGATGCGGTAGAATTCCAGGATAAACCTATAAAAGCAGTTGCCACAGAGATCACAGAGGTCTCAGAGGAAAAATAGGAAGATACGACAAACACACTGATTCCTTTTGGGTGAGATGCTAAAAACAGATTCTTATTGTAGTTCTCTGTGTTTCTCTGTGCCCTCTGTGGCTAATTGCCGTTTTAAGGATAAAGGAGTGCGTTGATGGAGATCTATCTGGTACGACATGCAGAGGCGGTGGAACAGGCTGAAGGGCTTGCGGACAGTACCCGCTGGTTGACTAAAAAGGGACGTAAAGGGATGCAAAAGGCAGCCTGTCGCCTGCATAAAAAGCGGGTGCGGCCTGAGCTGATCATTACCAGTCCCCTGACCCGGGCGGTGCAGACTGCAGAACTGTTGATGGCTGAAGTCGGCAGCCATGCCGAGCTGTCCGCCGATAGTCGGCTTGCACCGGAATCAACTCCGGAGCAGGTGGTTGAGTTGATCCACAGCAAGCAGACGGTTGACAGTATTATGCTGGTGGGGCATGAGCCGTTGTTGAGCCAGACCGCAGCCCTGTTACTTGGTAAAGAACAGGTGGCCGGGCTGGGTAAAGGTACCTGTCTCTGTCTAGAGCTGCGTTTGAAGCCGGGTAAACCGGCCCGTTTTCTCTGGTCTGCGCCAGCCTGCGGAAAACTGATCAGTTCAGCAAAGAAAGCCCTTGTTCCCAAAGAATAGCCCGCATAGTACGGTGCAACAGCTGTTACCTGGCAGTCGTCAGCTGCTGGAAGCCTTTGCCACCAGCCTTATCTCCCGCTGGGATGATCTCCTGCAATTGCGCCACCAGACCCTTACCTGTTTTGATATTGAGCATATCCATGATCTGCGGGTGACCAGCCGCCGTCTGCGTGGGGCCATTGAGCAACTGGGGCCGTTTATCGGAACAGAGCGGATGGAACGCCTGCGGCGGCCAGTCAGGCGTCTGACCCGTGAACTTGGCCTGGTGCGTAATCTGGATGAGACCCTGCTTTACTTGGAAAAGAGCGGTGAACAAGGGTTGGAGCCGCTGCTCGTCTCCCTGGGACAACAGAGGACGCAGGAAGCCGCCCAGGCCAGACGTTTACTGGAATCGCTGGATTGCATGAAGCTGGAACGTCAGCTCCGTGCTGCGGCAGCAGCGCTGGTGACACCGGATAACATCGCTTCACAGGGGCTGCTGGCGCTGCTGTCTGAACGCAATCTGGCCTTGTACTACCCGATCCATGCCCTGCTGCCGTTGGTGGCAGCCCCGGAGATGGTGGAGGAACGTCATGCCCTGCGGATAGCGGTCAAAAAGTGGCGCTATTTCACCGAACTACTCCATGCTATACTGGGAGGTAAGCAGCAGCCGTTGCTGGATCAGCTGCGTCAGTATCAGTCATTGCTGGGCGATATGAACGATCGGGTGGTAATTGCTACCCTTCTGCATGAAACCGCTGATCTGCCTGAAGCTGTTCGTGAAAGCCTGCTGAAGACCATTGCTAAAGAACAACGCAAGCTGCTCAAAAAACTGTGTGGCTTGTTGAATGAGAAGCCGATTGTGTACCGCTTTGAGCTGTAATCAGTACAAGGAGCCCGCCTGATGACCAAAGACCGTCTCGCCGCCATCGACATCGGTACCAACTCCATTCGCTGCATTGTGGTTGAATGTAATCAAGACGGTAGTTTCCGTATTCTTGATGATGAAAAGGATACGGTACGGCTGGGAGAAGGGATTGCCGAAACCGGCGAGATCTCCGCTGCAGCGGTGGCACGGGCCGAGGCAGCCCTGATCCGGATGCACAAGCTGGTAACCGGCCTTAAGGTCAAGGCGATTGATGCGGTGGCCACCAGTGCCATGCGCAAGTCAGCCAATGGTCCACGTCTGGTCAAGCGATTTTCCGAACTGCTGGGCAGCGAGATCCGGGTCATCTCCGGTGATGAAGAGGCCGCACTGGCCGCTCAATCGGCCCTGCGTAACTTTGACACCCACGGTAAACGGTTTGGTGTGCTGGATGTGGGTGGCGGCAGTGTTGAGCTGATCACCGCCCAAGGGGTGCATGTGGAGGAGTTCTACTCCTTTGAACTGGGCGCGGTGGTAATGACCGAGCAGTTTCTGAAGGCCGATCCGGTTCGCTCCGCCGACTACCGCAAATTCCAGAAGCATATTCGGGATACGGTCAAGAAGCAGCTGGATGGGGATAAACTGACCCTGCCGACCCTGATCGGCTCCGGCGGCACGATCAACGCCATTGCCCAGATGGCGCTGCAACTGCGCCGCAATCCGGTGGAAGGGGTGCATGGGTTAGAGGTGCTGCGCTCAGAGGTGGTGCACCTGCTGGCCATGCTCCAGCGTCGTGACCTCAAGGGACGTCGTGAGGTGCCGGGTCTTACACCGGATCGGGCTGATATCATTGTGGCCGGTGTCGGGCTGGTGGATACCATGATGGAGCTGTTTGATGCCAATACCCTGCTGGTCAACAGTCACGGTATCCGGGAAGGGATGATCGTCGAGGCGATCAAGCGGCGCGGTCTGGCATCGGATGCGCCTTCGCCCCGTTCCTGGCGTGAATCGGTGATCAGTTTTGGCAAATCCTGCCAGATGGATGATATGCACTCCCAACAGGTGGCAACCCTGTCGCTGGCCCTGTTTGATGGGGTGGCCGATAGCTATGGCCTTAAAAAACGTGAACGGGTCCTGCTTGAGGCGGCTGCCCTGCTGCATGATATCGGCTATTACATCAGCTACCACAGTCACCACAAGCATTCCTGTCACCTGATCCGTCATGCCGACCTGTTTGGCATTACCCCCCGTGAACGTGAAATGGTGGCGGTCATCGCCCGCTATCACCGTAAATCACTGCCTAAAAAGAAGCATGATGAGTTCCAGCGCTTGACCGTCAAAGAGCAGGCAACGGTGATCAAACTGGCCGGTATCCTGCGCTTGGCCGATGGTCTTGACCGGCGGCGCTGTTCAACGGTCAGCAGCTTGCAGTGTTGCGTTGAAGGCAGTCTGGTGCGGCTGACCCTTGGCGGTACTGAAGATCTGGCCGTGGAACTGTTTGGTGCCAGTGCTAAAAAAGACCTGTTTGAGAAGGCGTTTGGGGTGCAGGTGCTGTTTGCAACGGAGGCGAGTCAGCCATGATGCTCTATCAATGTACCGCCTTTGCCATTGGCGGCGATCTTGATCTGAACCGTCTGGCAACACGATTGGGGATTGATCGCAAGTACCGCTGGGAAGAGCCGATGCGGTTGAATCCGGTTACCTTTACCCCTTCTGCACCAGGCGACGCAGTCTGGGTTTACCTCTATTATTTTGGCGGCATGGTCTTTCTGAACTGCAGTGACGATATTATTGCCCGCTGCATAGAAGGGTTGAAGCAGCATCTTGAGCAGCATCTTGAGCAGCATCTTGAGCAGCATCTTGAGCAGCTGAAGGAGCAGCCCCAGCTCCGTTTCCGGGAAGACTATCAGCTGGAGATTAACCCGGCTGCCGAGCCATCCATCACCAACGATAGCGCCAGCATGCCGGAGTTCAAGCAGGAACTGCTGGAGATCATCTGCTTTGTGATTGCCAAGTCGGTGGCACTGGAGCGGATTGAAGAACATGTTGATGCGGTTTTTGACGAAGTCGGCGTCATGATCAACGGTCTGGGGCAGGGGGTGCTGGAGCTGCCGGACAAGCGGCTGGCCAAGCTGGCCTCGGTGATACTGGGCTTTAAGTACACCTCCATTGCCCATATCATGGTGCTGGACAAGCCGGAAAGCACCTGGGATGATGCTGAGGCAGACCGCTTTTACCTGACCATCTCCAACCTGTTTGAACTGCGTCCCCGTTATCAGGAAATCAAGCACAAGGCAGAAACCCTGTTGGATGTCACCGATGTCTTTTCAAACCTCTCCCATGCCCGCCGTTCCGCCCGCCTGGAGTGGATCATCATCATCCTGATCGCCTTTGAGATCATTATGGCCCTCTGGCAAAAATTCTGGGGCGGTTGACGTACCGAGGATGCCTGCTACACTTGAGGCGAACCGGGGAGGTTCGCCATGTTTTCCGATACCCCTCCACAGGTACGATTGGCTGCACTGCGTATTGTCGGCATTTACGCCTTCTTTGGTGCGGTCTGGATTCTCGTTTCCGACACAATTGTCGGCTGGCTGGTGTCTGACCACGATACCCTGACCAGGGTGGCGCTCTTTAAAGGCTGGCTGTTTGTCCTGCTTACTTCGTTGATTCTCTATAAACTCATCTATTCCGACAATCTGAAACTGGCAAAGGCAACGGCCCTGCTGCAAGGCAGTGAAGAGCGTTTTCATACCATTTATGATTCGCTGAATGACGCCGTCTTTATCCACGATGCTGAAACAGGGCGCATCCTTGATGTGAATGAGACCATGAGCCGGCTCTACGGTTACAGTCGTGATGAGGTGCTCACCAAGGGGCTCTATCAGGTAGGTACGGGGGAACCACCCTATAGCGAAGTTGAGGCCCTGGAATGGATTCATCGCTGTGCACAAGGTGTTCCCCAGACCTTTGAATGGATCACTGCTACAAAGTATAACCAGCATCTGTGGGTTGAAGTGAGCATGCGACCGGCAACCATTGATGGTGAAAAGCGGATTGTGGCGATGGTGCGTGATATTTCCGCTCGTAAGCAGGCGGAAGAACAGCTTGCTCAGCAGCAGGCGCAACTGGAAGAGCTGAACCATACCCTTGAAAAACGGGTTGCTGAGGCGGTCGCGGAGCTGCGCCAAAGAGATGAACTGCTGTTACAGCAGAGCCGCCATGCTGCCATGGGAGAGATGCTGAACAATATTGCCCATCAATGGCGGCAGCCGCTGAACAATATTGCGATTTATGTCCAAAGCATGCAGCTGCTGAAGGCGTCGGGAGAGCTGACTGATGAACAGATTCAGAGCGATGTCCAAAGTGTTATGGAAATCATCAACTACATGTCAAAGACCATTGATGATTTCCGTATCTTCTTCCGCAATGAAAAACAGAAACACCCCTTTTCAGTCAGGGATGCCGTTGAAAAAGCACTCGCCTTTGTTGCTGCCCAGATGCAGCATTACGCCATATCCTGGCAACTGGATGTCAGGCATGAAATCATCGTTAACGGGTATCAGGCGGAGTACATCCAGGTGGTTCTGAATATCCTGAATAATGCCATTGATGTGTTGAACCATGCCAACCGCCAGGAAAGACGGGTTGTGGTAACCGTTGACGGCAATGAAGGACAGGCGGTGCTGTCAATTGCGGATACAGGAGGGGGCATTGCACCGGAGATCTTGCCCCATATCTTTGAGCCCTATTTCAGCACCAAGGGGCCTGCAGAGGGGACCGGAATCGGTCTCTATATGGCCAAGACGATCATTGAGAAGCATATGTCCGGCAGTCTCTCAGTGCGTAATCTGGCTGACGGAGCAGAGTTCATCATCAGCCTGCCGACATCTGCCGACGCCCCTTGAGACAGGTATAAAAACCTGCCATCCCTTTGGCTGGACGATACGGCAGCTTGAAACAACTGGTGGTTTGGGCGTCAGATTGGTGATACCTGTTCTTCAAGCTGGCTGCAGCCGGACAGGCAGAGTCTGCCGGTGTTGCCGTTGCTGGAATAGATGCTTTTCAGCTCAGCGCCACAGGCGTAGTTGATGATCTCCATTTTGAATTTGGGCAGCACATTATCAATAGTTTTAGACACTGCTCTGCTGCCGCATTCCAGGCAAAACTCTTTCAGGTTTTTCATGGTCTGTTTCCTCCATAGGTTTTGAGTGTATGAAGGAAGCGTACCATGCAGATGTGTCAGGCAGGTTGAGGCAAGTTGAAGGTTGTGTAACGACTTTTCAGGGTGCCAGCCGTTTCAGTTCAGCTACAAGCTGCTGTATCGCAACCGGTTTGGCAATGTATCCATCAAAACCGCTACTCAAGAACTGTTCCCGGTCACCGCGCAGGGCGTGGGCGGTCAGGGCGATGATCGGCATATGCTGTCCGGTCTGCAGCTCGGCTTCACGGATAATGCGGGTTACCTCATCCCCCCCCATAACCGGCATGGAAATGTCCATCAAGATGCAGTCGTACCTGCTATTCAGCAGTTTGTCCAAGGCCTGCTGACCATTGCAGGCCAGTTCAATCTGGTGTCCAAGCTTCTTCAGCATGGCAATAAGTGTGGTGGCGTTCAGTTCATTGTCTTCTACAAGGAGCAGTTTGAGGCTTCTTGTGCCATTGGTGTACGCTTGCGCAGCAGGTTCGGGTTGCTGCGTCTGCTGGTGTTCAGGCAGTTCAAACGGCAGTTCAACAGATAAACAGCTGCCTTTTGCCGGTTCTGACTCTGCCCAGATCCTGCCCCCCATCAGTTCTGCCAGGCGGCGACAGATGGTTAAGCCTAATCCTGTCCCGCCGTATTTGCGGGTGGTGGAGTTATCGGCCTGCTCAAAGGGGGCAAAGATTCTTTCCAGTGCTTCTGGCGTCATGCCGATCCCGGTATCGCTTACCGACAGGCAGAGGGTCAGGCTGTTGGTAAGCCGGTTGGTAATGACGGCGGTGATGCTGATGCTACCGGTTTCAGTAAACTTGATGGCATTACCCAGCAGGTTAAGCAGGATCTGTTTGATCCGTAGCGGATCGCCCAGAAGAGTATCAGGGATCTCGTCCGGCAGGTTGGTGGTCAGTTGCAGCTGTTTCTGACGAATCAGGGAGATCTGCGTGGTAATCACCTCCTGAATACTCTGGCGGAGCGAGAAAGAGGTGTTCTCAAGCTCAATCTTGCCTGACTCAACCTTTGACAGATCAAGAATGTCGTTCAGCAGTGACAGCAGATTTTTGGTGGAGCTTTCCAGACACTGGAGGTACTCCTGCTGTTCCGGGTTCAAGTCGGTAAACTGCAGCAGTTGCGTCATGCCGATGATACCGTTCATCGGGGTGCGGATTTCATGGGACATATTGGCCAGAAACTCGCTCTTGGCACGGTTGGCTGTGTCGGCTGCCCTGCGGGCCTGCTTCAGTTCTTCTTCATACTGTTTGCGCTCCGTTACATCACGGGTGATGTTCAGCAGGCACTGTTCACCATTCACCGTGATAATACAGGCCGACATCTGTCCGGTAATTATTGAGCCGTCTTTACATCTGAACTGTGTTTCAAGGTTTTTAACAACGCCGTACTGCCTTAGTTCTTGCACCAGTCGCTGACGGTCTTCCGGAAATACCCAGATGTTCAGATCAAGGGATGATTTGCCCAGTACCTCATCTTCGCGATAGCCGGTGATAGTACAAAACCCCTCATTCACCTCCAGGTATGTGCCGTCAGTAAGCCGGTTGAGATTGACTGAGTCCGGTGAAGCTTTGAAGGCGCTGGCAAACTTTTCTTCCGACAGGCGCAGCTGCTCTTCAGCCTGTTTCCTTTCCGTAATATCACGGACAAAATTAAGCAGGCATTCCTCACCATTGATCACAATCAATGCGGTGGACATCAGGCCGGTTTGAATCTGGCCGTCCTTGCGTCGGAATCGGGCCTCCATATTTCGAACAGATCCCGTGTCCCTGATCTGTTGTACCATTAGATCCCGCTCTGACGGATTTACCCACAGGCTCAACTCCAGAGAAGACTTGCCGACGACATCTTCCGGCCGGTAGCCGAGCTGCTCGGTAAAACTCTCATTGATATCCAGGAAGATGCCGTCTCGGAAACGGGTCAGGGAAAACGCATCGGGTGAGGATTTGAAGGCGGTTGAGAACTTTTCTTCGGACAGCCGCAGCAGTTCATAGGCCCTGGCCCGCTCAGAAATATCGCGGGAGACTCCCAGTACGCCGATCAGTGTGCCGTCACTAGCAAACATGGGGGTTTTGATTGTCTCAAACAGGCCGTGGTAGCCGCTTGCGGCAAAGGTCAACCACTCCTCGTTAATGGTTGGTTTTCCGGCTTCAGCTGCCCTGCGGTCGTTGTCACGGAAGAAATCAGCCAAGTCTTTGTCAACAAAGTCGTAGTCGGTCTTACCGATAATGTCTGACGCTTTGGCTCCGTAGAAATCTTCAAAACGGGGGTTGCAGACCAGATAGACCCCTTCGGGATCTTTCAGCCAGACCAAATCCGGTAAGGTCTCTACCAGGGTCTTCTGAAACTTTTCATTCTTCTTCAGTTGTTCTGTTACCTGATTGTGCTCCTCAATTTCTGATTGCAGTAGTTGGTTGTTTTCCTTCAGCTGCAGGTTAAGTCGTCGGATGCTGAAAAAACGCCAGAGCAGGGCGCCAGCCAGTAGCAGTGCGCCGGTACCTCCCACCACCAAAATTACACGCTGTACGGTCCACCACGGTTTGGGTTTAGCCATCCAGTGCTGAAAAATCTTCACATGTTCAGGTGAGTTATGAAAGGCTCTGATGGCACTGTTGAGTTGAAGTTGCAGAGCCTGGTTGTTGGGATGCACGGCTATGGCGCGCCGCGACTCCAGTACCGGAGGTTCAATCACCCGGATCTGCTCTTGCAGTCCGGTTTTTTCTGCCATCTGTGTAATGGTGTTTCTAAAGGTCAGCACCAGGTCAAGTTGGCCAGACACCAGATCAACCAGCAGATGCTGCAGGCTTTCGTAGGGGATGACCGTAATGTCGTTGCGTTCCCGCAGCATGCTGTAGGCGGTGCTTTTGCTCATGACCCCCACCCGTTTGCCGGGTGTCAGGCCTTTGGTGCTGTGGTCTGTGGCGCGTACTAAATAGTTGATTGGGGTGACATCCAGCACCTCAGTGAAGATAAACTGTTTTTCAGTTGCCGGGTTAATCACCC
>JAJTBI010000085.1 GCA_021286935.1 Geobacteraceae bacterium
CCGACCTTTCCACCACCCAGATCTATACCCATGTCACCCGTGAACGCCTGAAGCAGCTGCACAAAGAACTGCATCCGAGGGGGTAGGCCTACCGCCTGCGCCGTGCCTTGCGCTTGTGCAGTTGATCCTCCGGCGGAGGCGGCACCGTGGCAAGCATGGCACGGTACCCACAGTCGTCGGGCAACCAGTCAAGCGTGCAGACCAACTCGGGAGTCAGGGCAATACATTCACGATTGACCCGGAAACGATTCTCAAAGATCTTGCACTGGCGGCTGTCCAGATCGAGATAACGGCAGGCCGTGGTGGTATAGGTCACCCGCCCCCGCTCATCCTCGATCTTTTCAAAACAGCAGCGACCACAACGGCGGCAAAGCGCATCCCAGTTTTTTTTATCAAGTAGCGGTTCTGTCATTGCGCTACCATAACCAGCCGGAAACAGACTGTCAATTCCGGTGACAACCACTGATCTGAAAAACATCAACCATTTTAACGGGTACCACGTTCGCCTTGCCATATTGATAGACGCTGGATTATCACTGAAGGAGATCACAGCTCGTCTGCCAGACTCAACACTAGAGCCTGAATCCATTGCTGGTTACCCATGAACATATTTGATCATATCCGCAGTGCCGGTTCATTTGCACGACGCTACAAACTACCGGTTTTGATCAGCTACGCTACCCGCAAGGCATTCTGGAACATAATCAAAACGTGCCCTGCTGGACGGTGTCCATACCAGCATCTCTTACACCCTACGCCACTCCTTTGCCACCCACCTACTGGCAAACGGAGCTGATCTGCGTAGCGTGCAGATCATGCTTGGCCATGCCGACCTTTCCACCACCCAGATCTATACCCATGCCACCCACGAACATTTGAAGCAGCTGCGCAAGGAACTGCACCCAAGAGGATAAACACTGCTTACAAATTGCTTTTTCGTCAGCTCATGTTAAAATATATCCTTAAAATCGAGCACCGCGCAACGCAGTAGACGGTCTCCGAAGTAGTTTTACAAGCGGCTCCATTGATCATCCCTACACACCTCATAGTGATCGTTATCACGATGAGACTTTACAACGAGACACCACCATGAACTACACACTGCTCCTACTTATCCTAGCCGGAATAACCATCATAGGAATTGGGGTTTACTATCTACTTGGCAGCCCACACAGGTCAGCCTACGACAATACGATCTCTCAACCATCTCACCCTTATGAAAATCTGGCTTTACTGGACACATTGGAACACGCCTTGACAGATCCGGAATACACACCAGTAACCCAGCTATCTCCTGAAGAACGAGGTCTGCTCATTGCACTTGAACAGGCTATAACTGACCAGTATCGAGTTTTCTGCAAAATCAGGCTTGATGAGCTGGTGTCAATGCCAACCCTTCATCTGCCGTTGCAGCAGGCGGAACCTGCTACCGCTGAATCTTCTGCACCGGTTGACTATCTTATCTGTACCTACCCTGGATTGAAACCGGTTGGGATAGTCATGCCAGAATACCCAACAGCAATAACCGAACAGCGTATTTTTTTCCGGCAGTTGCTTGTCTCCTCAAACATCCCGCTCGTAACGGTTCCCTTTAAAACAGAGTTTACTCAACCCGAAGTAAAAACAAAACTAATGGAGGCTTTCCCGGTATCACTGATTTCAAATACCCCTATCCCACACAGCACACCTTCGTCTCCCCCTCAAAAAACAATCAATCTGCTTCTAGTACAGCCGGTCAAGCAAGCTGAGCAACACTGCCCACAATGTTCAGCTCCCATGATCAAGCGCCAGGTAAGCAAAGGCCCCCATACCGGACGTTTTTTCTGGGCGTGCACAAACTATCCTGATTGCAAGCAGTTGCTGGCAGTAAAAGAGACCGCAATTGATGAAGATTCCCGTTCCTGTCCAACCTGTGGAGCTCCAATGGCCAAGCTACGAGTCAACAAAGGCCCCCATGCCGGTAAATTTTTCTGGGCCTGCTCCACCTATCCAACCTGTACGTACATGACAACACACTAGAACCTTATACGCTGCGTCATATATCTATGTGTGTGAAGGAGACGTTTTCAGGTACACATGAAGGAATATTTTGCCGTCAGGCCACGTTCGCCTGATCAGCAAATGCAGATACATTTAGGGGGTGAGTCAATCAGGGTCTATTTCCAGCCCTGACCATATAGTTTTTAATCCCCAGCGGCTGAATAGACTGAATAGCTTCTGAACGGCTGTTATAGTAAGCACTTACCACTCTGTACAGACCATCCTCATATACAATTGAAGGTTTTAACGGTGACGTTTCCGGAATAATAGCTTTTAAAAGCAGTTCCGCATTTTCCCGTTTACTAAAAGCACCAAGCTGAATACGGTACATTACAACTCCAGCAATAGGTTCCTGCTGCCGCGGACTATGACCAGTTCCCTGCTGTGACATTATAACTACTTTTTTATCCGCTACAGCCCCAGATGGCACCTGAGATTTGAGGGAATTAGCAGACTTCACTGAACTGGCAGGTGCCTGTTGACGCATAGTCGGCACCGTTACAGCGGTGCCAACTTCTACCAGCGCTGGTGATATCACCACAGGTTTGGCAGCACGACCAGCACCAGCATGGTTGAAAGCCTTTGTCATCCGTTGAGAAAATCCCTCTAAGTCAGGCTGGTACAGCGGCTCATCAACCACCCATCGCCCCATCGCACTGGTTGTTGCTCTCTCAAGGCTTGCCATGGTGCCGTACACCACAGCAGCAGCCCCATGGTACTCTCCCAGAGCCAGCCAGAGTGCTGCCTCAGCATCCAGCACATCCGCCCGTCGAGCCTTACCCTCCAGAAATCGGTTCAGTGTTTTTTCAGCTATATGCTCCGCTGATTTTAGTTGAGCCTCTGTCTCAAGCAGGGTTCCCAATTCTGCCCGGGACTGGCGCCAAAGTAGTACCACCTCATTACGAGCAGTCTTCATGGATTCATCAAGGCTGTAAGCCTCCTGGCGGCTTAACGCGTTCGAACGCCGGACGTCTGCAACGGTTTTACCCCAGTCAAACAGGCTCCACTCAGCATTAAGGGTTATTGACCAGACTTCTGGACGAACAACACTTGTCTCACTCTGACGGGTATATCCGGCCTGTAGAGAAACTGAGGGGAAAAAACCACTACGAGCTACGCCAACCTCTTCCTCCCGTTGCTTTACGCGATACCTGAGCGCTTGCAAGTCAGGTCTTGAAAAAAGATCTGCCTGCCGCACAAAATCATCAAGTGGCTGATCAATACGCAGCTTTTTCAGTTTACCGCTCAGATCAAACCGTTCATCTGGCTGCGCACCTATCAGTTGGTATAGTCGCAACTGAAGAGCATCAACATGGTTACTCGCCTGCACCAACTTGGCCTCTGTAGCAGAAAGTGATGCTCCAGCCAGCAACAGTTCCTCCCTGTTTGCATAGCCCTCAAGCAGCCTATCTTTGACTATACGGCTCTGATTCTTACGCGCCTCCAGGCTTTTACTCAATGAAGTCACACGAACGTTAGCAGCAAGCAGTTCAGCAAAAACCTGCTTCACCTGTTCAGTCAGCTGCTCCTTGTGGTAGCGAGCCTGGTTTTCTGCAGCACGGTGCTGGTAGCCTGAACGTACGTACGTGTGCCACAAATTGCCGCCGGTAAATATTGGTTGATTGAGATACACACCCATTTGGTAGGTATCCCGGTGGGTATTTGTAATATTTGTATCCACCAGGGGAAGCCCCGTGGCCAAACTATCTCGTGGGATTGAAATCCTGTCAGGCTGATCCGAGAGTGAATACTGCGCACGCAGCTTCAGATTTGGAAAAAATGATGCACGCTGACTATCCTTGTAGTTCAATGCAGCGTCGGTTGCCATTTCATAGGCCTTAAGCATGCTATTATGTTTAACTGCACGCTGTAAACATTGTTCAAGGGTGAGTTCTGTAGCCTGGCCATCCTGACAGAACAACATGAGGCAAAACCCGAGAACAGTGGCTAAGGCCCTTTCTCTCATTTGAAGCGTACCGTGACCGTCATACCGTTTTTAAACGGCGAGCTATCCTGAAGCTGGACATGTATCTCCTGAGTATTGATATCAAAGGAGGCCATAGGATCAAAACTTTTCTGGGTCTTTTTCTGTACAACCGGAAACACCCTGGTAACAACCCCAGGGAAAATTCTACTTGGATAGGCATCGGCAACAACCTCCGCCTTCTGTCCGACACGAACTTTGCCAACCTCTGTTTCTTCAAGTTCAGCCCGAATCCTTGTAAGTGCAGGATTCACCAACTTAAAGAGAGGAGTTGCAATATCCGTGCTTTCTCCCCTGACACGATGCCGTTCAGCAACAACACCAGCTATTGGTGCATGTATGACATAGTCTTTCATGACACTCTCAACATATGCCCTATCTGCCAACGCCCGTTCATAACTTGCTCTGGCATGGCCAACCTCTTCCGAGCGTTGGCCAGACCGGAATTTTGTCCTGTTAGCATCTGCTTCACGCAATTGAGCTTCCGCAACCTCAAGGTGTTCACGTGCCCTGTTTACCTCAAGGACCGTTACGGCATCTTTTGCCAGCAAGCGCTGCAAACGGTCATATTCATCACGTGCCTGACGGTAAACTGCATCTGCGCGCTGCCGTTTTTGCTCGGCCATACTGACATCTTCTCCACGAAAACCTGTCTGAGCCTCTGCAAGACGTGCCTTTGCAGCTGCTATCGAAGCGTTTGCCTGCTGGAGCTGTGCCCTGACCTTTGCCGTATCAAACTCAAGTAGAAGCTGACCTTTTGTCACGGTATCACCCGCAGCCACAAACACCTGACTTACGACGCCCTGGATCTGACTGCTGATGACCGTTTCTTCGCTACTTTCCACCACACCCTTGGCGGTAGGTGTACGCGATGTCACCACTGCAGATCCATGCTCCTGCCGTCCCTTGTCCTTGTTAAGTGCCAGTGGCCCCAAAACTGCCAGAAGCAGTGCCACTACCGCTATAACAATGACCACTACAAATAATCGCTTGTCGCGCATTAGGCATTACTCCGTTTTATACGACGTATGAACCCATCTTCCATATAGACAATACGGTCAAAAATATCTTCAATCCTGTTATCGTGAGTGGCCACTACAACACAGCATTGTTTCTCTGAAGCAAGCTCCTTCAGCAACTCCATGACCTTTCTACCGTTACTGATATCAAGATTCCCGGTAGGCTCATCAGCAAGTATGATAGGACAGTCTGCAGCCAAGGCACGGGCAACGGCAACACGTTGCTTTTGTCCCCCGCTCATGTCACGAGGGAGAAAATGCATACGATGCCCCAGACCGACCTCCTGTAACATTTTGGCGGTTCGGTCCTCAGCTTCCGACCCGACGACTCCTTTGATCCTCAAGCCAAGCAGGATATTTTCAAATGCAGTTAAGGCAGGAAACAGGTTAAATGCCTGAAAAATAAAAGATATGTACTTTCTGCGAATTTCAGGCAGTTGATTTTCATTAAGCTGGCTTACTTCCTGACCAAACACAGATAACTCTCCTGATGTTGGGCGCAGGATGCACCCCAGAATTGACAGCAGTGTTGTTTTGCCACTTCCTGATGGGCCAAAAAGACCTATTACTTCTCCGGCAGAAAGTTTAACAGAGCAAGGCTGCACTGCTGTTACCTGAATTGAACCTTCCTGATACACTTTACACAATTCACGAGTAACCAGGGCATCAGTCACGGTTACCCCCTGAAAAGAATAGCAGGATCAATTTTCTTGATTCTGCGGATAGAGATGAAAGCCGCAATGATACACATGCATACCGTAAGCAGTAGAACAAATAGATTTACCCACCAGCTTACCGACAACACCATGCCAATGGCATCATACAAACCAACTGTTAGAAAGGTGATTATCAGACTTACGACATACCCGATCAGTGCATTAATCATAGCTTGCGAAATAATAATCTTATAAATATCAGCATTATCTGCACCCATCGCCTTTAACGTACCAAACTCCTTAATATGCTCCATTGTTGAATTATATATGGTCTGACCAACAATCAGGATGCCAACCAGAAAGCTAATGACTATAGTCAGTAGAAACGAGAAACCAACACCAGTTTCAACCGCCCAATAATAACGGGTTTTAAAGCTGAATTCACTTTTAGTATACACATCATTCCCTTTAAGCAATCCCCTGAGACGGTTGGCAACTCCCTTTACAGGTACACCTGGGGCAACCTTAACAATAATAAATACCGTACTTTCAGACGGCAAATAATTTACCAGCTTCTGAGCCAGCGGAAATGACATATACATAACTGGGGCGGTAGTAAATGATTTTACCCCCTTACAGATACCCACGATCTGCAACCTACGTGAAAAAACATCTCGGTATTCTCCAACACTGATATTACCCAACCGCGCCATGGCAGATTCATCAATGATGGCAAAATTACCGTTTCTCAACAGATCAGTACTACCTTCCTTCATCTCCCAAGGACCGCCAACCCCCGTATCCACATTAAATCCAACAACCTCCAGTTGTTCAGTTCCACCTTCCTTCTGATTAATAATCCCCCAGGCAACAATCAGTTTTTCAGCCCACTGCACACCATTGTCAGCAAGAACCAAATGGCGGGTATACTCTGGAAATGGCTGTGCAAAATCAAAGTTTTTGCTGTTTTTCGAAGTAATCCAGATATCTCCCGGCGTATTATCAATAATCACCGATGATGTTTCCATCAGGCCAAGAAAAATACCGAGTTGATTAAAAATCAGACCTACCGCAAAGATAACCCCGATCAGGGTAATCAGAGAGCGGGCTTTATCGTACAGCAATATCCGGACGGCGACATAGAACATTACGGAATCCAATTTATTATTCAGATGAAGTACACCTAAAACTGAACTACTTAGCACCACTCCAAAAACAAGAAACCCCATTACTCATTCAACAAGAATAAAAATATTTTTATAAAAACAACTACCATAAAAACCAGATTATGCAACTAATCAATGCAATAAAACTAGTTAGTTGGAACAAAACCACTTTCATTTTTCGATAACAGAGTCAGATATCCAGCATATAGCGAGCACCCGGAAACCAAATAATACTGTTTAATTTCAGCATCTTACAAACGAAACCAGGCTTCTTTACCTGAGGCATAACCCTAGTCAATTCAGACTGTTGTATATGAGCGAACAACTCATAATTACCAGCCTCTTCGTTCAAAAATTTAAGTTTCTGAGCGTCGCCTAAGAACTGATAGTTTGGATAGCCAACTATTCCGGCATGTTTCACGTCTGCCTTGCCACAGACAGGGTTAATCCTGTATATATCTTCAGATGAAAATCTGTTCACTGGCCAGCGGCAGCAAAGGCAACTGCCTCTTTATTGAGACAGGCGGCGTCCGTCTATTGATAGATGCAGGTTTGTCTCTTAAGGAAATCACGTCCCGCCTGGCACATTCGGCAATAGAACCAGAATCCATCCACGGAGTACTGGTCACCCATGAGCATATTGACCATATCCGTAGTGCCGGCTCATTTGCACGACGATACAAGGTGCCGGTACTAACCAGTTACGCGACACGACAGGCAGCTGAACGTTACCTGCAGAAGACACCTCTGTGGAGTTTGAAACCGGCTATTCATTCACTTTTCGTGAGATCATGATTGATCCGTTTCCCATTTCCCACGACTGCTGTGATCCGGTCGGGTTTGTGTTTGAATCCAGTGAGGGAAAGACTGGCACGGCTACAGACCTGGGAATTGTTACCCGCCTGGTACGAGAGAAACTAAAGGGCTGCCGAGCCATGAATCTGGAGTCAAACCATGACCCGGAGATGCTGCTGAACGGTCCGTATCCCTGGAACCTGAAGCAACGGATAAAATCACGCCATGGTCACCTGTCCAACCAGGAATCACTGGAACTGCTGCACGACCTAGCCCACGGAGGACTTGAAGCCTTGATTATGGCGCACCTGTCCGAAGTAAACAACCACCCGGACAAGGTGGTTGAGACAACAACAGCATTTTTACGGGACCAAAACTGCTGCGCCCCCCGGATTGTGATCGGCGAGCAGCATCAGGCCGGACCGGTGCTTGAAATCTAATACATTTTTATTTACCGCAGAGGACGCAGAGGGAAATCAAGAAAACAAAAGCCAAATCGAACTGGTTTTGATTTACCACCTTTTCATGGTTTTGTTTTTGTCTTTCCTCTGAGTTCTCTGTGTCCTCTGTGGTAAAAATTATCCGTATTCCACGTAAGGAGTGTTGCTTACATGATTCCACGTTACACACGCAAAGAAATGGCCCAGATCTGGGAACCGGAAAACCGTTTCCGCATCTGGCTTGAGATCGAGACCCTGGCCTGCGAGGCCCAGGCCCAGCTTGGTGTTATTCCCAAAGAGGTCGTTCCTGTCATCCGTGAAAAGGGTAACTTTAACATTGAGCGGATCGATGCCATTGAGGCTGAAGTCAAGCATGACGTGATCGCCTTCCTGACCTCGGTAGCTGAATTTGTCGGTCCAGAGGCTCGCTTTATTCATCAAGGGATGACCTCCTCAGACGTGCTGGACACCTGCCTTTCCGTGCAGCTGGTGCAGGCTGCAGATGAACTGTTGGCTGATCTTGACATGATCCTTGAATCGATCAAGGTTCGTGCCTATGAACATAAAGATACAGTTTGCATGGGACGCTCCCACGGCATCCACGCTGAACCGGTCACCTTTGGCCTGAAACTGGCCACCTGGTATGCCGAGATGGACCGTAACCGTACCCGTCTGCGGGCTGCCCGTGAAGGGATCGCCACCGGCGCCATCTCCGGCGCGGTCGGCACCTTTGCCAATATCAACCCCTTTGTCGAAGAATACGTCTGTGAAAAGATGGGGCTCAAGCCGGAGCCGGTCTCGACCCAGGTGATCCCCCGCGACCGCCATGCCGAGTATTTCTGCGCCCTGGCCATCATTGCCTCCTCCATGGAGCGGATCGCCATTGAAGTCCGTCACCTGCAGCGTACCGAGGTGCTGGAGGCGGAAGAACAGTTCACCAAGGGCCAGAAAGGCTCTTCTGCCATGCCCCACAAGCGCAACCCGATCCTGTCGGAAAACCTGACTGGTCAGGCCCGCTATGTCCGCGCCCAGTGCATCCCTGCCCTGGAAAACGTGGCTCTGTGGCATGAACGGGATATCTCCCACTCCTCGGTTGAGCGTTACATCGGCCCGGATGCCACCGTGGCGCTGGACTTCTCCCTGCGCCGCCTGAACGGCCTGATCAGGAACCTGGTGGTTTATCCTGAAAACATGCTGCGCAACCTGAATCAGATGAAGGGACTGGTCTTCTCCCAGAAGATCCTGCTGGACCTGACGCAGTCCGGTGTTTCCCGCGAGAACGCCTACCGCCTGGTACAGAAGAACGCCATGAAGGTCTGGGAAGAAGGTAAGGACTTCCAGACCGAACTGCTGGCTGACCCGGAAGTAGTCGGCGCTCTGGGCGAAAACAAGATCCGTGAGTCCTTTGACCTTTCCTATCACCTGAAACATGTTGACACCATCTTCAAGAGGGTCTTTGGTGCCTAGTTTACTGGAAGCACTCATAACCACTTTTATACCGTCCAGTACTGACGCAGGCGCCCTGTTCTGGGCAAAACGCCTGCTGGTGGCCCTGATTGTCTTTGGCTGCTTCTGGCTTCTGGCCCAGGCTGCCTGCTACATCATCAACCGTTGGGGCAGCAAGATCACCTCTTTTACCAAAACAGATCTTGATGACCGGATATTACGGCGGGTTACCCCTTCTGTCTCGCTTTTACTGACGTTTCTGGGGATCTATTTTGCGTTTCGGACCCTGCCGCTGCATGAAAAGATCTTCCGACTGTTGTCAGGCGGCCTGTACGTCTCCATTGTGGTAATTGTCTGCATCCTGATCTACCGGGTTCTGCATGAAAGTCTTCTCTGGTATGCAGAACGCCAGCAAGATGGTGAAAACGGCGTATTCTCACGCCAGATGGCTCCGATGATTGAAAAGATCACCATGCTGTTCATCATTGGCGGGGCACTGATGGTGGTGCTGAAGCATTTCAATTATGATATACTCTCGCTGGTAACCGCCCTGGGAATCGGCTCGCTGGCCATCGGTATGGCCGCAAAAGACACGCTGGCCCATGTCATCTCCGGCTTTACCCTGATGATCGACCGCCCTTTCAGGATCGGGGACCGGATTCAACTGGCAGGCGGTCAGGTGGGGGATGTGCAGGATATCGGACTGCGCTCCACCAAGATCAAGACATTGGATAACCAGTTATTGATTATTCCCAATTCGGATCTCTGCAACACCATACTGACCAACCAGGCCTTTCCGGACAACCGGATCAAAGGCCGGATTAACGTGGGGGTCAGTTATGGCAGTGATGCAGAGCAGGTCAAGACCCTGCTGGTACAACTGGCACTTGAAGTAGAAGATGTCTTGCAGGAACCGGCACCTGAGGCATTTTTTGTCTCTTTTGGCGATAGCGCCCTGAATATGTCACTCTTTTTCTGGGTCGAGGAATATGCCAAGCTGTTTGCCACTACCGACAAGATCAATTCAAAGATTCTTGGACGCTTCCGCGAGCAAGGAATTGAAATTCCGTTCCCGATCAGGACCGTCAAGCTGAAGCACGAACAAGGCACACAAACCCCACAGTAAAGGGAGGAATAGGCCATGAAACCAGTTCAGCTCTGTGCAGTAGTTACCCTGTTGGCGTTGATGCCGGTTTTCAGCTTCGCTGCTGATGAAGCAGGCGGAGTGAAACCGGAAACCACTGCCCTGTATCAAAAAGCCAGGGACCAGGTCAGCAAACTAAACGGCACCCCGGTGACCAAGTATGCCCCTGAAGTTATTGAGCAGGCAGCAGCAAACATAGAAGCAGCACAAAACGGTCTGCAGCAGGGAAATGACCGTGCCACCCGTCAGGCATCTGAACTGGCAACAACCCAGGTCAAGCTGGCCCTGGCCCTGACTGACGAACGGATTGCCGCCGAAAAAACGGCAGCAGCCCAGAAAGAACTAACACAGTTGGAACAGCGTCTGGAGGCCATCCTGGCTGGTAAAGGAGAGAAACCATGAACCGACTGACTCGTGCTGCACTCACCTTTAGCCTGCTTACCTGCCTGTCATTCGCTATCCCCCTGACTGTTTCTGCTGCAGATGAACCAGCACCGGTTTTCCTGCAACAGGCCCAAAGCGCTGTTGCCCAGGTTATCGCAAAAGGTTCTGAACAAGCGGAACTGAAAGACGATATTTTGATCGCCCAGAACTCGCTTCGTAACGCAGAAGCCGAGTACAAGAAGAACCTTGGCTGGAGTGGCAAACTTGATCAAAAAGCAGAACCAACGGTCCGCTATCTTGCTGATATTGCCAGACTACAGGCATCAGTACTACTGGCCCGTCTTGGCAAACAAGATCAGGACAAAGAAAAATCACGGATTGACGGCCTGATTGCCACCACCAAGTCCAAAATCAAGATTTTTGATGACCTAGTTGCCCAAGTTAAAACGTTGAAAAAGCAGACAGCGGACCAGACCAGCCAGATTTCAAGTCTGAATGCCAAGGTGGCTTCGCTGAATGCTGAGCTGTCAGCCAAAGGCTCTGCCATCACCAGCTCCGATCAGAAAACCAGCGAGCTGTTAAAGGCATTGGATGAGCAGAAAAAGGCCACCGCCTCATCAGAGCAACGGGTAGCCACGCTGACCCAGGAGCTTGAGGGACTGAAACAACAGACCGTACAACTACAGGCAACCGGTGAACAGTTGGCTGCTGAAAAACGGATCAAGGCGTTTGAAGCAGAGGCAGGCAAGCTGGGCGGCATTGTCAAGACAACAGCAGCAGGCTTAAGCGTTACCTTCCCCCGCTCACAGATGCTGAAGACAACAGGCAAGAGCACCACCCTGACCCCTTCAGGCACTAACACGGTTGCCAAGCTGGCAGACTTGCTTAAAACCTACCCGGAGTACCGTATCAAGCTACGAGTACACGGCTTTGGCCAGCCCAGCCGCCATGAAGATGCGGCAGCCACTGACCAGATGGCCCGCTTCATCCGCGAAGGACTGCTGAACAAAGGCAAACTTGAACAGGCAACCGTTGAGGCGCTGGGGGTTGGATCTGCAGAACCGGCCTATCCCAAAAACAACGTGGAAGGCAATCGCCGCGTTGAAATTATCTTTGTGAAGAAATAAAGGACTGACATGCAGAGCAGAATTGAAATAGCCCTGAAGGATGGTATCCGCGACTCCCGCGGCGAGCGGATCAAACGCGAGATTGAACATTTTCTGCACCTGAAGGTGAAGCAGGTGCGTACCCTTGATGTCTTTACCGTGGATGCGGAACTGTCCCGGACCGAGCTGGAGGCAGCAGCTTCCGGCCCGTTCTGTGATCCGGTGATTCAGACCTGGAGCATCGACCTGCCCCAGGCGGTTGGCTTTGACTGGGCCGTAGAGGTAGGCTTTCGCCCCGGCGTGACCGACAACGTAGGCCGGACAGCCGGAGAGGCAGTTTCCTACCTGATCCAACGTCCTCTTGCAGATACTGAAGCAGTTTATTCTTCAATCCAGTACCTGCTCTCAGGAGATCTGAGCAGTGAACAGGTGGAGAAAATCGCCACCGGACTGCTCTGCAACACCTTGATTCAGCGTTATAGCGTCATGTCTGCGGCTGATTTTATGGCTAAGCGGGGCTTTCCCACCACCGTACCAAAGGTGGCCGGCGAGACCAAAGGTCAGGTGCGGGAGATTGACCTTGAGGTCTCGGACGAAGAACTGCTGCGGATCAGCAAGGATGGCGT
>JAJTBI010000086.1 GCA_021286935.1 Geobacteraceae bacterium
GGCTGTTGCGCCGAGTGACTTGGCAAGCTTAAAGGTGGCTGCAATATCATGTTGGTTACGCTTAGTGAACGATGAGTTTATAAGAAATTTTTGTCCATTGCGGCGAAACGTCTCAGCAGCACGGATGACGCCTTCAAAGGCTCCTTCACACTGCCTGAAATCATCATGAATAGCTGCTGTAGAACCATCCAGCGAGAGAGACACCATCTTTATATCAGACTGCTTCATCTTGGCGCACACGTCATCTGTTACCAACGCGCCATTAGTTGCCATGCACATCCGCAAACCCAGTGAGGTGCCATGCTCAGCCAACTCAAAAATATCCGGTCGCATCAGCGGCTCTCCACCTGACAAAACAACAACAGGCTTTGAGAACGCCGCAATTTCTTCAAGCAGACGCTTACCTTCAGCTGTTGTAAAATCACCCTCAGACGAACTTAATTCTGAAGAACAACGACAATGCACGCAACGCAGATTACACCGCTGCGTCGTTTCCCAGGCTATCCATTTTGGTATATATTCAGTTGCCATAACACCCTCTTTTGAAGCATTTTGGCTGTATCGTAGGTGATATCAGGATAAAACTCAAGAACTCCTGAACTAGTAGCTGCCTGATGCGACTATTATTTGGCGAAATGAACTTGAATCAACGCCACTGTTCTGCTATACAAATTCGGTGGTTGTCGATATACAGCCGACTCGTTGCAGGTGATAAGGAGATTCACATGTCCAACTCGCAGATGGTCATGTATGACGAAGAGTTTCAGGAAATAAACGTTGTCATTGAGCGCCTTCTCAAAGACTCTAACTCAAAGGTAATTTTCCTTGTTGATAAAAACGGTCAGCTGATCTCCGGTGTTGGCGAAACAGAGCGTTTTGACACCACCTCATTGGCATCCCTAACTGCAGGCAATATCGCCGCAACTGGCGGGTTAGCCAAACTGATCGGCGAAAAAGAGTTTTCAATTCTTTTTCATGAAGGTGAGAAAGACAACCTGCACATCTCAATAGTTGGCGGGCGCGTCATCCTTGTTGTTCTTTTTGATAACCGCTCTTCGCTTGGACTGGTTCGTTTACGGGTTAAAAAGGCATCCGAAGAACTCTCCGTAATTTTTGAAAAACTGATGAAGAAGTCTGATGAGAAAGTAAAATCAGGCACTTCATTCCCCTTTGCCGAGATTACGGATGACGATATCGACAACCTGTTCAGTTAATCAGTTTCACCGAGGTGCGCCGCAATGTCTTTCATTAACTATGCTTCACGCGAGATAAACTGTAAAATCGTCTACTACGGTCCTGGACTTTGTGGCAAGACGACCAACCTGCAGCATGTCTATGCCAAAACCGCACCTGAAGCGAAAGGCAAGATGATCAGTCTGGCCACTGAGACAGAAAGAACTCTTTTCTTTGACTTTCTCCCCCTGGCGCTTGGTGAAATCAGAGGTTTTAAAACCCGCTTTCACCTCTACACTGTTCCTGGACAGGTCTTTTATGATGCCTCTCGCAAACTGATACTAAAAGGTGTCGATGGGATTGTGTACGTTGCAGACTCACAAGAAGAGCGGATGGATGCCAATATCGAATCACTGGACAACCTTCGCCATAACCTGAAAGAACAGGGTTATGACCTGGACAAACTGCCTTATGTCGTCCAATACAACAAGCGAGACCTCCCCAATGCTGTTCCAGTAGAAGAACTCCGCAGAGAACTGAATCCAACCAATGTTCCTGACTTCGAGGCCTGCGCCTCTACCGGAGAAGGTGTTTTTGAAACATTAAAGGCGGTGGCCAAACTGATACTTGTTGACCTCAAAAAAGGTCGCTAGCATATTATTTATCATCAACGCCTAGCCACAAAAACATTGCATTTGTCATACAAACAAAGTATAACTGTAAGTCCTTTTGCACAGGGAGAGATGGCCGAGTAGGTCGAAGGCGCTCGCCTGCTAAGCGAGTATACTGGGAAACCGGTATCGAGGGTTCGAATCCCTCTCTCTCCGCCACTTACACTGTTAATATGCGCTTGTAGCTCAGCTGGATAGAGTACCAGACTACGAATCTGGGTGTCGGGAGTTCGAATCTCTCCAAGCGCGCCATATAAAAAAGGGCTAGATAGAAATTTATCTAGCCCTTTCCTTTATTCAACTGTATTTGTATTATCATGGAAGCACATCGGGCGCTGGTGGCTCGCGCGGTCTTCAAAACCGTTGAGAGGGGTGAGAAACTCCTTTGGCAGGTTCGATTCCTGTGTGCTTCCGCCAAACAAGAAAAGGCGCTACCGTTACCGGTAGCGCCTTTTCTGTTACAACCTACAACCCCACACAGTATTACTAAATCAGTTTAACTGCCTGCTGGGCGAACTGAAGCAGCAATGAAGGGATAATACCAGGGATCAAAGAACCAGCAGCTGAAACAACCAGCGCAAGCGCCACCGGGGCGGAAACATTGAACCAGTCAAACTCCTCTTCACCTGGCTTGAAGTACATGAACACAATTACACGCAGATAATAGTACACAGAAGCAGCACTGTTCAGTACACCAATGATAGCCAGCCAGATGTAACCAGCCTGAACAGCACCTGAGAAGAGATAAAATTTACCGATAAAACCGGCTGTTGGCGGCATACCTGCCAAAGAAAACATAAAGACAGTCATGGCAAGTGCAAGCAATGGACGCTTATGGCCAAGACCAGCGTAATCCATTACCGTGCCGTTGGGCTCACCCTTCTTACCAATCAGTACGATAACAGCAAAGGCACCGATATTCATAAAGGTGTAGGAGAGCATGTAAAACAGGATACCGGACATACCAGTTGCGGTACCTGAAGCAAAACCGACCAGACAATACCCAGCGTGAGCAATTGAAGAGTATGCCAGCATACGCTTGATGTTGTCCTGACGAAGTGCGGTAAAGTTACCAACGGTCATGGTCAGAACAGCAAGTATCCAGAGCAGATCAGACCACTCTGCCTTCATAGCTGGGAAAACAACCAGCAAAAGACGTAACATGGCAGCAAAACCGGCTGCTTTCGGACCAGCTGACATAAAAGCGGTCATTGGTGTAGGTGCACCCTCATAGACATCGGGGGTCCACATATGGAACGGTGCAGCAGCAATTTTGAACAGGAAGCCGGTAAGTGTCAAGAACATGCCGATCAACAGCATGGTATTACCAGCACCACCAACCTGAGTAACGAGCCCTGCGATTTTAGCAATACGAGTGGTACCGGTTACCCCATAAATAAGCGCCATACCATAAAGCAGGAAACCGGTTGAGAAGGCACCCAGCAGGAAGTACTTCATACCTGCTTCATTTGACTTGATACTGTCACGGTTGAAGCCAGCCAGTACATACAATGAGATAGACATCAGTTCCAGACCCAGGAAAATGGTCATAAGATCTGTTGCTGCTGCCATCAGCATCATACCAACAGTAGTAAACAGGATAATCGGATAAAGCTCACCGTGGTTACAGTCTTCACGAGACATATACTGATCACTGATCAGCACTGCAAGACCTGCAGCCAGCAAGAAAATCATCTTAAAGAAGATTGAAAAGCTATCCTGCACAACCGAATCATTAAAGCTTGATACCGTTGTACCCCAGCCAGTTACTGCAACAAAGCCAGCACCAATAATACCGATCAAGCTCAGCCAGGCGAGGTAGCCTTTAGACTTGGAGGGAACGAAGACGTTAACCAGCAGAAGAGCCATACCAAGCACTGAAAGAATTACCTCAGGCATGATGACATTCAGGTTAATCGTCTGAAAGAGTTGAGCTACATTGATATCCATTTAACAATCCTCCAGGGCATTAACTCGTTCAACTAGTGGGCAGCCGGCTTTTCAGCGGCAGGTTCAGTCACAGGTTGCACCGGCGCAGCATGATCAGCTGGTGGTGCAGCTTCAGTAGCCGGAGCAACCGCAGGTACTGCTACCTTGGCAGTGGTAACCGGCTCAATACGGGTATGGGCAATCACCTTCTTGATTGAAGGAGTCATCTTTTCAATAAAGGGATTGGGGTAGACACCCAGCACAAAAATCATAACCAGCAGTGGAACCATGATTGCAATTTCACGTGCGTTCAGATCAAGCAGCGCCTGGTTCTTAGGATTGTCCAACTCACCAAACATAACCCGTTGGAACATCCAGAGCATATAGACTGCAGCAAAGATAACACCACTCGATGCAACGATTGTCCACCAACGCAGGCTACTCTCAAAACCACCAACCAGAATCAGGAATTCGCCTACGAATCCGTTTGTACCTGGCAGTGCTACTGATGACAGGGTAACGATCATAAAAATAACAGCGAAGATCGGCATTTGCTTTGAAAGGCCACCAAAGTCAGTGATCAGACGGGTATGACGACGCTCGTAAATAAAGCCGACAATAAGGAACAGTGCGCCGGTTGAAATACCGTGGTTCAGGTTCTGCAGCAGTGCACCGGTTATTCCTTGCTCGTTCAGCGCAAACAGACCAAGCATAACAAAACCAAGGTGTGCAACAGAAGAATACGCAACCAGCTTTTTAACATCTTCTTGGACCATTGCCACCAGTGCGGCATAGATAATACCAATAACAGCAAGCGTCGCGATCAGCGGCGTAAACTGATGGGTTGCCTCAGGGAAGAGCGGCATTGCAAAGCGGATAAAACCGTAGGTACCCATCTTCAGCATGATGGCTGCCAGAATTACAGAGCCAGCAGTAGGCGCCTCAGTGTGAGCATCCGGCAACCAGGTATGTACCGGAAACATCGGCACCTTGACAGCAAAGGCCAGCGCAAATGCAGCAAACAACCAGGTTTGCGTTGCAGGATCAATCTTGAGATCAAAGAAGTGAACCAGGCTAAAATCAGTGATACCGGTCTTTGTTCCTAAGAAATAGAGGTAAATCAGTGCTACCAGCATCAGCAGAGAACCAACCAGGGTATAAATAAAGAACTTCACCGTTGCATACAGGCGGTTCTTACCACCCCAGATACCGATCATGAAGTACATCGGAATCAGCATCAGTTCCCAGAAGATGTAGAACAGAAACAGGTCAAGTGAAATAAAGGCGCCAAGCATTGCTGTCTCAAGAATCAGCAGACAGATCATGTACTCCTTGACCTTGTCTTCTACAGCTGTCCAGGTCGAAAGCACTGCAATCGGCATAATAAATGTTGTCAGAATGACCAGCCAGAGACTGATGCCGTCAATGCCGATGTTATAACGCATGGCAAAGGGGCCAGCCGCGATCCAGGGTACATTCTCTACAAACTGATACTCTGCGTTGGTTTGATAGCCGGTCAAAATTGGCAAACTGGCTATAAATGTAACCACGGTGGTCACTAAGGCGACACTGCGCAGCGCTCCATTGCTCCCTTTGGGGATGAAGAGCAGCAGAAGTACCCCCACGATGGGCAGGAAGGTCATCACGCTCAGAATGTTACTCATCGAATCTGCTCCTTTAGTACAAATTACAGAAGGTTAATTACTTGAACAGGTAATAGCCGATGATTACAACCACGCCGAAGGTCATTGACCAGGCATAATTGTAGATCTGACCGGTTTGCATGTAGCGGATAACACCACCAAACGCCATAACCACATGGGCGACACCATTAACGATACCGTCAACAACCAGGACATCGAAGCCTTTCCAGAGGAAACGGCCAAGGGACTTACAAGGGTTAACAATCATGAAATCATACAGCTCATCGATATACCACTTGTTAAACACTGCACGGTGCAGGGCAGGGAAAGCACTGGTGAACTTCTTAGGAATTTCCGGGCTAGCCATGTACAGAGTATATGCAATGGCAATACCAACAAAAGCGATCACAACAGACAAGCCCATCAGGCCCCACTCCAGCGAGTGGCTGTGCTCAGCGTGGTGAGCATGAGCAGCCATATACTCATTCGCGTTGGCGAAGACTGGCTCAAGATAATGCTCAAGATAGTTTGGAATACCTCCAAATACATCACCCAACAGCTTGGGAATACCGATATAACCACCTACCAGTGCGAGGAAAGCAAGCACCAGCAGCGGGAAAACAATTACCATTGGCGACTCATGCAGATGTTTCTCGGCACCAGCTTTAATACGGCATGTACCGTGGAAGGTCATAAAGACCAGACGGAACATATAGAAAGCAGTTAACAGTGCAGCAGCAGCACCCAAGCCCCAGATCAGCATATTTACAGAACCGTGCAGCGGATTTGAAAATGCCTGCCAGAGAATCTCGTCTTTCGAGAAAAAGCCGGAGAAACCAGGAACACCTGCAATAGCAATGGTAGAGATAAGAAAGGTTGCATAGGTAAGCGGCATATATTTCTTAAGCCCACCCATATTACGCATATCCTGAGCATCATCATGGGAATGGATGTGATGCAGTGCGCCATGCATGGAGTGAATAACCGCACCGGAACCAAGGAACAGACAAGCCTTGAAGAACGCATGGGTCATCAGGTGGAAGATACCTGCAGTAAATGCACCAACACCCATACCGATAAACATGTAACCAAGTTGTGAAACCGTTGAATACGCCAGCACGCGCTTTATATCATTCTGTGCCGTACCAATGGTGGCGGCAAAGAAGGCAGTACAGGCACCAACAACTGCCACAGTCATCATGGTTTCAGGTGAGCGAATGAACAGGAAGCTCATCCGGCCAATCATATAAACACCGGCAGTAACCATGGTCGCAGCATGGATCAAAGCAGAAACCGGGGTAGGGCCTTCCATCGCGTCCGGCAGCCAGGTGTAGAGTGGAATCTGTGCAGATTTACCGGTTGCTCCCAGAAAGAAGCAGAGGGTGATAACGGTTACCACACCGCCAGTAGGAAACAGGTTGGCATTCTTAGCCAGTTCAGTAAACTGAATAGTCCAGATACCGTGATTCTGGCCAAGCCACCAGAACAGGGTGAAGGTACCCAGCAGAAAGCCAAAGTCACCAACACGGTTCATAACAAACGCCTTCTTACCGGCATCACCAGCTGATTTTTTATGGAAGTAATAACCGATCAGCAGATAAGAGCAGAGACCAACGCCTTCCCAGCCGACAAACATCAGCAACAGGTTATTACCGGTTACCAGCAGCAGCATAGAGAACACAAACAGGTTCAGATAAGCAAAGAAGCGGTAGAACCCTTCTTCTCCGTGCATATAGCCAATGGAGTAGATATGTATCAGAGTACCGATACCAGTAACCACCAGCAACATCAAGCAGGATAGCGGGTCGATCAGGAACGCGATATCAGCATTAAAGGTACCTGCTGTCATCCAAGTGAAAATCTTGATGTTCACAGACCGTTCTGCAGACGGAAGTCCAATCAGCTTGATGAAGGTCAATACTGAAACGATGAAGGATGAGAACACGGCAAGAGCACCGATGCTACCTATGATCGTCTCGTTCTTGATCTTTTTCCCAAGCAGACCGTTAATCAAAAAACCGATCAGGGGAAACAGTGGTATCAGCCACACATTGTCGAACATTGAGCTACTCCTTTATCTCGTCATTACAGGTTCAAATTAGGACTTTTGCTTAATGCTGCAAGCCGTCTACCACTTCATCAGGTTGGCATCATCAATATCAATTGATTCACGGTTATTGAAGAACGCGATAAACATTGCAAGGCCGACAGCAGCCTCGGCAGCAGCAACGGTCATGATGAAGAACACGAAGATCTGTCCGTCAAGGTTGCCAAGGTGGCGTGAAAAGGCGACAAACGTCAGGTTTACGGCATTCAGCATCAGTTCAATGCACATAAACATTACAATGGCATTTTTACGGGTTAGAACCCCGATAGTGCCGATGGAGAACAATACGGCGCTGACAATAAGATAGTTGTTCAGATTATCCATGGTTACGACACCTCTAGGAAAGTTTTCTCTTGGCCAGGATCACTGCGCCGACAATAGCAACCAGCAACAGAATCGATGTAACTTCAAATGGAAGCAGGAAGTCGGTGAACATAACCTTACCAATTAATTCGGTGTGACCGAGTTTATTGATCATGTCTGTGGTAATTCCGCCAACCGGTTGCATCACTTTACCACGTGTCAGGAAAAGCCCGGCAAGTAGCAGTGTTATAATCCCCATAACACTACCTAAAGCAACCTGGTGTGAGCTTTTCTTGTTTGCATCAACCCGGATGTTCAGCAGCATGATGGTAAACACAATCAGAACCATGATGGCACCGGCGTAAACAATGATCTGAACAGCGGCCATAAAGGGAGCGTTCAACATGGCATAATAGGTAGCCAGGCAAAAGAACGTCAGCACCAGAGAGAGCGCACTGTTGATCGGGTTCTTGCAGGTCACGACCATCAGGGCCGATACTATGGCCACTACAGTGACGAGGGCAAAGAAGACAGATGAGATGTCCATGTACAGCGCTCCTTTATTTCTTTTCTAAAAGTCGTTCCTTGGTAAAAACAAAATCTTCACGACGGTAGTTGGCCAGTTCGAACTCACCGGTCATCTTCAGTGCATCGACCGGACATGCCTCTACACAGTAGCCGCAGAAGATACAGCGCAACATGTCAATTTCATATTTTGCGGCAAATTTATCATGATTTGCATCTTCACCTGCTTCGACAGTAATACACTTAGCAGGGCAAACCGTAGGGCAAAGATAGCAGGCAACACACTTGGCCTTATTGTGAGAAACCTTAAGGGCATGCAGGCCACGGAAACGCTCAGCGACCTTGGGACGCTCATCAGGATACATGAGGGTAACCGGTTTTTTGAACACGTGTCCCAGCGTGATTTTCATTCCTTGCATTATTGGCGTAAACGGATTCGGCATAACGTCGTCCTTTTATTTAGTACTATTAGTTCTTTATTAGTTCAGAAGATAACTGGTCAACCTAGTTTCCGAACAAACCGCTAAAGGTGTAGAAGCCAAAGTGACCAGCCACTGCTGTTACCACAATCAGCGCCAAAGTGGTTGGCAGCATCACCTTCCAGCCCAGATGCATCAGCTGGTCATAACGGTAGCGTGGCAGGGTTGCCCTGATCCACATAGCCAGGAACATCAGGAAATAGACCTTGGCAATAAAGTAGAGCGGTGAAAGCCAAGGCATTGCACTGACAAAGGGCCCATCCCAGCCGCCAAGGAAAAGGGTTACCATCACAGCACTTACGGTAACCATGTTGGCATACTCTGCCATGAAGAACATGGCGTACTTCATTGAAGAGTACTCAGTACAGAAACCGGAAACAAGCTCTGTCTCTGCCTCAGGAAGGTCAAATGGTGTCCGGTTGACTTCAGCCAGAGTCGCAACATAGAAGATCATACCTGCGACAAAAGTCATCGGGCTGTTCCAGATAAACCACTTCATGCCTGCCTGAGCCTTGATAATCTCCTGCAGTGAAAGTGATTCAACCAGCATAAAGACAGGGATGATAGCCAGGCCAGCTGCAAGCTCGTAGGAGATCATCTGAGCTGATGAACGCAGACCACCAATTAACGAGTACTTGCTGTTTGATGCCCAGCCAGCCAGTACGATGCCGTATACACCCAGTGAAGACATGGCCAGCACATACAGTACGCCGACGTTCATATCCACAACTTTACCTACACCGGCATCATAGTAGCCCACAATCTGCAACGGCACGTCATAACCGAAGATCTTGATGGTGTCGCCAAAAGGAATGACGGCAAATGTGATGAAAGCTGGAATTAAGGCGACCAGCGGGGCTAACAGGAACGCAAACTTGTTCGCCTCAGACGGTATGATCTCTTCTTTAAAAAAGAGTTTCAGGCCGTCTGCAATCGGCTGCAATAAGCCCATTGGTCCTGTACGGTTCGGTCCGATCCGTACCTGCATCCAGCCGATAATCTTACGCTCGGCATAGGTCGCATAGGCCACGGTCAGAAGCACGAATACAAACGCGATCAACACCTTGGCCACCATGGCGATGTAGTAGTACAGCGGCAGTCCTAGAATCTCGATTCCCATCGGTCCCTCTTCCTTCTCTGGTAGCGTTAAGACTCAGACAAATCGTTACTTGGAAATGGTTACGCCGGTTGTGGCAGCACCAGACCAGACAGTATTAATTGATGCATCAGCAAAGTGATACGGTGCGAACAGAACACCCTCAGACATCCGCGGTGAAATACGGGCTTTAACGGCAACCGTACCAGTGGATGATGTAAGTTTCACTTCTGCACCCTCAGCAATATTCATTTTAGCTGCGTCAGCACGGGATATTTCTACATAGCTTTCACCACAGACAGAGACAGTGCCCTCACCGTACAGTGACATTGTTCCGCAGTGATACAGAGCTGCACCGGTCAGCAGGGTAAACTTTCCTGCTTCAACTACTGCTGCTGTTGCTTTCGGCACAACCTGAACTGGCTGAAGTTTAACGGGTACAAAAGCACCACCTTCACCAAGCCCAACGTATGAGATACCTGCATAGGCAGCAATCTGTGCGAACGCCTCTGCCTGAGTAGCGGCAGGCTGGCCTCCCAACAAGCGGATCAGATCACCGTAAATCTGAAACTCTGGTCTACTCTGACCTACTGCAGGGATTACCGGTACGATTTTTTGTACTCTACGATCAGTTGCAGTAAAGGTGCCTTCTTTTTCTGCATAGGAACAAGCCGGTAGCACGACATCAGCAAGCTGAGCTGTTTCTGTCAGGAACAGGTCTGCAACGACCAGAAACTCAACAGCGTCAAGTGCCTTTTGAACTGTGGCCTGAGAGGGATAAGAGACAACCGGATTCTCACCGGCAATAAGCAGAGTCTTGATACTACCGGTTGAACAACCTGCAAGAATCTGCTGGGCATCCAGGCCGCCCTGACCAGGGACAAAGCCGACATCAAGCGCACCCTGGCTGTTATTCTTCTCTTGCAGGGCAAGAATACCAGAGCCTTCTTTATCCAGCTTGCCACCCAGGATTGCCAAGTTAGCGGCAGCGTGGGCCAGTTGTGCATCAGCACCAGGATAGGCAAGTCCAGCAGTAAAGAGAATAATGGCCTTTTCAGCAGCAGCATAAGCACGGGCAAGTTCGCGGATTGCATCAGCTGCAACGCCGGTAAGCTCTGCTACCTTTTCGGGGGTATAATCATCCAGAGCAGCTGTCAGTTCAGCAGTTGCAGGCGTAACAGCGAGATTCTCATCAACCAGCACCTTCGCTACTGCATTCAGCAGGGCAACATCGCTACCGGGCTTGTTAAGTAGCAGATTAGCGCCAGGCAGACGTGACAACTTGCCACGCTTGTCAGAAATTATCTGCAGTTTAACGCCTTTATTCTTGACGGCCATGTTGATTTCAAAACCAACCACCGGGTGGGTTTCATAAACGTCAGTTTTTATGGCAAGAATCAGATCGCTTTTTTGAATATCAAGAATAGTTGCTGAAGAAGCAGCTACTCCAAGGCTCTTACGAAGGCCTTCGGAGACCGCAGCATGGCCATAACCAGCTGAATGGTCAATATTCTGTGAACCGACCTGTTGGATCATAAGCTGTTTCATTAACACCAACTCTTCGTTGGTAAGACGCGGAGTTGCAAGTGCTGCCGCAGCAGAACCGGCGCCTTTCAAGCGCTCAGCAACAAGTGACAGAGCCTCATTCCAATCAGCCTCAACCAACTGGCCATTTTTACGAATCAGAGGTGTTTTCAAACGCTTGTCAGAACTGATGAATTGGTAACCAAATCGGCCACGTACACAGAGCTGACCATTATGGAAACCTTGGTTTTCGTCATACACCGTGGTCAGAACTTTATTGTCCTTGACACCAAGGGTCACGTTGCAGCCAGTACCGCAGTAGCCACAGACTGACTTTTTCTTGGTCATTGCCCAGAAACGGGATTTAAACTTGAAGGGCCGGGCAAGCAACGCACCAACCGGACAAACTGAAATACAGGAACCACAGAATTCACAGCTGAGCGGGCCATCAAACTCAGTGCCAATTTTGGTTTCAATACCCCGGCTGATAAAGGTAAGAGCACCGCGGGCAACAATCTCATCACAGATACGTACACATTTACCACAAAGCACGCAGCGGTTCTGATCTCGCTCTATCAGAGGATTGTTATAGTCAATTTCATGGTGGAACTTTTCATCAGCCAAGCGGTTGGAGTTGACTTTATGATCATAGGCAAGGTTCTGCAGTTCACAATCGCCGCCTTTATCACACACTGGACAATCAAGTGGGTGGTTGAGCATCAACAGCTCCAGAACCAGTTTACGGGCTTTTTCAACCGGCGGAGTACTGCTACGAACGATCATACCTTCAGTAACCGGTGTGGTGCAGGCAGGAATCAAACGGCCTTTCATCTGCTCTACTTCCACCAGACACATACGGCAGGCGCCAAAGGGCTTCAGCTTCTTATCGTGGCAAAGGATCGGAATATTGACGCCAGCTGCCTTGGCAGCGTCATAAATCGTCGCATCCTTTTCTACCGATACCTGCTTGTCATCTATCGTCAGAGTGACCATCTCAACCTCGTCTTACGTAAGTTGTCTCAAAAAAATGTCTACTCAATCGCCATGAAGCGGCAGGCGTCATAACAGGATTTACACTTGGTACACTTCTCTTTATCCAGATAGGCTATCTCGCCTTTTTCCCATACAATCGCATCAACAGGACAGGCCTTCTTACAGGCACCACACTTGACGCACTTATCTTCAACCACCTGCCAGAGCAACAGTTCTTTACAGGAGTTTGAAGGGCAGCGCTTGTCATTAATATGGGCTTCATACTCATCACGGAAGTAACGAATGGTGGAGAGTACTGGGTTAGGCGCTGTTTGTCCGAGACCGCACAAGGAAGCCTGCTTGATTGTGGTACCAAGGTCAATC
>JAJTBI010000087.1 GCA_021286935.1 Geobacteraceae bacterium
GCAGGTCTTTTCCTAATGCCTCCTCTGCCCGATAACCAAGGATCGTCTCAGCAGCCGGATTCCAGAACGTGATGATCCCCAAGGAGTCCATCATAATAATGGCATCCTGGGCAGAATCGGTGATACTCCGTAAACGGGCCTCACTCTCGCGGATAACCTGTTCACGCTCCATAAGCTGCCGGGCCATGACATCAAAACTTTGCGCCAGCCCTCCCAATTCCCCACCGGAAACAGCACTGGCTATTGAAACCTGCATATCGCCCCTTGCAAGGCGTTGGGAAGCATTTTGCAACAACAGAATACGATCAACAATGGACCGCTTACCAACCAGATAGGCAAGTAAAAATGCTCCAAACAAAAATGAGGCAAAAAGAGCAATATTTTTTAGCATGGCACGATCAGCTGCAGCCAGGGTGGATTGCACCGGCACACCAACCCGCACATACATATACGGATCAACTTCCCCCTGGAGTCGAAGCTTACGATAGCTGATAAAACGTTCATCACCGAATGAAGATCCGCCCCTGTAAGAGTGTTCATCCGGCCCTGCCAGCATCTTGTTAAATGCGTCTTCAGGGTACTTTTTGCCGATAATCTTTTCTGGCTCTAGGGCACGATGCATAATCACACCGGCATGATCAAGCAACAAAAAGTTTGTCCCTTCTGGCAAGGGGCTGTTTTTAAGAATCGAAGAATAGCTATCCAGCCTGAAAGCAACCACAATAACGCCAGCGAGCTTGCCTGCTGTATCACGGTACGGATAGGCGAAATGAAAGACCGGCTTATTGGCCATGCTTTTACTGACCACAAATTCGCCGGATGAAAGACGCCCGGTGGAAATGGCATTTTTGAAATAACGTCTGTCGTTAAGCATGGAAGGCGGAGGAGGCATAAAAACAGCTGCCCAGGTCTTGCCGCTCAGGTCGGTAACCAAAATATTGGCGTACTGGGGATTAAGTTCATTCAATGTATGCAAAAGGGGTTGGACTTTAGCCTTATTCTGCTGCTGCACCTCCGGCATCTGAGCAAGAGTCAGCAGCAATTGCTCGGCAGCTGCAGCCGTGTTTTTCTGTTCAGAAGAGATCCGTTCAGCAACCAACTGCGTAAGCTGATAAGCATCATCCACAACATTATTACGCTGATGCACGCCTGAATGCACAATAACCACAATGGCAGGCAGGGAAATGATCAGTGTGATCAAAACCAGTTGTGTACGAATTGATAATGCAAAAAACTGCTTCATCAGTAACCTTTCATCACACCATATCTATTCAAGGTAACTTTGTAGCTATTTCTCTATTCTAATACAAGCTAAAGCATGTTTGTACAAGACACCAGTAAGATCGAACAGCACAAAAAAACATTCTGATGCCGGGCTTACGAATGCATATTCTAACCGGACGCCGCTGGACCGTATTAAGCCTTGGTACCTCATATTGACATAGTTGGTCGATTACTGTTATTCAGGCGAATATTTTCAGATTCCCGTCCGGGTCACGCCATGAAGGAGATGAGATGAAACAGAGCCGTACGCCTTCAGCGATTAATCAAACTTGTCCGGCCTTCCTTGCATCCACCCGGCTGTCCGCTTTCCTGCAGTATTCCTTGATGGCTTTGCTGTTCCTCTTTTCCCTCTTTCTTACCTCCCCCACTCTGGCCGCTGACCGGCTGAGTCCATACCTGTACGAGGACACGAAACAATTGGTGCGGCTCGTCGAAGACGCGGCCACGCTTATGGAGAGAAACGGAACTGCGGCCTTCGCGGAGTTCGACCGAAAGGACTCACGCTGGTTCAACCAGGCATACTATTTCTTTGTCTATGATCTGACCGGTGTCAATGTCTTTCACGCCGCCAGCCCGGAACTGACCGGGAAGAACCTGATGGATTTCCGGGATATGAACGGCAAACCGGTCCTCAGATTTGTCACCGACATCGGCAAAAAGCCGCAACGGGATGCCAGCGGCTGGGTATTCTACCGCTGGCAGGAAAAGAACGACTTTCTACCGAAATGGAAGAGTGCCTATATCCGCAAGGTGGTGGCACTAGACAACAGGATCTACCTGCTCGGGTGCGGGGTCTACAACTTCAAGCTCGAACGGGTGATTATCCAGGAGAATATCAGACAGGCGGCTGAACTGCTTGCATCACAAGGGAAGGAAACCGCATTCCAGGCATTCCGCGACCCCTCATCCAGCTTTAACTTCCTCGACACCTATGTCTACGTGATGGACGAAAAGGGGCGTGCGCTGGTTGATCCCGCCTTTCCCAAGATGCAGGGGCGCGACCTGTCCAACTTCAAGGATGCCATCGGCCGGCCGGTCATGAAGGAGATCATCGCCAAACTCCAGACGCACGACGAGGCGTGGGTGCAGTACCTCTGGCCCAAGCCGGGAGCGGCCCGGCTATCGAGAAAACTGGCATATGTCAGGAAGGTCAGGGTCGACGGGGAGACCCTGTTTGTCGGGTCCGACTTCTTTCTTGCAACGCCGATCTGGATGAGTCATTAGGAAAGGGCCATGGCAAAGCAACCAGAACATCTCATTTATGGCGTAGACGACTCGCCACCGCTCCCGGTTATGTTGCTGCTCGGCATACAGCACATCTTTCTCATGTCGAGTTCCATCGCCTTGCCCATCGTCCTGGTATCCGAGATCGGCGGCAACTTTGACCAGGTACGTTCGGTGGTCGCGCTGACCATGATCTCCTGCGGGATCGGAACGATCCTGCAGTCCATCCGTTTCGGCTGGGTAGGTTCCGGCTACCTCTGCCCCAACCTCTGCGGACCGAACTTCTTCTCCTCCTCCATGGCCGCTGCCTGGCTCGGTGGATTACCGCTAATGCGCGGCATGACCATCATTGCCGGTCTCATCGAGCTCGTCTTTGCCCGGGCGCTGCACCGGGTCAAGTTTCTTTTCCCTCCCGAAATAACGGGACTGGTGGTCCTGATGGTGGCGGAATCGCTCATTCCGCTGGCGGTCTCGAAATCTCTCGGCATCAACTACGAAGGGGAGCCGATTCAGGGGGCATGCCTGCTGGTGGCTCTGCTGACCCTGCTTGTTATGGTGGGGATCAATATTTGGGGTAAAGGAAAACTCAAACTGTACAGCGTCCTGGCCGGGATGATCACCGGCTATCTTCTCTCACTGGCAGCCGGCCTGCTGACCCCCGCACATCTCCAGAGCATTGCCGCCGCGCCATGGGTTGCACTCCCGTACTATGAGGGATTTCTGGATATCACGTTCAGGTGGTCCCTTGTGCCGACATTCGCCATTGTCTCGATCACCGGGGCGCTCAAATCGTTCGGTAACCTGATTATGTGCGAAAAGGTGAATGATGATGAATGGACTGCGCCGGACACCAGGCGGATCGGCAACGGACTCGTTGCTGATGCGCTCTGCGTCGTGACTTCCGGACTGCTCGGGGGGGTGGCATCGGACACCTCGGCGAGCAATGTGGCCTTCAGCAGCGCCTCGGGCGCCACGAGCCGGGTTATCGGCTACATGGCTGGCGGTCTGTTCATCATGCTCGGCTTCTTCCCCAGGATAACCGGGTTCCTGTCGGTCATGCCGATGCCGGTGATGGGGGCGATCCTCATCTTCGTGACCTGCTTCATGATTGCGTCGGGAATCCAGATTATTGCTGGCGCGGGCATGGACAACCGCCGGACCTTCGTGATCGGAGTCGCCATCATCTTCGGGCTGAGCCGCGATCTCCTACCCGGCCTGTATGCGGGCATACCCCACAACATCAGTCCGTTCTTTGAGTCTTCCCTAACCCTCACCACGGTGCTGGGAGTGATCCTCAACCAGCTGCTGCGCCTTGGAAAAAGATCGGGCGGCGAAGTCCTGCAATGAAATGGCGGTGCCGGAATATTATCTCCTGAAGAAACAAAAAAGGCCACTTTCGGTGAAGAAAGTGACCTTCTTAAGACTTGGCGTCCCCTGGCGGATAGTGTTAATTATGTGAATACTATCTCAAGTACGCATAGACTAAAATAAATCTGTTACAGTCCAGTTGGATTCGTTAGCTCAAGACGTCAGGTAAAAATAGCTTAATAAAACTAGGTAATAAATAACCGATATAATTTGAAAATTAAGAGCTAAACCAATATAAACCATGTCGGTACGATAACGTTACCTTTTGTAACTGTTCCATTGCGTACTTAGTAGGTTTGGTCAAAAAACCGAAAAACTAAGCAACTGCTGGTACTAACAGCAGAAGAACGGCATTTAGACTAATTAACGTTCGGGCTTTTTCAGGAACGAATATTTAGTGTGATGCATTAAGGCCCTGTAGTCTAGGCCCATCATAATATTCGATTTGCCCAGTCAGGAAGCTTTGTTTATACAAATTACTGCCTTCGTATCTAACTATTATTCTTTCGACAGTTCTGTATGGAGTATTGGTCCAATTGGAACGAAGTTCAAAACCACTGGAACCATATCCATGTACAGCCCCAGAAGTAGGTCCTAAATTCCCATTTATATAGCAATATACCGTACCTTCGCTCACCAAGATATCCCCTGTTGATTTTGGTATCAAAACGCTTCCTTTGATAGTCCAGAAATCTAAACTACCGACTTTTGAGGTGGTGAATGAAGTCATCTTTAAGATGGTTGGAGCTGGTTGGACCATCAGCGTTCCAACCCCTTTTCCTGCTAAACGTTCATTATTTTGGCCCGTACCGACAAATTCAGCTTCAACGGTGTTTATCCCTGGATGCACATGATCAATATAGGCGTAATTGCCCTGCGGCCATACCCCCGTGCCATCCGGAGCAACGGGTGCATTTGTAACGGTAGTGTAGGTATAGCCTTTTTTTATTGGGGTCCCATTAATCTTAAAAAACATAACACCATTTTTTATTGAGATGCCGGGCAATAATTTAACCTTACCCATCAATACGTAAGGGTCGCGGTAGTTAATAGTTCGAGTAGGCACTTCCACCGCCACCTGCAGTACAGGAGCTATTTGTTGACTTAGTGTTTGGTTGGTTGTTGGTAATTGCCCAGAATGCATAGAATTTGAAGAAGTTTGCGCTGCCAAAGCATCGCCAGTTAAAATAAAAAATAGGCTAGCAAGCAGCATATGTAGAAACCAATAGAGGTGTCGCACTGTTGTCATGGCATCTCCTAATATACTATCATGAATAAACTTCTTGTAGACTTTGTCTCGAGAAAGTCCCCGATGGTAAAGAAACGGTTAACGCTAGCAGTTGCTACGCACAGCGACCGTCTAGATTACAGGCTGAAGTGAGTGGGCGCTAGGACATTTTTAAATTACTCCTGCGGAATGAACAAGGCAACGGCTTTTTATACGATATATTTTCTGCGAAAGCATGGCCCGTCTTATGTCGCCCCCACCCTCGGATAAAACAGGGTGAGCAAGACAGCAAAAGATTGCACAGGAGCTTACATAAAGATAAAGCACCCACACCAAAACCACAACTTACTTATTTTATTAGCACTTAATGACTAACCACTTCGAACTCTGTCTAAAAAATATAATGAGATCCATTTCACTTTACAACGATTGTAAAGTCTTCACCGATTAAACTTTTCTGGGGTATCTGCTCATAGCCCCATTTTTTATAGGTTAGCTCAGGTAATGTCGTTTCAACATAGGACACTAAGGAGTTGACCGTCACCACCCCTTTGGTGGTGGCGGCCTTCCCCTGAATACCATCCAGCAGTACCCACGAAAAGGCACCATGACCTTGAAAACCTTCCAAGGCTACCTGACTTCTGCTGCTTGCCACAATAGTATGACGTCCCACCGCACGTGTCAGTTTGTTGATGGCTGTCTTTTCCAGAATCCCTCGAGACGCGATCGCCTCAGCAAAGGAACCGCTGTTGCAAGTATCCAGTAACAGGAGAGATTTAGATGCCTGGATATTTGCCAGATAGCGTTTGAGGTCATTCATGGAGACCCCTTGCTTTGGGATGTCCTCATCTTGCGAGTACCGGAAATTTACCGGCAGAAAATAAAAAGAACCATCTTTGCTGTAGGTAATGCCGTGGCCCGCCACGAACAAGATGAACATGTCACTACGTCTGATTGTTTTACCGATAGCTACAAATGCGCCCTCAAGGCGTTCCTTGGTCACTTCCGCGTCAGAAAATGTATGTCTTGTAATAGAGCCAAAAAGATCTCTACCCTTGCTTTGGATAGTATCAGCTACAGCTTGAGCATCAGCCTTGGAATATTTGAGATGCAGATCACCATCCCGGTAATTATCAATCGCAATGGTCAGGATATGCAGATTAGGCTTGCCGGTATAGGCCGAAGAGTGTCTGATGGTTACAGATGGCCGTTCGGACTCAATGCTGTTTTCTCGGTTATAGACCATGATTGCAATGCTGTTATCGCCGTTATCCAGGGTGAGTGTTCGGTTGAAGCTATAGCATTTTTCTTTTTGCTGTTTTGGGATAGCTTTAAGGCTTCGTTCGCCGCTTTCCATCTCAATCAGCATGTTATTCAGATACAGGGTTATATCGCCAATCCCGCCGCCGGTATCGCAGATTTCAGCGTTTATCTCCGCCTCAGGTTTGTCGGTTGCAGATACCTTGCTTGCTATACGAACTTTGGGCGGCATGTTCGAAGCAATCAGCAGCTTTTTGATATTAACGGCTTTTGCGTACTCCGATATATCCTTACCTTCAAGTGAGGCAGTCACCAGATCTGGGCGATAAAAATCTTTGTACAACTGTGATGCCGGAATAAAATCAGCCGCTTCGTCCTTGGTCCGGTTTAAATGGAAGCCAATTAACTCCTCGCCACCGGGTGAATGATCAAAAAAACCTTCCGGCGTCCAGAGTATCCAGCGCTTTTTATCGGCATGGGGGAAAAACGCCACCAACTCCTTGCCATCTGAATAGCGATACCAGCGGATAGTGCCGTCGCCAAAGGCAGCAATGGCCACGCTACCGTTAGGAGCAACATTGGCAGCGCAGGTGCCTGCCGGGGCAAGTACCTTCCAAACTTCGTTGCCAGCTGAGTCAAAGCGTCGTAGCCAGTAGTCGGAACCCAGCACAAACGACCGTTTGTCCGGAGCTATTGCGATTACACGCGACATCTCATTATCGTTCAGATTGAGTCGATGATTGTTAAGGGTTGGACCAAGTGAGTTGTTCCAGTTTTTAATAGCCATTGAAGTGACATCGGGATAAAAAAGCGGCAATGGGCCTGGGTTAATGATCAGTGATCGGTTGGTTGCTGAAAAGGCAGCCGGTGCCTGATCCATAAGTGCGTAACTGAAACGGACAAAGGTGCCGTCTTGAGACACTGTAAAATTCCAACGGATCCCCCGATTATCAGCTGACAGCGAATCTATCCGCAAGCGTTGATTGCCATCCGGTCCAATCTGTCCTATGACCGGTTCACCAGAACCGAAGATCAGGGAACCGTCGGGTAGAGGAGCCAGCCCCAGAATGGTATTGGTTGTACTGGTTTTTATGTCGCTGATTGCCCCGCGCCCACTATCCTGCCAGCGGCGAATCGGTGTACGCCAGATATCCTGCTCTTTTACCTGCCATCTTCCTGCCGCATACAGGTAGCTACCATCGATTGACCAGGCAACAGTGTTAAGATCCCCTCTGGTCACATCTGCTACAGTTGGAGTGTAAAGCAGTGACAAATCGCGGCTTGATAAAATGCTCACCCTTGTCACATCACTGAATCCAACCGCCAGTAGTTTGCCATCTGGAGAGAATTTGATGGAAGATGGCCTATTGCCGCCAGATGCCTTTGTTCTGCTGATTGGGCTGATAGCTCCAATTTGTCTGCTCTTGAAGGCAGCGATATCGTAGGTGCGTATAAACCCGTCGTAGCTGGTGGTAGCAAGCCAGTTGCCGTCAGGTGAAAAATGCGCGCCGTATGATTCATTGCCGTATTCTGTATCCTGTGCAACTAACCGTAGTGGTGAGTTGGTTTCGGCACGCACTTCAAACAGCTTAATTCCATGCTTGGACTGAGATGCCGCAAGCATCTTGCCGTCAGGAGAAAAACTTAGATGTGTGATTACATCATAGAGCCCTTCAGACCGTCCAAGCAATTGCCCATCGTTTCGTGAAAAAAGATATAGTGTGGTCCCCTTTGTGCTACCAATCTGTGTCCACCCACCGGTAGCTACTAAGTTTCCGTCAGGTGAAATGGCCACACTGCGTAGCTGTCCTTCTAGGCCTTCAGCTATTGGTGGACGAATTGTTTGGGCGAGCCTACCGGATGGCAATTCCCAAACCCGAACGGTCTTGTCCTCTGAAGCTGTTACCAGCCAACGGCCAGTTCGATCTGTATCTATCCGTCTGATTAGTGATGTGTGACGTCCTGTTTCAATACGCAAGATTGGAGTTTTAGGGGGATCCAGTGCATGGGTTGTCTGCGTAATGCACAGTAAACAGATGATGGCAATTAGGTAGCGTTGAGCTGTTTCCATTTGGCCTCCCGAAATGGGTGTCCCTGTTTGTTTTAAGTATACAAGCGCTAAAGCATTCTGCAACTTCAGCGTAATTTTATGCGTGGCTTGACTTCCTGAAGCTGTGATGTATATGAGGATTAAAATGTTACATGGATTTAATACTGATGATGGGAGGCCACAGATGAAAAAATTACAGCTCTTTATGGCAGCCCTGGCCTTAATAGGCTTATCAGGCTGCGCCATGCCACAGAGGATACCTGGTGGAGGCGGTGTTATCACACAAGTCAATCAGTTTTGTTCTGGCAATTGGTGTAGTAATATGCCGGACTCTATTGATGCCTATGCAAAAGGCGACTATACCAAGGCGATTTCTGGGCTGGAGCGCGCGCGTAGGCAATACCCCAATGAAGCCACCGCATTTATCAGTAGCCTGTTATTGTGTCAGGCTTACTATGATCAGCGCCAGTATGATAAGTCGGTAGAGCTTTGTAATGTAGCTATCCTGTATGGGGAACACTGGGGAAGATTAAAAGTAACTCCTGCCTCGGCATGGGATTACAGGATCAAGCTCGATAATCCTTACACTGCACCAGGTGAGTTGATCCCGGCTGTAGTGGAGTGTAAAAATATCCTGAAGGAAGCCCAGAAAAGGTCTGGAGGACGTTAGGTATTAACTTTATTGAACCGGCTTGCAGGTATTCTGTACTAAAGCGGCCTTTTCCAATGCTTGGAAAAGGCCGCTTTAGTAGCTGGCGTCCCCTAGCGGACGCACTTCGGACTTTGTAACAAGATGAATTGAGTCATGTCTGCTCGGTTCGACAAAATCTGGTAGTGTTAAGTGAATACTATCTCAGTACAGAAGGGAATATGAGGAAATAATTTTGCCCCCGCCTCCGGTCAGTCCCCCCCCCGTGGGCTGATTTAAAATTTGCAGCAGACAACTTTATTGTGGCGTTTATTGTGGCGCAAAAGAAAATGCACCCACAGCAAAAACCGTAAGTGCATGTTTTTGTTGGCGTCCCCTGCAGGATTCGAACCTGCGACCTACGGCTTAGAAGGCCGTTGCTCTATCCAGCTGAGCTAAGGAGACGTAAAAGGTAGTTGCGTACTATAACCCACAGCCGGGGAGTTTCGCAAGTGTCAGAGCAGATATTTTTTAGGAGAGTTTTGATTTAAAGTCAGGATAGCCAAAGCTGCGTACAACCTGCAGCTGGCCGGTATCCGGTTCAAAGGTGCAGATGTGGGGGTGTTGAATACCGTTAAAGGTGGTTGTTTTGACCATGGTGTAATGGGACATGTCTTCAAACACCAGCCGGTCACCTGCCTTAAGCGGTTGCTCAAAGGACCAGTCACCGATCACGTCACCGGCCAAACAGGAAGGGCCGCCCAAACGATAGCTATAGGGCTTCTCACCAGCATTGAATCCTCCGGTGATGTCAGGGCGGTAGGGCATCTCCAGAATATCCGGCATATGGCAGGTGGCCGAGACATCCAGAATGGCAATATCCATCTGGTTATGCACCACATCCAGCACTTCACTGACCAGCACACCAGTACCGATGGCAATCGCCTCACCCGGTTCCAGATAGACCTCAACCCCGTACTTGTTTTTAAAATATTTGACCAGTTCCACCAGCCCATCAATATCATAGCCTTCACGGGTGATATGATGCCCACCTCCCAGATTCAGCCACTTCATCCCCTGCAGATACCTTCCAAACTTTTCTTCAAACGCCTTGGCAGTCCGCTCCAACGGTTCAAACAGTTGCTCACAGAGGGTATGGAAGTGCAACCCCTCGATCCCCTCCAGCGATCGGCCTTCAAACTCGGCAACCGGGATACCCAGCCTGGATATGGGAGCACAGGGATCATAGATGGCGGTGTGTCCTTCTGAATGTTCCGGGTTAACCCGCAGGCCGATGGAGACCCTGCCCTGCTCTTTTTCCCATAAGGGGCGGAAGCGTTCCAGCTGGTTAAAGGAGTTAAAGACCAGATGATTGGAGATACCCAGCAGTTCCACCACGTCACTTTCTTTAAAGGCGGCGGCAAAGCTGTGTACCTCACGCCCAAACTCTTCCCGCCCCAGCCGTGCCTCCCAGGGGGAGCTGGCGCAGACCCCATGCAGGGTCTTGCTGATCAGCGGAAAGGTGCTCCACATGGAGAACGCCTTCAGCGCCATCAGGATCTTGGCACCGCTACGTTGCTGCACCTGATCCAGAATCGCCAGATTATGACGCAACCAGCCCAAATCCACCACGTAGGCGGGTGAAGGGGCCAGCTGAGCTATTTTTTCACAATCAATACCGATCATAAATTAATCCGTCCAAGAAACGTCAGGTCTGCGATGATGGCTGAGACGGCACCAAAGAGGCGATGAAGGCGTACAGAAAAGTACGCCAAAGAAGCCTCTGCAGGGACTGAATCGGTCAGGGTGCAGAGATGGCTTTTCTACAGTTCTGGCCACTCACCGCCATCCACCACCACGGTAGGCAGTCCCATCGGCCCAAGAACCTCCAAGAACAGCTCTGGATCAAACTGTTCCATGTTCCAGACACCCGCTGCATGCCACTTGCCGGTCAGCATCATGATCGCCCCCACCACCGCCGGTACGCCGGTGGTGTAGCTGATGGCCTGGGACTGGACTTCCTTGTAGCAGGCCTCATGGTCACAGATGTTGTAGATATAGACTTGCTTGCGCTTACCATCCTTCAGGCCACGGGCGATAACACCGATACAGGTCTTGCCCTTGGTCAACGGCCCCAATGAGCTTGGATCAGGCAGCAGTGCTTTCAGGAACTGAATCGGCACAATCTTCTGGCCGTTAAACTCTACCTCATCAATGCGGGTCATACCCACATTCTGCAGCACTTCCAAGTGCTTCAAGTAGTTATCAGAAAAGGTCATCCAGAACTGAGCCTTTTTGATGGTGGGGATATGCTTGACGATTGATTCCATCTCTTCATGGTAGAGACGATAGCAGTTCATCGGCCCGATCCCCTCCGGGAAGTCAAAGACCCGCTTGGTGGAGAGCGCCGGACTTTCCACAAACTGGCCGTTTTCCCAGTGACGGCAGGTGGCCGTAACCTCGCGGATATTGATCTCCGGGTTGAAGTTGGTGGCAAAGGGCTGGCCGTGACTACCGGCGTTGGCATCAATAATGTCCAATTCTTCAACCACATCCAAATATTTTTTGGCCGCCAGGGCAGTATAGACGTTGGTGACACCTGGATCAAAACCGGACCCCAACAGCGCCATCAGACCAGCCTGCTTGAAGCGGTCCTGATAGGCCCACTGCCAGGAATACTCAAACTTGGCCGTATCCAGCGGCTCGTAGTTGGCGGTATCCAGGTAGTCCACCCCGGTCTCAAGGCAGGCATCCATGATGGTCAGATCCTGATACGGCAGGGCCACGTTGATCACCAGCTTGGGCTGCAGCTGCTTGATCAGGGCCACCAGTTCAGGTACGTTGTCGGCATCCACCTGGGCGGTCTTGATGCTGTTACCCAGTTGGGCGGCAATGGCATCGCACTTTGATTTGGTGCGGGAGGCCAGGGTAATTTCAGTAAAGATGTCACGACGCTGGGCACACTTGTGGGCAACAACCTGGCCGACACCGCCGGCACCGATGATCAGTACGTTACTCATGGTTTATTCTCCTAAATAGGTATAGCCAAGCAGGGTTTTGTCTAACAGTTCGATAAAGTGACTGCTCTCCTCAATGGAAACCTTCTTGATGGCAACCTGCTTTTCAAGGTTGTCCCGCACATGCTTGAGGATCTCCGGACCTTTGTACTGAACGTACTTGAGGGTCTCCCAGGTGGCATCGCCGTTAATGACAGTATCAATCATGTAGCCGGTCTTTTTGTTAAAGGTGATATGCACCGCATTGGTGTCACCAAACAGGTTGTGCAGATCCCCCAGGATCTCCTGGTAGGCACCGATCAGGAAGAAGCCGATGTAGTAATCCTCATCCTTTTTCAGTTTGTGCATCGGCAGGAACTTGCTGCGGCCGTTTTCCCCCACAAAACTGGTGATCTCACCATCTGAATCGCAGGTAATATCAGCGATTGAGGCCATCACATCCGGGCGTTGCCCCAGACGCTGCAGCGGCATGATCGGGAAGAGTTGATCAATGGCCCAGGAGTCCGGGATGGACTGGAACAGCGAGAAGTTGGCAAAGTAGGTCTGGCGCAGGGCAAGC
>JAJTBI010000007.1 GCA_021286935.1 Geobacteraceae bacterium
TGGCAGGCATTCCGGCGTGGCTACCTAACCATCGGGCTGCCGGATCGGGAGCTGTTCAGCAGGATCTGGCAGGTGGGCTGGCCGGTGGCACTGGAACGGGTGGCCCAGCAATCCGGTCAGCTGGTCTACTCCAGCGTGGTGATCGCCTATGGCACCACCGCTTATGCTGCCCACCAGATCGGGCTTTCCATTGAATCGCTCTCCTTTATGCCCGGTGCCGGGATGGGGATCGCTGCCGCCACCCTGATGGGGCAGTCACTGGGGGCAAAAAAATACCAGCGCGCCCACGTCAGCCATGTCGAGGCGCTACGGCTGGCCTTGGTGGTAATGGGGGTCATGGCGCTGATCTTCCTGCTGATACCGCAGTATCTGGTGATGATCTTTACCCATGATCCAGAAGTAATCCAACAGGGTGCGGTCTTTTTGCGGATCGTGGCCTTTGCCCAGATCCCGCTGGCCATCTCCTTTGTCTATGCGGGTTCCCTGCGGGGGGCGGGCGACACCTTCTACGTCTTTATCGTGACGTTGCTCACCATGTGGGGGGTGCGGGTGCTGCTGGCCTGGATCGCCGGGCCGGTGCTACAGTTGTCACTGTATGCGGTCTGGGGGGTGTTTCTGGTGGATTGGTATGTGCGGGCAGTGGCCTTTGCCTGGCGCTACCACAAGCGGGATTTACATGGTGTAACCTTATAAACCGTGCTGCGTAGGGACAATATTCCAGCTTCCTGACGTCAGATCAAACAGTATCCGCGCCTGTCCGGCCTTCAACTGCTGCAATACCTGCTCAATCTTTTCCTCCAGGGTAAAACCGGCATCAGACAGCTCAGACCACTCCCGGCTGACAAAATCAGCCAGCAGGGCCTGCAGAATCTCTGGATCAATCCGCTCCAGCGGGATCTCAACACCCTCTTCTGCTTCATCAGACCGGTATTGTTCATTTTCCGCCATTAGCTAGCCCTGTGCATAACGTTTGGGGGTGGTTTCCAACGTCTCGTTGCCGTCCTGCAGGTAGAGGTTGCCTTCGGTTATGGTGATTGACCAGGCAACGCTGCGCTTAAGCCGACCCACCAGTTGATTGATAAACTCCTGCTCCAGGATGATAACCGTGATATTGCTGCTGTTGATCAGCTTGTCCAGATGCTGGCGCTCCCAACCAGGCAGCTTGGAGCCAAAGGCAATCAGTGCCACCTGATCAGCATGCCGCCGGGCCTTAAGTAGCCGCTCAGGATCAGGCAGGCCCACCTCAATCCATGACCTGATCCGGTCGTCCGGCGCCTTTGACCAGAGATCCGGCTCATCCCCTTCACAAATCCCCTTGGTAAAGACAAGCCCCTCTTCATACAGCAGGGCATAGGCCAGCAGCCTGCCCACCAGCCGCTCTTCGGTCTCAGACGGGTGACGGGCCGCCGTGGCCTGCAGGGTTTCATAGATGCCGCGATCAAGGTCGGAAAGCTGGATAGTTGCTTTATATATGGTTACCGGTAATGCCATCTGGCAGATACTCCTTGGTCTGTTGGTGGGCTACAGTACCACGGACAGCCTGAATGGTGCGTAAAAACTGGTCTGCGGTAGATTCATCACTAAAACCGGACTTTTAGCTTGATGATTACATGGTTATGGGTAGTATTGGTGTAAGCAACCCCCCTGCTAAAGGATAGCCCATGAAAAAACTGATCCTGTTCTTACTTCTGCTGGCAACATCAGCTCACGCAGAAACCTACAAATGGACCGACAGTGCCGGTACCGTACACTTTTCAGAATCTCTGGCAGAGGTTCCGGCCAGCTACCGGAACAGCGCCAAGCCGCTGGGAATCAGTACCTCGGCAGCCAGCCCGGCTGCTACTTCCGGCTCCACAAAAAGCAGCAATGACTTCAGCGGCGTAGAAAGTTTGAAAGAACGGATGCTGCAGGATCAAGGGGTGATGGAACAGATCCGCGCCCTGCAGAATGACCCTGAGATGCAGGCGTTGTTAAGTAATCCCGATGTCATACGGGCGGTGCAGTCTGGTGATTACAGCGTGTTGATTAATAATCCCGCCTTTTTGCGGTTGCTCAACAACCCTCGGGTTAAAGAGATAGGGAAGCGGATGCAGTAAGTAGCAGGTGAGGTTTGGCAGCTGCGTTCTGGTCAATACTGAGTTGAATAAGGGAGAAATTTAATGGACAGAACAAGTTCGATGGGTCTTTGGACTTACGGTCATAATTTCTGCATTGCTGCTTGTGCGCTGGTAGAGAAAAATGACCCTCATACTAGCATTCCGGCCTACTATCTTATTTCTCACAGCATTGAACTCGCTCTGAAGGCATTCCTCCGTGGGGCTGGCGTAAGCTTGGAAGATTTGAAGAATCAAAGAAAATACGGACATAACTTAGAAAAATGCCTCAAGAAAGCACTTGAAAAAGACGTCCAAAAGTTAATCCAGATTTCTGCCATCGAGAAGCTGGCGATAGAGATGATAAACGATTACTACATGGACAAGCAGTTGAATTACATAAAAATTGGTTACAAAGAATTTCCACAGATTTCAGTGTTGGTAGAGTTTGCTGGACGACTATTACAGAGCATAAACAAATTTTGCTTCGACAATCGCGACTTGCACGCTAACGCGCCTGTCTGAACAAGATGAAAGGTGTCCAAGGGCTCAAGCTGTTATAAACATCAATTCCGCCTTACATTCATTATTCTCCAATGCCGACCACCTGAAACCGCGGATCAAGATCAAAGGTCTGTTGCACCAACTGTTGAGTAAGTATCTCGGTGGGCAGGCCATCGGCCAGTAGCTGCCCCTGGCGGATCACCAGCAGGCGATCCAGGTTGCGAGCCAGGATCAGGTCATGCAGGGAAAGCAGGATGGTCAGGTTGTGGGTCTGGCAGAGGCCCCGCAGCAGGGTCAGCAGTTCATACTGGTAACGCAGGTCTAACCCGGCCAGCGGTTCATCCAGCAGCAGGGTCTTGCCACCCTGGGCCAGGATCATGGCAATAAAGGCCCGCCGCCGTTCACCGCCGCTGATCTGGGACAGCGGGGTCTGTTCATGGCCGTCCAGCCCCACCGCTGCCAGTACCTCCTGGCAGGAAAGCAGATGATCTTTACGGGCTGCAGCACGGCCCATCTCCACCAGTTCACCCACCCGAAACGGTAACGGCGCTTCAATGGACTGCGGCAGGTAGCCCAGGCGGGTGGCTCGCTCTTCACCCTTCCAGGAACGGACCGGTTTGCCATCCAGCTCCACCTGTCCCACCGTGGGTGTCAGCAGACCGGCACCCAGCCGCAACAGGGTGGATTTACCGGAGCCGTTGGCGCCGATCAGACCCACCAGCTCACCCTTGGCCAGATTGCAGGAAAACTGTACCACGCAGGGGGCGTTACCGTAACTGAAACAGACCTGATCAAACCTGAGGCTGCTCATCGCATACCTCCATTGGTGGCCCGGCGTAGCATGATCAGAAACCAGGGGGCGCCGATCAGGGCAGTGACCACCCCGGCCGGGATCTCCACCGGTGGCAGTACGCTACGCCCGACCGTATCAGCCAGGCAGAGCAGCATGCCGCCTCCAATGGCAGACAGCGGCAGCACCCGGCGGGCATCAGCACCCACTAGGGCGCGCACTCCGTGGGGCACCATCAAGCCCACAAAGCCGACAATGCCGCCCAGTGCCACCGCAGCAGCAGTCAGCAGCGAGGCAGCCAGCACCAGCAGGGCCCGTTCCCGGCCCGGCTCCAGCCCAAGGCCAAAGGCCACCTCATCACCCAGTGCCAGGGCATTCAGGCCGCGCCGCCGGGCCAGCGCAAGCACAAAGCCGATCAGCATCAGCAGTCCGGCTACCGGCACCACCGACCAGTCCGCCCCGGCCAGGTCACCGGCCATCCAGAGCAGGGCCCGCTTGACCCCGTCAGCCTGGGCCAGGGACATGACCAGCATCAGGATGGCGGAGAGGAAAAAGCCCATCCCTACCCCGGCCAGCAGTAGCCGTTCTGCACGTACCCCCCAGGCATCCCGCCCCAGCGATACCACTACGGCGCTGGTAACTAGAGCTCCGGCCAGAGCTAAACCGGGTACCAGCCAGATGCCGGTCCCCTGCGTAGCCAGCAGGCCAAAGGCAGCAGCCAGGGCAGCGCCGCTGGAGGTTCCCAGCACGTAAGGATCTGCCAGTGGGTTACGGAAGACACCTTGCAGGATCGCACCGGCTACCCCTAGTGATCCTCCCATCAGCAAGGCCACCACGATTCTTGGCAAGCGCAGATCCAGCACAATCTTCAGTTGTAACGGATCAAGGTTAAAGGGGTTGACCGTCTGTTGCCCCAGGGAGAGCGACAGCAGCAGGACCAGCACCAAGCAGCCCAGCATGATGAAGAGAGGGTGGCGTTTCATGGCCGTTGCCCTTTGTGGGCCAACTCCAGGCAATGCCTCAACTCGGCGATCCCTTCCGGGATGCGGGGGCCGGGCCGGTAGAGTGCGTCGCTGACCATACAGATCCGACCCTGCCTGACGGTATCTAGAGAATTGAGGTGGCCCAGCATCCGTTTCATCGGCCCGGCCAGTTTTTCTCCCTGGCCTGCAATGATCAACTGCGGGTTGCGGGTGATGACCGCCTCCAGTGAAAGTCGGGGATAGCCGGAGCGGGCATCGGCGGCGATGTTGCTCATGCCGGACAGCTTCATGGCATCATCCAGCATGGAACCGGGACCGGCCGCCACCAGCGGGTCGGGCCAGATCACAAACATGGTCTTGATCGGTGCAGCAGTTTTAAGTGGTTTCAGGGATTGTTCAATCCGGCCTGCCAATTGGTTTGCCGGTTGTTGTACCCCAAGATCGTTCCCCAATTGCCTGATTGCCGCAGCCAGTTTGTCCAGACGGGAACCGTGGAAGGTAACGGTTCTGATTCCAAGTTTCTGCAGCCGTTTGGCCAGTTTTGAACCGATCCCCTCTTCATCCACCAGCACCAGATCTGGCTTCAGGTTCAGCACCGCTTCAAGCGATGGATTAGCCGGTCCTCCCACGGTGGGCTTGCCTTTGACAGAGGCTGGCCGGTCGCAGAAGGTGGTAACTCCCACCAGATTTTTCTCCAGTCCCAGGGCACAGGCCAGCTCGGTCAGGCTGGGAGCCAGCGAGACGATCCGCCTGGGCGGCTCCCCGGCAAAACCGGGGGCCACAGAAAGGCAGACAGTCAAAACCATTGAAACACAGAGACACAGAGACACAGAGAAAAACTTATCTATTCGAAACAACTTGATATTTTTTTGATTATTAAAGACTAGTGCAAACCTGCAGGCGAACTCACCGGGGTGAGAATCTCCGTGTCTCTGTGTCTCCGTGGTTGCTGTTTTCATAAATTAAAACGACACCTTTACGCCACCATAGGCACCAATGCCGGGGGTGCCGTAACCGGCCACCTCTTCATACTGACGGTCAAGCAGGTTGTCTATCCGCCCAAACAGCTGCAGGTTTTTAGTGACATCGTAGGAAGCGGCCAGATTTACAAGGACGTAGTCATTAAGTTTAAGGCTTTGGGTTGCAAATGTTATGGGATCATAGAGTTTGTCATTCCTGGAGCTTACATAGGTTATACTGGCATTGATATTTAACTGCTTTAACAACTGGTAGTTTGCATCAAATGAAATTTTATTTTTGGGTCTGCGTAGTAATTCTTCATTGGTCGTTCTGTTTTTTGTCTGGGTATAGGTGTATGCGATCTTCAAGGAAAGCTCATCAACTGGTTGGACTGAAGCGGCTAATTCAACGCCATATAAAGATGCCTTGCTTATGTTTTGATAAACCCCGTATGGGGCAGTTGAGATGCCTTTGAAATCAATCATATTTTCAATTTCATTTTTGAAATATGTAATATCAAGTTTTGTCTTCATCAGGTGAAGACTTTGTTCAATTCCAAGATCCCAGCCAGTGCTTTTTTCAGGCGACAATTGCTGATTACCATATTGTGAGTAGAGTTGATACAGCGATGGAGCTTTGAAGCCAGTTCCATAGCTCCCCTTTAACTTGGTGTCGGTTTGTTTTATGATATATGCGGAGGTAAAGCGGTAGGTAGCTTCAGTGCCAAACTGGCTGTGATCATCTATACGAACTCCAATAGTTGAATGCCAAGAGCTCCAAAGGTTAATTTGATCCTGTAAGTAACAGCTAGTAATTTGTGCTGATTTTCGTGAAACAACATCATCATAGGGAAAGAATGCATCTTCTGAATGGTAGTTTGATTTTATACTCTCATCTTTATGTTCAACGCCTAAGATCAGCGTATTAGTTTTGTGCAGATTTATGGTGTTTTGCCAATCAACCTTTATATTCTGACCATTATATGAACCATATGAAAGCTCAAAAGGATGATCTGTATCAACAGGGTTTGAGAGCCATCTTTTCTGATTACTGTAGGATATACCAAGTTGCTGATCCCAGAATCCTTCAAATAAAGATAAAAACCCTTGCGTTCTTAAAAAAAGCTCTTCGGAACGGCTAATAAAATTCGGGTCATCTGCAATATTTCCACCACCGTTATCGAGGGCCGTTCTTGTTTTATTAAATCGCAAAATTACATCTATGTCAGAATTGGTTGAGGGGGCAATGCTCAGGCGACTTGAGAGGTTTGTATGCTGATAAGGGTCATTTTCCGTATTGCCATATTTAGAGGATGCAGATGATATCCCATTACTATCTATGCGTACGGTATTTAAAGAATACTGCAGTTTATCCTTACTGATACTTATGCCAGCAGATTCTCTTGCAGTATAAAATGAGCCGCCTTCAGCTGATACATAACCATGTAAGGGGCCATTCCCTTTCTTCGTAATGATGTTTATAACACCAGCTATTGCGCTCGATCCATATAATGTACTTTGTGGCCCGCGTAAAATTTCTATACGTTCGATGCCATCAGTAGTCAGGTTTGCAAAGTCAAAACTGCCGCCTGTTGAAGATGGATCGTTCAGTTCAATGCCATCAAGCAATACCAATGTATGTTTTGCCTCAGCGCCTCGTATATATATGGAGGTAGATCCACCAATTGTCCCGTTACGGACAACGTCGACCCCCGGCACCATCCGCAGCGCATCGGCCACGGTCCGTTTTTGCTGCTGCTCAATCTCCTTGGCCGTGACCACGGTGATGGAGCTGCCCACCTGCTCAATCGGCACCTCATCACGGGTGGCGGTAACCACCACTTCGCCCAGTTGTGTGGTCTTTTCCTCTGCCACTGCAGATCCACAGACTGCCAATACCAGCCCCAATGCTACCGCATACTTCTGTCTACTGCGTTTCATCTACTGCTACCTCCCTCGGGTTTTTCAGATGGAGCGGTCTTCCGGCTACGGGCTTCCTAGTAGTCCGCCTTCCCAGTTTCCCAGTGGCTTTTTGCGCGTAACGCAATGGACGTTCGTTCCCTTCACGGCTGCGGGGCAGCGGGGGCATTTAACCCCTCTTCCTCATCTCCATCTGTTTGTGAACATTATTTTTGCCCCCCCAGCTTCCTCTTTGACTAAGGAGGGGTTAGGGGTGGTCAGGTTTTAGCCTGAATCCGTTCTGCTTTTCCAGCGCCTCCAACACTGCCTGATGCACCGTCTTGGCGATCAGGTCGCCGATCCGGCTATGGCCACCGGTGTAAGTGACCTTGGGTCCGTTGCTTCCCGATACTACAATCACACTGTCAGTACCGGTGCCGGTGGCCTGCACCCCTTTGGTGTAACTGCTGGTCACCTTCAGGTCTTCCAGCGCGGCGGTCTTGGCTTCGGTAATGGTAACCACGGACCGTGCCAGAGCACCATCGCTCAAACGGGCATTGGTCAGCACGATGATGTTGATGGTACCGGCTGGCGGATCGGACGGTTCAATGTTGGTTCCTTCATCGGTCCCGGCCCGCAGGGCGTTACTTTTGGCCCCGGCTGTAACCAGGGCCGTCACGGTAAAGGGTGAAAACTGCTTGGTCACCACGGCCAGGTTATCCATATCCGCTGCCGTGCCCACCAGGGTCAGGTCTGCAGGCTGCAGGCCCAGTTTATTAGCGATCATCCCTTTGCGTTGTTGTTCATAGGTCTTGCCGCCGCACTGCAACTTGGTGGCAAGCTCAACAGCCAGTTTCTTCCAGAGCAGGGGATGGGCGCTATGGTTAATCGCCCCCAGGCCATTGATGATGCCGTCGCTGGTGGAAAGTAGGTGACGCCGTTCAGGTAGTTGTACAATCAGGCTCTTCTCCCAGAGTCCGTCCCGCTCAGTCTTCAGTATCCGGGCGGTTGCGCCGAGTTCGGGCGGTAATGTCAGGTTGGCTGCGAACAGCGGTGTAGCCATAAGCAGGCAGATGATTGTCAACATCAGGATGTTTTTACGCATTGCAGGCTCCTTTTTTTACCCGTTCGAACCGTTCCAGTCCGGCTTCTGCATGGCTGTTCTGGCAGGTTACCCACTGCTGCAGTCTGCTCAGGGCTGCACCGCTAGCCAGGGTTTCCTGTGCCATGGTAACCCCCTGTTTCAGATCCGTCGCCTTACCGGCAGTCCAGAGCAGCGCACCGGCATTCAGGCTGACAAACGCCTCACAGGCACTGAAACGACCGGTACCGCTAATAACCTGCATGAAACGCCGGATCTCCTCTTCCCGTGCGTTACAGGCGGCAATCTCCTCACCGCGACGGCAGGCCAGCCCCAGATCTTCGGGGACGACGGTGAACTGTTCCTGCTGTTCTCCCTGAAAGCGGCAGATGGTGGAGGGGCCGCAGATTGACAGCTCATCCATTCCCAGACCGCTTGCGGCATCACTGCCGTAGACCACCATGCCGTGTTGGTAACCGATTTTAGCCATGACCGCTGCGGTGTCAGGTACCATCTGGCGGCTGTAGACCCCCCGTAGCGCCTGACGAGGGCGGGCTGGATTGGCCAGTGATGCTGCAATGTTAAGGGTTGAACCAAAGCGGATCTGGGAGAGGATGCGCCCCAGACCGCCGGGGTGGACTGCCGGGGACATGCCGTTAAACAGGCCGATCCCGGCCTGACGGATGCTGTCGGCCACCTGCGCAGGGGTACAGTCCACATCAATCCCCACTGCTTCCATAATATCCACGGTGCCGCAGCGTGAGGTAATGGCCCGGGCGCCGTGGCGCGCCATGACTACCCCGTTGGCTGCCCCTACAATGGCAGCGGCACTGCTGACGTTGAAGGTCTTGAAACCGTCCATGCCGGTGCCGGAGTTCTCAAACAACCCGTCCGGCAGATCTTCCGGGTGGATCGTGTCAAACTCGTCAATGGCCTGCCAGGCCCCGGCGATCTCGTCAACGGTTTCGCCCTTGGCGGTCAGGGCCGCCAGCAAGGCCCCCTGCTGCAGCGGACTTTGTCGGTCCAGCATCAGTTCAAGGAACAGCAGATAGCTCTGCTCCTGTGTCAGGTCCTGTTTCTCAATCAGCAGCTGAATCTGTGCACCAAACTGTTCAGGGGTCATGGTGTGCAGGCCTCCGGGTAAAGGTGGATCTTCATGCACTGACGGCTGGCCACCAGCTCAAGGGCCTCAGCCAGTCGGGACAGCGGCATCCGATGGCTAATCAGGTCACGCACCTCAAGCCTGCCGGACTGCAGCAGGGCAATGGCCTGTCTGCCATGGCGGTAACAACAGCCGTAGGCCCCCGCCACCGTCTGTTCCAGATAATGCAGTTGGTTAAAATCAGTAGTGATAGCAGGGGTTTCTTTTGAGAGGCCGGAAAAGACCACCAGCCTGCCACGGGGGGCCAGACAGGCCAGGGCCTGTTGATAGGCGTCATTATTGCCGACCGCCACCACGCAGACATCAAACAGCTGGTCAGGTGGTTCAGCTACCCCCTTGGCCAGTTCTCTGCGTTGCAGATCCGGCTCAATCACGGTGGGCAGGGCATCGTAGGCAGTTGCAGCGCGGGCCAGCAACTGTCCTGCCGGACCGCCGCCCCAGATGGCAATGGTCTCAGTGGGAGCCAGTCGGGCCAGTTCCAGGGCATTCAGGCAGCAGGAGAGCGGCTCGGCAAAGACCGCCTGCTCATCACTGAGCCCTTCCGGTAAGGGGATCAGGCTTTTCAGTGGCGCAACCACGTAACCGGCAAAGCCGCCGTCACGGTGAAAGCCCATAATCCGCATGAAGCGGCAGAGATTTTCAGCTCCAGCTTTGCAGGCTGCACAGCTGCCGCACCATTCACCGGGGTAGACATAACATCTCTGATTTAAAAGAGTTGTATCACATCCCGGTCCCAGCGCTACCACCTCCCCCACCACCTCTTCGCCGGGAATACAGGGCAGCACCAGATCCCGATGTCCAACCTGGATGATCTTTAGGTCGGTGCGGCAGAGACCGGTTACGGTGACACGCAGCAACACCTCGCCCGGTCCCGGTTGGGGAACCGGACGTTGTTCAAACTGAAACGAGCCGATCTCACGCACGGAGACCGCCTGCATGGTGGCGGGTAACGACTGCATCATGACAAACTGGAGCTGGAGAGTAAGGCTGTGGCTGAAATTATTGGGAAATATGACGCGGATTGCTGCTGGTTGTACATGAGTTGCCTCCCCCGAAGCCTACGAATGGAGCGGTGTTCCGGCTCAGGGCGACCTACTTACCCACCTTCCCAGGGTTTCCCCCAGTGGTTTTACCTGAGCCGCTTCCATTTCGAGGCGCTGGCTGCGTTGGCTCATCGTCGGCTTCCTCAACGTACTGATCTAGTACGCCTCGTCGCCTCCTCTGTGCCGTCTTGCCATCATCCTTGAACTGAAACCGACGAACTGATGCAGGTTGGGCTTTCGTTCCCTTTACGGCTGCGGGGCAGCGGGGGCCTTTAACCCCTCTTCCTCGCTTCCATTCGGTGTAGAAATGTCAGTAACAGATGCCAAGAAACCAGCTGGCTGTCAAGAATTTACTCAAAAGGTTGCGGTTGTTTTTTCACACTTCATACCGTACTATCCAGCATTAATTTGCAAAAACGTTTGGAGCTTACCCATGGCATTACCGGCAAATATCCTTGTTGTTGACGATTCACTGGCAAACGGCAGCGTTATTGTTGATATCCTTGAGGCTCAGGGATATCTGGTGTCTGCCACCTCATCGGCTGAAGAGGCGATTCCGCTGTTCAATGAGCAGGATTTTGATCTGGTGCTGACCGGCCTGATGCTTTCCGGCATGAGCTGTTTCAATATGATGAAGGTGCTTAAGCGTCACAAACCGGAGATAGATGTCATTGTTCTCACCTCTAATGACTCAAGTTACAACATCATCAAGGCACTGCGTCTGGGGGTCTATGACTATATTGTCATGCCGCTGGATGATGAAAGTGTGCTGTATAATGTGATTGAAAAGGCCCTTGAAAAAAAGGAGCAGTTGCGTAAAAGAGCGCATCTGCTGGGGGAGTTAACCAGAAAAAACAATGGTTTGCAGGAAACGCTGGAGATGATGAAGTCTGCCAACCAGATCAGCGCGGCGCTTATGTCAACCTTCAGCGTGCCGGAGATCATGAAAAAGCTGGTGGAGCTGGTTACCGAGCATTTGCGGGCACGTCGTGGCTATATACTGCTGCTGGACAAGTCAGGCACAACCTTGCAGGCAAAGGTGGCCACCGGTCTGGACCCACTCTATTCACAATACTATAGCCTGGCCCTGGGCAAAGGGATCTCCGGTAAAGTTGTTGAAGAGGGTAAGCCGCTTATCATCTGTGATATCACTGACGAAGGGTTTGTGGATGATATCAGGACAGAGGACCCTGACGGTGCCATGCTGGCCGGTCCCAGCGTGCTTTCGGTGCCGCTGCGGGTGCAGGACAGGGTTGCCGGGGTGTTGACCATCTCCGGTGGTGTCAGCGGGGAACCGTTTCATAATGATCACCTTGAATTTCTCACCATGTTGTCCCGTTATGCAACCATCGCCCTGGCAAATGCAGGGGTGGTGTATAACCTGAAAAAACAACTGGCCGCGTCATCAGTATAACCTGTTTGCCCATCCTGCCCTGACATGACCAACCAGAACCAACAACCGGTACGACATAGCCATGGCGGCAATCTGCGCGGCCTTAGCGTCTTGTCAGGGATTCCGCAATCAGATCTGATTGATTTTTCAGCTAATATCAACCCGCTGGGGCCGCCGGACTGGCTGCGGCCGCTGATTGAAAGCCGGATCAGTGACCTGATCCACTACCCTGACCCGGATGCAACCGAGCTGGTGGAGGCGATAGCTGGCTTGCACCGGTTACCGGCTGACCAGATCCTGGCGGGTAACGGCGCTACCGAGCTGCTGCACCTGCTGCCCCGTGCGCTGGGTTGCTCGTCGCTGCTGCTGCCCCGTGCGCTGGGTTGCTCGTCGCTGCTGCTGCCGGTGCCCAGTTATGCTGATTATGAGGAACCGGCCAGACTCTCCGGCCTGAGTATTGAGCAGTTGCCACTTTCCCCTGATACCGGCTTTGTACTTGATCCAACCTGCCTGGTTCCGCTCTTGAAACCGGCCCAACTGGTGCTGCTGGGCCAGCCCAATAATCCCACCGGTCGTACCTTTGATGCTGAAGCCCTGCGTCTGATTGCACAGGATCATCCAGCCACCCTGTTTGTGGTGGATGAGTCGTTTATCGGCTTTACCGGCGGCAGCCGCAGCCTGCAGCAGAACCGGCCTGATAATATCCTGATACTGACCTCTTTGACCAAGCTGTACGCCATTCCCGGCCTGCGGCTGGGTTACCTGACCGGTGCTGCAAAGCATATCCAGCAGCTTAAAACCTATCTGCCTAACTGGACTGTCAACAGCCTAGCCCAGGCGGTAGGGGCACGAGCGGTGCAGGATAGGGAGTACCTGCAGCGGACCCGCAGCTTTGTCAGCGGGCAGCGGGAGTCGCTTGTGGCTCTACTGTCCAGTCTGCCCGGCCTGACGGTCTTTCCCGGTGAGGCCAACTTCCTGCTGCTGCGTCTGGATCACCCCACGCTGGATGCACCTCAGCTTGCCGAACAGACCCTGCAACAGGGGATCGCCCTGCGGGTCTGCAGTAATTTCAGCGGGCTTGATCAGCGTTACCTGCGGGTGGCGGTGCGGACCGAAGCGGAACAGCAGCGGCTGTACGGCATCTTGCAGACTATTTTGGAGCCGTCCCGACCACGGACGGTCAAACGCCAGACCCCGGCGATCATGTTTCAGGGCACCGGCTCCAATGCCGGCAAGAGCATCCTGACCGCTGCGCTCTGCAGGATTTTGAAACAGGATGGCCATGACGTGGCGCCGTTCAAGGCCCAGAACATGTCGCTCAACTCCTTTGTCACCCGCAACGGCGGCGAGATGGGACGGGCCCAGGTGCTGCAGGCCCAGGCCTGCCGGCTTGAGCCGGATGTGCGGATGAACCCGGTGCTGCTCAAGCCCAACAGCGAGACCGGCTCCCAGGTGATCCTGTGCGGCAAGGTAACCGGCACCACAGATTTCCGTTCCTATGCCCAGCAGCGGCAACAGGTCTGGTCCACGGTGCAGCGCTGCTACGATGAACTTGCAGCAGAACATCAGGTGATGGTGCTGGAAGGGGCAGGCAGCCCGGCCGAGGTCAACCTTAAGGCCAATGATATCGTTAATATGCGGATGGCGCAGTATGCTCAGGCGCCGGTGCTGCTGGTGGGGGATATTGACCGGGGTGGCGTCTTCGCCTCCTTTGTCGGCACCATGGAGGTCTTGAACGAGGCAGAGCGCAGACAGATTGCCGGGTTTGTGATCAATCGTTTTCGGGGAGACGCATCCCTGCTGGGTGATGCCCTTGAGTACACCCGCTTTCATACGGGCAAGCCGGTGCTGGGCACGGTCCCCTATTTGCGGAACCTTGGCTTGCCGGAAGAGGATTCAGTCTCCTTCAAACAGGGGCTACTGGCGGCTGGTGAAAAAGATCTGCAACTAATTGATATTGCAGTGCTAGATCTGTCCCATATCTCCAACTTTACTGACCTTGACCCGCTGGGGCTGGAGCCGGATGTGGGGTTGCGGATTGTCCGTAGCGCAGCAGAACTGGGCCAGCCCGATGCCCTGATCCTGCCTGGCAGCAAGAATACCCTGGCTGATCTGGCCTGGCTACAGCAGACCGGTTTGGCAGCAGCGGTTCTTACACTGGCACAGGCGGGCAAGGTTGAGATTGTCGGCATCTGCGGTGGGTTTCAGATATTGGGTAACAGGATCAGCGACCCCCATGCCATTGAATCCGGGGCAGGTGAGCAGCAGGGCTTGGGGCTGCTAGGGATCAACACGGTTATGGCAGCAGACAAAACCACCTGCCAGACCAGCTGTCGCCATATCCCCTCTGGCTGTATGCTGAATGGCTATGAGATCCACCACGGCATCACCAGTGGCGACCAGCTCCAGCCGTTGATCACCAGCCCGGATGGGAATCTTCTGGGTGTTGGCTCTGACAACGGCCTGGTCTGGGGCAGCTACCTGCATGGCCTGTTTGATGCTGATCCGTTCCGGCGCTGGTGGCTGGACCGCCTGCGACAGCGCAAAGGCTGGCAGACTAACGGCAGTATCCGGGCCTGTTATGATCTTGAACCAGCCTTGGACCGGCTGGCTGACTGTGTGCGGGGCAGTTTGGATATGCGGGAGATTTATAGGCTGTTGCGGTTGTGACAGAAATAGCATGCAGCAGCTTGGCGTGTTTTCTAAATTAGTATATTCCAATTCATTCGATTGTTGAGGTATGTGTGTCACTCTCCAGGCGAAAATTCCTAAAGCAGCTCGGAGTTGTTACTCTTTCGGGTTTGGCATGTAGTTATCCTTTGTTTATCGAACGTTATCTGCTTGAGACTAACTATTACAAAATTCCTGTCCCGAATCTTCCAGCTCATTTTCATGGATTACGCATAGTTCACTTGAGTGATTTTCATTATGGACTCCTGCAACCGCTTGCTTTTGTGAAACATGCTATTGATCATGCCAATAGCCTCAATCCTGATCTAATTGTCTGTACAGGCGATTATGTCCACTCCCAACGCACAACAGATGAAATCGATACTGTGTGGCCTGAACTTTTACGATTGCGAGCGCCGTTGGGCGTTTTTTCAGTGCTTGGTAACCATGATCATTGGGCTAGTACAGAACGTTCACTGCACTGGCTTGATAAATCGGGACAAGGCATACATCACAAAGCCGTACCAGTTACACGTAATGGTCAGCGCATCTGGCTGATTGGCGCTGGTGATTACTGGGAAGATCACCGAGGGCTCGATAAAATTATTGGTGATGTACCTCCGTTGGAATGTACAGTGGTGTTGGCTCACAATCCAGATACTGCCGATACAATATATAACCACCGAATAAATCTATTCCTTTGTGGGCATACACATGGTGGTCAGGTACGAGTTCCATTCTGGGGATCACCAGTCCTGCCGGTACGTAATAAAAATTATGACAGTGGGCTTTGTTATACTGCCACCGGAATACCAGTATTCATATCCCGAGGAATAGGTTGGGCTATTTTACCGGTTCGTTTTAATTGTCTTCCTGAAATTGCAGTGCTGGAGCTGGTCACCACGAATGCCAACCAAGCTTAATCAACGGAAATTCGGAAACAGCTGTCTATTCATTCTAGGCGACCAGAAACCGGTTAACTTTGGAAAATTCTGGAGACAGTATACTAATCTAACTCTGCCAGCTAAGCTGATCCTGCCTTGACTCCTGCCAGTAATAAATCCATAGCAGTCAAAGCTTATGATTTGGCAATAATTCTGCGATAGCACAATTATTGCCGGTACAACCTAAAAATTGCCTATAAATACTGCAATAGCATAATTTATATTGTCTAGGCTCTCAGGCCGTGGGAGATACCTTTGATCCTAACGAGATACAGCCGTTTCAACTGGCAGAGCTGTGTGAAGCCGCTGAGCTGCCCAAGGTCGTCGTGTAGCAGCATGATTTAAAAGAATATTCTGAGAACGCGAACTATCTATGATCCCTCTCTACCAACAAATACTGCTGGCCATCCTGCTGGACCTGCTGCTGGGCGACCCCCGCTGGCTGCCCCATCCGGTGCAGGGGATCGGCTGGCTGGCCCAGCGCGCTGAAGCACCGCTGCGACGCCTGATTGCCAATCAAAAACTGGCTGGCGTGGTTGCAGTATTGTGGGTGGTGGGTAGTACCACGCTGATTGGCTTTGGGCTGTTGAAGGCTGCAGCGCTGCTGCATCCACTGGCTGGAGATGTCGTAGCAATCCTGCTGCTGTACACCTGCTTTGCAACCCGGTCCCTGCATGACCATGCCCTGGCGGTCTATCGTCCGCTGAAGGCAGGCGATCTGGTGGAGGCGCGGCAGCGGGCGGGTTGGTTGGTGGGAAGGGATACGGATCAGCTTGATGAGGGTGAGGTGACCCGTGCTGCAGTGGAGTCGGTGGCGGAAAACACGGTGGATGGCTGTACTGCGCCACTGCTGTACGCCTGTCTAGGAGGGCCGCTGGGGGCGCTGGCCTACAAGGCGATCAGTACCCTGGACTCTACCTTTGGCTATAAGAATGAACGCTATCTGCAGTTTGGCTGGGGATCAGCCCGGCTGGATGATCTGGCCAATCTGATACCCAGCCGCCTGACCGCCCTGCTGACAGTTGCGGCAGCGTTTGTACTGCGGCTGCGTGCGGGCAATGCCTGGAGGATCTTTTGGCGGGACCGCCACAACCACCCCAGCCCCAACGGCGGTCAGATTGAATCTAGCGTGGCCGGGGCACTGGGGGTGCAACTGGGTGGGGTGAACAGCTACTTTGGCCAGCCCAGCACCAGGCCGTTTATGGGCGATCCGCTGCAACCGCTGGCAGCGCGGCATATCCTGCAGGCGGTGCAACTGATGTGGCTGGGGTATGGGCTGGTGGCGCTGATCGGGGTGGGGTGCAGGCTGCTGATCAGTTCAATGTGTTGACAGTGGTTTGTATGCGTATCATAATGCGCATACAAATAGTGGAGGTGTTCCCATGCAACTGGCATACGATCGTAATGCACCACGTAAAACCGTTAACCTGACGGTTAATAGTGACCTGCTACGGATGATGCGGGCTGAAAAATGTAATTTTTCCGGTTTTGTAGACAGTGCCATGGAGGCGTATCTGAAACAGCGGGAGCTTGAGCGCTGGAAAGAGGAAAATAAGGCTTCTTTTGAATCGTACAATCAGATGATTGCAGCGCATGGTCCGATTTCAGAGGAAATGGGACTACTCTAGTGGCTCAATTCGATATCTATCACAATCCCATGCCCCGCAGTTCCAAACGGGCACCGTATCTGCTGGAAATTCAGAGCAACCTGATTGATGCAGTGACGACCTGTGTGATTATCCCGCTTGTGCTTCCTGACAGTTTTATCCCTGCAAAGATTCTGAACCCAACCATACCTGTACTTGGTGAACCCTACCTGCTCTGCACGGCGGAGATTACTGCCATACTCCGTTCAAGGCTGGGGCAACCAATACTATCAGCTGCCCCGTATCGAGCCGAGATTATAGCTGCCATAGATCGATTGCTGGTCTGAAATCCTACTCATCCCCCAAATGCTTGTTGGGGATCAGGTAGTTACGGATGTAATCGCTGACTGCTGCCTCCAGCGAGAGGGTTGCAGCGGTGTAGCCGGTCTGGCGGATCTTCTCGGTCTCGGCGCAGGTGTGGTACTGGTAGGTGTTACGGATCGATTCCGGCATGTCGATGTAGTCAATGGCCACCGGCAGGTCCATGGCGTTAAAGACTGCTGTTGCCAGCCGGTTCCAGCTGGCGGTGCTGCCGCCACCCACGTTGAAGATACCGGCTGCCTCGCGGTTGTCAAGAAAGTGCAGGGTCATGGCTGCCGCATCCTTGACATAGACAAAGTCCCGTACCTGCTCACCGTCGGCGTAGTCGGGGCGGTGGGATTTGAACAGCTTGAGCCGGCCGGTCTCGGAGATCTGTTCAAAGGCCTTCTGCACCAGGGAACGCATCTCCCCCTTATGTTGCTCATTGGGGCCGTAGACGTTGTAGTATTTCAACCCTACCAGCTCGGTCAGTAACCCCTGCTGCTGCGCCCAAAGATCAAACAACTGCTTGGAATAACCGTACATATTCATGGGGCGTAGCTTGGTCAGGCGTGTCTCGTCATCGGAAAAACCAAGCTCGCCGTTGCCGTAGGTGGCAGCGCTGGAGGCATAGATAAAGCGGGCACCCTGCTCTTTGGCAAACAGTGCAGCCTTGCGGGAGTACTCAAAGTTGTTGCGGATCAGGTAGCTGGCATCCCGTTCCGTGGTGGCAGAGCAGGCCCCCAGGTGGATGATCGCCTGCAACGGCCCTGAAAGCCGGGATGTCAGGCTGCCGATGTCCAGCAGTGTCTCAAAGGCGTCTTTTTCAAGGTAATCCCTGAACTTGAGTGGTGCCAGGTTGCGCCACTTTTCAGTCAGACCCAAGTGGTCAACCACCATAATATTTTCACTGCCGCGTTGATTCAGGCCATGTACAACAGCGCTGCCGATCAGGCCGGCACCTCCGGTTACAATGATCATGATGTTTTCTCCTTCACTGCATACTTATACAGGATAATTGCGAAAGAATTGCGTTCTGTCAAACTCATTTCAGAATTGTTTTGTTAAAACAGGCAGGCTACTATCTTTTCTTCCAAGCCCTACTGCAAGGAGATGCTGCCATGCGTTACCGTTCTGTCTGTCCCTATGACTGTCCTGATGCCTGTGGCCTGCTGGTAACGGTTGAAAATGACAAGGCGATCAAGATTGAGGCTGACCCACATCATCCGATTACCCAGGGGCTGATCTGCGGCAAGATGCGGCAGTACCAGCAGACGGTCCATTCGTCCCAGCGTCTGACCACGCCGTTGCTGCGAACCGGTCCCAAGGGAACCGGACAGTTTAAGCCGATCAGCTGGGACGAAGCAGCGCAGCTGATCTGTTCGCGCTGGCAGGAGATCATTACCGAGCATGGTGCCGAGGCGATCCTGCCCTATTCCTATGCCGGCACCATGGGGCTGGTGCAGCGTAATAGCGGCCATCCCTTCTTCCACAAACTGGGGGCAAGCCGTCTGGCCCGCACCATCTGTACTCCTGCCAAGGATTATGGCTGGAAGGCGGTGATGGGGGATACCCCGGCCATTGATCCGGCTGAGCGTAGCCAGAGCGACCTGATTATTCTCTGGGGACTGAATGCCGCTGCCACCAGTATCCACAGCATGGCTGCCACCCAGGCTGCCCGGAAGCGGGGGGCGCAGGTCTGGGCCATTGACACCTATCAGACACCCACCTGTCAGGCCGTGGACCGGGCGATTATCGTCAAACCGGGCAGTGACAGCGCCCTGGCCCTGGGGATGCTGCAGGTGATGGCGGCAGAAGGGTTGCTGGATCAGGAGTTTATTGCTGCTCATGTGTCTGGTTTTGAAGAGTTGTGCGCTACGACGCTTTCCGGTTGTACCCCGGAAATAATGGCTGCCATCTGCGGTCTGCCTGCAGATACGATCAGAGATTTGGCGCGCATATATGCGGCTGCCAAAGCGCCTTTCATCCAGGTGGGTGGTGGCTTGACCCGCTACGGTAACGGTGCCATGACCATCCGCTGTATCGCCTGCCTGCCTGCCGTTAGTGGGGCCTGGCAGCGGCCGGGAGGTGGGCTCTTCTGCGGCACCTCCACCGGCGCGGCCTTTCCGTTGCAGCGGGTCACTCATGAGGATTTTATGGCCAGCCCGACCAGGATAGTGAACATGAACCAGCTGGGGGCAGCCTTGAATAACCTCAATGATCCCAGGGTGATGGCGCTGTACGTCTACCACTCCAACCCGGCTGCCATTGCCCCGGACCAGAATGCGGTCATACAGGGGCTGGAGCGGGAGGATCTGTTCACGGTGGTGCATGAACGTTTCATGACCGACACCGCCCGCTATGCCGACATCGTCCTGCCTGCCACCAGTTCACTGGAACATCCCGATCTGTACCGCAGTTACGGCAGTTACCAGGCCCAGCGCTGCAGTAGGGTGATCCCTCCGGTAGGTGAGGCAAAGTCCAATTGGGACACCTTTTGTCTGCTGGCAGCCGGGATGGGCTGGGATGATCGGTTCTTCAGGCAGTCGGCAGATGACCTGATTGATCAGCTGCTGGCTGAACCCAATGACTGGCGGGATGCTGCAATCACCGGACAGCTCCGCCAGGGGGAGCCGGTTGTGATGACGCCCCCAAGCTCGCCACGTGGCCCCTGGTTGACACCGTCAGGCAAGATTGAGCTGCGCAATGAGCGGGAATCGCAGCCACTGCCCTGCCTGTTGCCCACCCATGCCGAGACAGACGGGTTTCCGCTGCGGCTGCAGCCAAGCGTGAGCCTGTACAGCCTGAACTCCAGCTTCAATGAGCGGAATGACCTGCTGCAGAAGCGGGGAGAACCAACGCTGCTGATGCACCCTGCTGATGCCGCTGCCCGGCAGTTGCAGGATGGCCAGCCGGTATCTGTCTACAATCAGCTCGGTTCTGTTGAACTTGCACTGCAGCTAACGGAACAGGTGCCATCCGGCACCGTGGTCAGCGAAGGGGTCTACCGGCTTGATAGCAGCCGTTCCGGGCGTGGCATTAATGCCTTGACCTCTCAACGTCTGACTGACTGCGGTGAGGGCAGCACCCTCTATGATGTGGCGGTTGAGGTGGCAGCTGCAAAAAAAGCAGGAAAATAACGATAAAATAGGGTACTATGCCGCACTATTTTTGAACAATACGCTTGGAGAGCACCATGAATTTCATCCTTGACCGCTATCTGGCTTTAAAGATCAAGACCCGCATTTACCTACTCTGTGGCTGCTACAGTCTCTGCATTATTTTTGGTGTCGGGGCCGGCCGGTCGCTTCCCCTGACCTATTCAATCCTGACCACCGCACTGTTTGTGGTGGCTGGGGCCTTCTTTGGCGGTCTGCTGTTCTGGTCGGTCAACGATGCCCTGCAGCGTATCCTTGGCTACCTGAAGGAGATGACCGACGGCAATCTGCGCCAGAATATCTCCGCCAAGCGGAATAACGAGATCAGCGCCATCATCCGTTCCATCGCTACCCTGCAGACCGCCATGCAGGGTATGATTTCCGGTATCAGGCAGACCTCTGACAGTGTTGCCACCGCCTCGGATCGTCTCCGCCAGACCGCTGAAACCATTGCCGACGGTACCGGCAGCGCAGCAGCCCAATCCGACGCGGTCAGCCAGTCAGCCGATGGTATGGCCAGCGTTAGCAGTGAGATCGCCTGCAGTTGCGATACCATGTCGGCTATGGCCACCGAGGCCGAGCAGGTTTCGCGAGAAGGAGAACGGATCATCTCCGGTATGTCGGTGGTGATGGGCAGCATTGAAGGGGTGATGACCGAGACCACCTCTGCAGTCAAGAACCTGGGGACCACCTCCAACCAGATCGGCGGCATCCTTTCCACCATCGGTGATATTGCTGACCAGACCAACCTGTTGGCGTTAAACGCCGCTATTGAGGCTGCCCGGGCAGGAGATCAGGGGCGTGGCTTTGCCGTGGTGGCTGACGAAGTGCGGCATCTTGCTGAGCGGACAGCCACTGCAACCCGCGAGATTCAGGGGATTATCACCGCCCTGCAGCGCGATGTGCGTGCCGTGGTCGGTTCCATGGAACAGAGCGCCGGCAGTGTCCATGAAGGGGGCGAAGGGGTTCGGCTTTCCTGCGAGGCGATCAGCACCATCCGTGAAAAAATCTGCGAACTGCTGAGCCAGGTCTCCCATGTTGCTTCTGCTGCTGCCCAGCAATCAAGTTCAACCGTGGCTATTTCCGACAGTATGCATGGTATTACCTCCGTGATCCGCGAGGCAGCCCAGGGGGCTGATGAAACCAAGACCGCAGCAGCCCAGATGGCCTCATCATCGGCAGAGCTGCAACAGATGGTCAGTAAATTTAGAATCAATTAGCCGTATAAAGAAAGGTATAGTATGCAAAAATCGATACGAACCGCACTTGTTTCCTGTTTCCTTCTGGTGGCTGCATTGACCGCCCAGGCGGCAGATCAACCGGCAGCACCGGCAACGCCGTCAGCTGCTCCTGCGCCAGCTGCCGTTACAGCTCAACCCGCCTTGAAACCTGCTCCCGGTCTGTCGTTGCTGCCAACAGCCAAAGAGGAGGCCAAGCCGGTTGCAACCACAAAGATCGGTGTCGTTGATATCAACAAGGTCTCAACTGAAACTGCCATGGGGAAGGCTGCCCAGGCTCAGATCAAGGCACATCAGTCAAAATTGCAAAAGCAGGTAGAGGCAAAGCGTAAGCAGCTGGACAAGTTTAAGGCTGATACCGAGCGCCAGCTGCCCAGCCTTTCACCCCAGCAGCGCGAAGCAAAATCAAAAGAATTTCAAAAGAAAATTGAAGAATTCCAGAAGTTTGGTATGAAGGCTGAGAAGGAACTGATGGAGAATCAGCAGAAGCTGACCAAAGCTCTGTTTGAGGCGATTGGCAAGGCTGCCGATGAACAGGGCAAGGCCAAAGGGCTCGCCGCAGTGGCCACCAACCGTGATCTGCTCTATCTCAGCTCAACTGTTGCCATGGTTGATATCACTGGTGATGTTATTAAATCGCTGGATGAGAAGGGTGCCAAGAAGTAACACAGATTCTTGTACACAACGAGTAGGAAGGGGGGCTGCCGTAATCGGTAGCCCCCCTTTTGTTTTGGCGATTAGAATATGAAGCGCGAGATCACATAGGCCACCACGGTTGAGGTGCTGACACCGATCAGGCCGGGAATCATAAAGCTGTGGTTTAACAGGTACTTGCCGATCCGGGTGGTGCCGGTGCGGTCCATGTTTATGGCGGCCAGGTCACTGGGATAGAAGGCAAAGAAGAAGTAGGCGTAGCTGGCAGGCATCAGGCCCAGCAGCAGCGGGACTGGCAAACCAAGTGCCAGACCCAGCGGCAGGGTGATGGCCAGTGTGGCAGCCTGGCTTTTCACAAAGGCGGAGATACAGAAGGTGGCGATGGCAAAGGTCCAAGGGGCCATTTTGACCATGATGCCGATGTTATCAACCAGGAATTTGTTGTTGGCCGAGATAAAGGTATCACTCATCCAGGCGATACCGAAGATGGAGACAACCGCAATCATACCGGCAGTAAAGACGCTGGAGTGGGCAATATCTTTTGCTTTTACGTTACCGGCAAACATGATGAAGGCGCCAAAGGCAAGCATGACAAACTGAACGACGGTGGTCATGGCAACCGGTTTGCCATTATGTCCCATCGGCAGCAGGTGGGGGAAACTGGCCAGGAAGATGATCGTACCAACACCGGCAAAGAACAGCAGCACTGAAAACTTGGCGGTGGTGGAGATTTTCTGATCAAGGGTGGTGACGCTGGCGTTCAGGGAATCACGGAAATCTGGATCCTGTAGGCGAGCTTGGAACTCAGGGTCCTTATCCAGATCCTTGCCACGGTTAAAGCTCCAGGCAGCAGCGGCCAGTACACCAACCACGCCGGCAGGCATGGTGACCATGATGATGTCGATCAAGGTTACGGGATAGCCAGCCTTGGCGGCGAAACCGAGGAAGAAGGTGACCGCAGCAGCCACCGGACTGGCAGTGATACCCATCTGGGAGGCCACACTGGAAATGGCCATTGGCCGCTCAGGCCGGATACCGGTCTTCAAAGCCACGTCAGAAATAACCGGCAGCAGGGCATAGACGGCATGGCCGGTGCCGCAGCAGACAGTCAGGAAAAAGGTTGAGAGCGGAGCAAGAATGGTGACGTACTTGGGCTGTGACCTCAGCAGCCGCTCGGTCAACTGCACCAGATAATCCAGGCCGCCTGCCACCTGCAGGGTTGCCGAGGCGGTAACCACCGCCAGGATGATCAGCATAACCGCAATTGGTGGCTCAGATGGAGCACTGCGGAAACCCAGCACCAGCAGTGAGACACCCAGACCGCCGATCAGACCCAGGGCAACACCACCCCGCCGGATACCGATTAAAACTGCACCCAGTACCAGTATGAATTGAATCCAGAACATTGCCATGACAGGCCTCCTTGACGTTATGTCGTCTGTTGTGCCCCGCAGGGCGAAAGTAGTAAGAGTTGTCATGGTAGTGAGCAGACAGCGTGCCAACGCGCTGTGCCATTTGTAAGTAGCTGCTATAACGAAGTTAATTTTGCGTAATGGGGTGTCTAGTAAGAATGAAGGGGTATAACGTTGGTTATGATAGCTGTGGTGAGGTTTAGGGTTAGTTGTTTGATATCAGTATGTTAGGTTGTAATAACGAGCGTTATCACTATAACGCCGGTTATGGGGGATCTATCTGGGATGCGTGTAACTTTAATGTTTTCAGTGGCGATGCCCAGCATCTGTATGATCTGTTTGTCCTTTGGCGGGCCTCCTTGCTTTTGGGGAATTGCACTGTATACTTTTCTGAACGATCCTTGGTACCTGCCACCGGCAAGCTGATTCTGGCCGAGGAGATTGGTATGTCTGAAGTGACAAAAGAGCGGCTGCCACTGCTAAACAGGGTGAAGACGATGCGTAACTTGATCCGCTATATATGGTCAATGCACAGCGTTTGCTTTCCAGCTCTGTTTAGCTTTTTTTTGCTGATTGCAGCAACACCTACTGTCCAGGCAAAAGAAACACTGGTCTGGAGCGTAATCGACTTCCCGCCGTTTCAGATTCTTGATGGAACGTACGCCGCCAGCGGCAGTTTTGACGGAGAGCTGCAGACGCTGATGGACAAGCTGCCGGAGTTTGAGCACACAATTGTACGTATGAGCTTTGCCCGGCGGAAACAGGAGTTTCTCAATGGATCTCATATCTGCACACCTGGAATCTTTTTTGCGCCAGCTAAGGAGTTGCATCTTGCAGTGTCAAAACCGGCTCTGACACATCTGGATAATCGGGTCATATTTCTGAAAAGCAAGGCCGCGCTGTTTGGCCGGGGGAATCCGGTTGACCTGGAAGCCTTGTTCAAACGTAAGAACCTGATTGGAGGGATAGTCGCCGGAAGATCATATGCGCCTAATATTGATGCGACCATTCGTCGCTATAAAGACAGCCCTAATCTGGTTATTCGTGCCTTGTCAGGGGACCAGCTGTTCCAAATGCTGCTGAATGGCGATCTGGACTATCTGATCATGTTTTCTCATGAGGCTGCGTTTCAGAATATCCGTATGGGACTGAACGATACGGTGTTAAATCGATCAATTGCAGGAACGCCACCGTATCTCTATACCTATGTCGCCTGCACCGGAGATGACTGGGGACATGCTGTTATTAACAAGGTTAATGCAGTCCTGAGCCGGGAGCGGGGAAAGGATTTCTATAAGCAGTTTTCAGAACGCTGGTACCCGGAAGAAGACCGAAAAAAAGTGCGTCGTTATTATCCGCTCATGCTTGCAGACTGAAAGGTAAACCGGCTTATGCAGAGGCTTTCAAACCTGGCTGGACGGTTATTCAAGCTGGTATTCGGCTGGTACCTGGTATTGGCAATTGTAGTGACCTGCGTCCAGCTGGGGCTGGAGTATGCCGCTATCCGATCAACAATTTCTTCTGATATGGTTGCGCTGGGCCGCTCGTTTTCTCCAGGCGTTTCTGATGCAATCTGGACCTACGACCTGACCCTGCTTGATTCTCTGGCCCGGGGAATACGTCAGACAGCAATTATTACCGGTGTTGAAATTGAAAACCGCTCTGGGGAGACTATTGCCTCAGACGGAGCTATCCCTGCTGATAAAGCGTCGCAGGGAAATAGCTGGCTGTCTCCCTATCAAAAATATGAAGTGCCATTATGGACAAAATGTTTGGTTAAGGGGCACACGACTCATGAATTGGGCAAATTGGTGCTTTACTCAAGCCGTGACGTGGCTGTTGAACGTGTCAGGTACAGCTTTCTGGTAATCCTTATCAACTCACTTGTTAAGACCGCCGGTCTCTGGCTGATCTTTTACTGGGTTATTACCAGACGTTTATCGTACCCGTTGACTGCACTTGCGGAAGCCGTGTCAAAACTGAATATAAAAGAGCATGAAGATACGCCGCAGCTGCTGGTGTATCCCTACCATGATGAGGTTGGTCAGCTGGTTAACTCGCTGAATGCGATGAGTGCCAGGCTTGCAGCCTCTCATAATGAGCTTGAACAAAAAGTTGCTGATCGTACCGCTGATTTACAGGATGCCATGGCGCAGGCAGAGGCAGCCAATCAGGCAAAAAGTTGCTTTTTGGCCAACATGAGCCATGAAATCCGTACACCCCTGAATGGAGTCATGGGGATGGTGGAGTTATTGCGGTTTAGTGAACTGACTGAAGAACAGAAGGAATATCTGAATGCTATCGAGCTGTCTTCAGCAAATCTGTTGGGAATCATTAACGATATCCTGGATCTGTCCAAGATTGAGGCTGGGAAGGTAGAGCTTGAGTACGCTGATTTCTCGTTGCTGCATTGTTTAAAAGAAGCGTTGGCAATGCAGACAGCGAAAATAAGCAACAAGGGTTTGAGCTACAACTGTCATGTTGCACCAGAACTTTGTGGCGTCTTTTACGGAGATCAGTTGCGCATAAAGCAGATTTTGCTCAACCTGCTTACGAATGCGGTCAAATTTACCGACCAGGGGATGATCACCCTTGAGGCGGTTCTGATGGGATATCAGGATGATCTGGCACGTGTACGTATAACGGTCTCTGATACCGGCATCGGCATGTCGCAAGCCGCCTTAGACAGGGTATTTGAGCCATTTACCCAGGCCGATGCCAGCACTACCCGTAAATTTGGCGGCACAGGCCTCGGACTTACTATTTGTCGACAATTGGCTGAGTTGATGGGGGGACGGATCTGGGTAGAAAGTGAAGAGGGGAAAGGTAGTCAATTCCATCTTGAGATACCATTCAAGACATCACCGCTGATTGAAACCTCTTTACAACAGCAGCCGTTAGTCCCTGCAGTATCAACCACATCACTTCGTATCCTGCTCGCTGAAGACAACCAGATTAATCAGAGAACCACTGAACTGCTGTTGAAGAAGATGGGACATCAGCCGTTATGCGTCTGTAATGGCAGGGAAGCTGTTGATATCTGGCAGCTGGGAGGAATTGAGCTGATTTTGATGGATATCCAGATGCCGGAGATGAACGGAGTCGAGGCATTGCAGGCGATTCGTACACAGGAGGCAAGGAGCGGTGGACATACTCCCGTGATTGCACTTACCGCCAATGCGGTTAAAGGTACAGGTGAGCGACTGTTTGCGGAAGGTTTTGACGGCTATCTGACCAAGCCGTTTCTGGCCTGTGCACTTGCTGCAGAAATACAGCGGGTTTGCACTGAGCTTGAGGTGTCCTGACTGCCCTTTGATACATTGCTGCTGTACCAAGTCGTTGTCAAAATCATCTGAGCCAGGTAACAGCGCAGGCGTTGTGCCTGTTTCAACCAGCTGAAGCTCCAACTACCTGCACAAGGAGGACGCCATGAAATCTCTGACTGGCTGTATCTTGTTGGTTCTGTTCGTTACCACAGTCAGCTACAGCAATGATCTGGTTGGTAGCTGTTCTCCTAAAAAATTGTTCTGTGTAGAGAAGCAGGGGAAGGGGAGCAAGGCGGGGGAAGTGTATATGGGGCAATGCATGAAGTACCTGCCACCTGGGTGTGACGACTGTCCCCACACGAATTACGGGAAGTATGCCAAGGAGTGTAACTCCAGCTATGGATCAGCCTGTGTAGACGGCTGCTATGCCTGCTATCCTGCTGACGGCTCTTCTTTTTCAGGTATGCTTACCTGTTACGACACTAACGGCAAGGCCCATACTATTCCGTGATGTACTATCGGGATGCTGCCTCAGGACGGCTCTAGAATTATCAGCAAAACGGCTAACCTCACGCATTTATTTACACAGTTTTCACCGTATACTCATATTCCCGCAAAACATCATACAGTATCCCTGCTGCCTCAGCGGTCAGGCTGCGGCAGGCGATTCTGGTGTCGTTAGTGCTGAAATTGTCACGGAGCGTCTGGCAGATGGTGGCGCCGAAATGTGCCATAAACCGTTCCCGGTAGGCAGCGCTGATCTGGTAGGCAGCCTCTCTGCCCTGCTCTGGGTTTGACCTGCCGCAAAGCAGGCCGATGGCAAGCACGCCGCCGGTTAAAGCGCCGCAAGCTTCCTGGCGGGAACCGGCCAGACCGCCGCCAAAGCCGGTTGCCATTCGACAGGCAACGTTTTCTAGCTCAGGACAAAACAGGTGTGTGATGGCTGAGGCCACAGATTCGGAGCAATGCAGGCCGGATTCTGAATGGGCCTGCGCTAGGTGTTCTGCCTGTGTACGACTCATGTTTCTATACCCTCCGGAGGCTGTTCCCGCTGTTTCAAACGCTTGGACAATGCCGGTTGCGAGATCCCCAGCAGGCGGGCCGCAATGGTCTGGTTGCCGTTACTGCGCTGCATAGCTTCGGTTACCAGCAGTTCGGCTGCCTCGCTAAAGGTGGGCAGTCGTTCGCAGCAGAGAAACGGGTTGCGTCGTTCCGGGGTTGCCGTTGCAGGGGTGGTTGCCTGGCTACCAATAGCACTGATAAAGCGTTCCATGGAGAGTACGCCGCCAGTATGCAGGCTGACTGCATCATAGACCAGCGCCTTCAGCTCCCGCACATTGCCGGGAAAAGAGTAGGTGGCCAGTAGCTGGGCCAGTTCCCGCGGGGCAGTGGGCTTTTTCTTGCCCAGTGCCTGGGCCGCCTCAGCCAGAAAATGCTCCAGCAGTAGCGGGATATCGCAGCGCCGGTCCCGCAGGGCAGGAATCCGTACCTGATGGGTTTTCAGGCGGTAGTAAAGATCACGCCGGAACTGGCCTGAAGCCTCTTTAGTTGCCAGATCGGCATGGGTGGCCACAATCACCCTGGCCCGCAGCCGTTTGGGGCGATCACTACCCAGCGGATAGTATTCCCCTTCTTGCAGCAGCCGCAGCAGCTTGACCTGAGAGGCGATACTCAGGTCGCCAATCTCGTCCAGAAACAGGGTGCCGTCGTTGGCCTCTTCGATCATCCCTTTGCGGGGCTGGTCAGCGCCGGTGTAGGCGCCGCGCTGGTGCCCAAAAAGGGTGTCGCTGAAGACCGTATCATCCAATCCGGCCACGTTGACCGCCACCAGCGGTCCCTTGCAGCCGGAGGCAGCATGGGCAGCCCGTGCCAGCAGTTCCTTGCCGGTGCCACTTTCGCCAGTAATCAAGAGCGGTTGGGGGCTTTTAGCAACTGCTTCGATATAGGCGAACTGGGTCAGCATGGCTGGATCACCGGTGACAAACGGGCTGAACAGTTCCGGTCTGCGCAGACCACCGCTCAACAGTCGGCTGTGCATCTCCCGGTTTTCCCGCTCCAGCTCCAGCAACCTGATCGCCCGCAGCACCCCGCCCACCAGCCGATCCTCTTCCACTGTCTTGACAAAGTAGTCAAAGGCCCCTTTTTTGATGCAGTTAACCGCTGTTTCCACCTGATTCAGGCCACTGATCACGATGCAGGTGATTTCGGGGTGCTGCTCGCCAATTAGGGTCAGCAGCTCTTCACCGGAGAGGTGCGGCATGGTCAGGTCAAGCAGTACCAGGCCAAAACCACCCCCGGCCAGGATCTCCATGGCTTGGCGGCTGTCAGCACAGGTGCGGATGTTGGTGATGCCTGCGGAACGTTCCAGTGTCAGGGACACCGAGCGCAGCCAGGCTGGCTCGTCATCCACCAGCAGAATACCAAAGGTGGGAAACAGGGATTCAGACATGATGAACCGCCTCCGTGTAGATCGGCAATAATAACGTGACCGTGGTACCTTGCCCGGGCGGTGAGGAGAACAGCAACTGCCCACCATGTTCCTTGACGATCCCGGCTGAGACCGACAGCCCCAGGCCGGTGCCGCCGCTCTCCCGTTTGGTGGTAAAGAACGGGTCAGTCAGTCGGTCCAGGTGCTCCGGTGCAATGCCGCAGCCCTCATCACGGACAAAGATACCGATACAGTTTGTTGCATAATCGATAAAAGTTCGCAGGAAAATACCGCGATTCTGGTCGGTTAAAGCCTGGCAGGCGTTCAGTAGCAGATTGACCAGCACCTGTTCAATCCGCTGGCTGTTGCCCTGTATCATCGGCAGCGGTTCGGTGTACTCGGCTTCAAACCGGTTGGTTGCCGTGCGTAATGACCGCTCCACCAGCCGTACCGCAGCCTTGGCCACTTGATTCAGGTCCAGCGGCTCCATCAGGGCAGCATCATCCTGGCGGGCAAAGTCCTTCAGATCTTCTACAATCCGCTTGATCCGTCGCGCACCGTCCTGCATTTCATCCAACATCAACGGCAGCTCTTCCTTAACACGGTTAAACGATAGACCGCCCAGCTCCGTCTGACTCTGCTGTTGCTCAAGGGCCGCCAGGGCATCATTACAGACATCCTTTAAAATTGGCATGTTCAGTAAAATCAAGCCGTTGGGATTGTTAATCTCATGGGCTACCCCGGAGACCAGCACCCCCAGGGCAGCCATCTTGTCAGCCTGTACCAGCTGTTGCTGGTTACGGCGCAACTCCTCTTCAGCTGCTGTCCGCTCGGCAATCTCACGGGTCAGATCAGCGGTACGCAGGGCCACCTGTTTGTGTAAGGAACGAGACCAGAACGCCATCCCTCCTAATACCAGCAAGAGCGGCGCCAACACCAGAACGGCCAGCTTGATCGCCTTGCCGATGGCCAGCCCTTCGGGCTCCAGCACCCCCAGCCATTTGGTGTGTATCTGATCGTACTGACCGGTTTTTTTTAGAATTGCCAAACCTTCGGTCATCTTTGCCTGCAGTTCGCTATTTCCCTGGCGCACACCGTACCCGTATTTTTGCGAAGCGATGCTGCGGGCAACCGGTACCAGGTTGGTCAGCTTGTTTTCACGGATGATATACATGCCCGGCACCATTGCCACCACGGCATAGTCGCATTGGCCTGATGCCAGTAGCCGCAAGGCGTCAGCAGGGGTTGGAGTCGGCAGTAGATCCGGACCGTAGCCCAGCCGGATTAGCTGTTCATGCATGATCCCATCGCGGTGCAGGGTTATCTTCTTCCCCTTCAGTTCTGCCAGCGAACTGACAACAGGCGATTCCCGGCGGGCAAAGATGGCGTGGTTGACAATGGTATGGGGAGGTGTGAAGTCGATCTGGGCGGCCCGCTGTTCAGACCAGGAAATCCCCTGCAATAGGTCGATCCGGCCCTCCTTCAGGTCCCGCAACTGTTCCGACCAGCCACCCAGACGAAACTCTACCTGTAGCCCCATCACCTCGGCTATGGCCTTGGTCAGCTCTACATTGTAGCCGGTGGGTTTTCCATTTGAATCAAGAAATTCATAGGGGGGGTAGTCCCGATCGCCGCCCACAATGATGGTCTTGGCAAGGGCGCTGACCGGCAGCAGCAGGCAGAATAGCAGGGCTATGGAAAGGGTGGCTGAACGCAGCACGCATGACCTCCACTGTTACAACAGCGACTACCCGATAAATGATTCTATTCCTCTATTTGCTTGTTCGTTGTCCCCGGCGGCCGGTCTTGGGGGCAGGACGCTCCGGCACCACCTTTTTCCGTTTGGGGGTTGCAGCTTTAACATCTGTCTTCTTTGGCTTGGCCTGTTCTTTGGCCAGTTTACCTTCCTTTGCCTTCACCGTCCGTCTGACCGCATACTGGGGAAATTCTGCCAGACTCTGGCGCGGAATACTCTGCTTGACCAGCTTTTCGATGGCCACCAACAGAATCTGTTCTTCCTGGCTGACCAGCGAAATGGCAATACCCTCTTCTCCGGCCCGGCCGGTGCGGCCGATCCGATGCACATAATCTTCAGGCACCTGGGGCAGATCATAGTTAACCACATGGGGCAGGCGCTCTATGTCCAGGCCGCGGGCAGCCACATCGGTTGCCACCAGCACCTGAAACTGGCCCTGTTTGAATTCTGCCAGGGTACGGGTACGGATTGACTGGCTCTTGTTGCTGTGGATGGCTGCCGCCTTAATCCCGTCAAACAGCAGTTCTTCAGTCAGTTTATCTGCGCCGTAACGGGTGCGGGTAAAGACCAGTACCTGATTCCAGCCGTTTTTGCGGATCAGGAACGACAGCATCTCCCGTTTGCGGCTGCGCTCCACCTGATACACCGCCTGGGTCACCGCCTCGGCGGTCAGAGTGCGGCGGGCCACCTCAATCCGTTTGGGATGATCCAGTAGCTGATCCGCCAACTGTTTGATATTCTGGGAGTAGGTGGCTGAGAACAACAGGGCCTGATGCTTGGCAGGCAGGTACTCTGCCACCTTTTTGATGTCATCGATAAAACCCAGATCCAGCATCCGGTCTGCCTCATCCAACACCAGAAACTTGATCCGTGACAGGTCAATCGTGCCCCGCTCGGCATGATCCAGTAGTCGTCCCGGCGTTGCCACCACAATATCAACACCACGGTGTAGCCGTTCGATCTGGGCCTGGATGGTTACGCCGCCATAGATCATGGTGGAGCGCAGTGACAGACGGCGGGCATAGCGGTTCATCTCATCGCTGACCTGGGCAGCCAGTTCACGGGTGGGGACCAGCACCAGAGCGCGGGGCTTGCGGCGCTTTTCTGCAGGGGTGGTTTCAGCCAGCATCTGCACGATCGGCAGGGCAAAGGCCGCAGTCTTGCCGGTGCCGGTCTGGGCGCCGGCAAGCAGGTCGCCCCCTTCAAAGATAACAGGAATAGCCTCAGCCTGAATCGGGGTGGGGTTGGTATACCCCAGGCTGGCAATGGCGCTTAGCAGTTCAGGCCGCAGGCCGAGGGAGTCAAAGGATACGTCAGTGTTTTTCACAGGATACCGCTTTCTGGCGAAGATAGAGCTCTTCGACCTTGTTCCAATTCCAACTCAAGGCGATATCATCGTTGGCTCGTCTTCGGCTCCTCAGCGTACTGTGCTGTACGCCTGCGTTGCCGAATTCCTTGCCGCCTTGATCTCATCCTTGATTAGAAATTGGAATTACTTTCCCCATAATGGAGTTGCTACCGTTATCGCAACGCCTCCAGCTCTTCCCAGCGGGCATAGGCTGTCAGCAGCTCGGCATCAATAGCTTCAAGCCGGGCATTCAAAGTCACCGCCTCGGCCCCGCGATTTTTATAAAATTCCGGATCAGCCAGGGTGCTGTGGATCTGCTCCTGCTCTGTCTCAAGGGTGGTAATTCGCTCCGGCAAGGCCTCCAGCTCACGCTCTTCCTTGAAGGAGAGCTTGCGGGGCCGCTCTTTCTGCGGTTTGCCCTTTTCCTGAACCGGTTTTGCAACCGGAGGGACAGCCTCAAACTGTTGCTCCCGCAGCCAGTCATCATAGCCACCGACGGTCTCCTTGACCGTACCGTCAGAGTTGATCGCCAGGGTGGAGCTGACCACGTTGTTCAAAAATTCCCGGTCGTGGCTGACCAGCAGCAGGGTGCCGCTGTACTCCATCAGCAGGTCCTCCAGCAGCTCCAGGGTCTCGGCATCCAGGTCGTTGGTCGGCTCATCCAGCACCAGTACGTTGCCCGGCTTGGTAAACAGCTTGGCCAGCAGCAGCCGGTTGCGCTCACCACCGGAGAGGATTGAGACCGGTGAACGGGCCCGTTCCGGTGAGAACAGGAAGTCCTGCAGGTAGCCGATAATATGGCGTGATTTTCCGCCGATGATCAGGGTATCATTCCCTTCCCCCACGTTTTCAGCCACGCTTTTCTGGGGATCAAGCTGGTCACGCATCTGATCCATGTAGAGCACTTCCAGCCTGGTGCCCTGCCGGATGGTCCCGGACTGCGGTTCAAGCTCACCCAGCAACAGCCGCAGCAGGGTGGTCTTGCCGGAACCGTTGGGGCCAATGATCCCCAGCTTGTCGCCCCGCATGATGGTGGTGGAGAGGTCGCGAATCACCGTCCGGTCGCCATAGCTGAAGCCGACCTGCTCCGCCTCAATCACCAGCCGGCCAGAACGTTCTGCCTCCTGCAGCCGAATGGTTGCGGTGCCCTGGCGGGTGCGACGCTGGCGGTACTCCTCCCGCAGTGCCTTCAGTGCCCGGACTCTGCCTTCATTGCGGGTACGGCGGGCCTTGATCCCCTGGCGGACCCAGGCCTCTTCCTGGGCCAGCTTCTTGTCAAACAGGGCCATCCGGGTGATCTCTGCCTCCAGCAGCGCCTCACGACGCTCCACAAACTGGTCGTAACCGCAGGAAAAGGCAAAGATTCTACCCCGGTCCAGTTCGGCGATTCGGTTTGCAAGCCGCCGGGCAAATGCCCGGTCGTGGGTGACAAAGATGCAGGTGGTGATGTTTCTGGCCAGAAACTCCTCCAGCCAGAGGATGGTTTCAATATCCAGATGGTTGGTCGGCTCGTCCAGCAAGAGAATGTCCGGTGCCGCCACCAGGGCGCGGGCCAGCAGCACCCGCCGCTTGGTGCCGCCGGAGAGGGTGGCAAACTCCGCCTCCGGTTCCAGGTGCAGCCGGTTCAGCACCCGTTCCACCTGCTGTTCATGCTCCCACTGTTCAGTACCGGCTGCAGCATGGGGGTGCTGCGCCACCACCTCAAAAACCGTTCCAGCCACCTCCTGGGGGATCTCCTGGGAGACCAGGGCAACCCGTAGCCCTTGGCTGCGAATGACTTCCCCCCCTTCAGGCGGGATCTCTCCGCTGATCAGTTTCATCAGGGTGGATTTGCCGGTGCCGTTTCTGCCCATCAGACAAAGCCGGTCCCCCGGTTCTATCTGCAGGTTGATGCCGTCAAACAGCGGAGGGCCGCCAAAGGCCAGGGATATGTCACGCAGGGTAATCAGGGCCATACTATTCCAATCCTGTTGTTGCAATTTATCTGCAGTGTCGTACTATCTGAAAACCTTCAAGGGAGTCGCCATGGACTACCGTCGTATTGCAAAAGAGTTGTTGAATGAGCATCCCCAGACCATTGCGGTGGCCTTATCCCGCCTGCCCGCTGAACATGCCGGAGAGATCTTGAAGCTGTTGCCCGGTTTTATTCAGGCTGATCTGGTGAACCGGATCGTGCAGACCGATCAACTGCCAACTGTCGTGGTTGAGGAGATTGACCGGCTGCTGGATAGGTTACTCAAATAGGGATAACAATAGTTGCCATTTGAGATGTCTCATGCTACCAACGCAACTTCAAACCAAACCAGAAGGGATCCCCCATGTTCGAGAACATCGGTGCCGATATCTATAAAACCTGGAGTGACGACCAACGCCGCGCTGAGATCGGTAAGCTGGTGGAAGGTCATCGTGCCGGTCTGCCCCTTAAAATCCTCTTCCAGATGGCATCTGGTATTGCCGGTAGTCCGGACAATGCCCGTGATCATCTGGCCGCCCTGATCCCCGCGGATGAACGACACAAGATGGTGACGCGGGAGAAGGGTGCTGATCAGGCGCTGGCCGCATCATTTTTAATGTAGCGTTCAATTCCATATCAAGGCGCTAGCTCTGTTGGCTTCGTCGTCGGCTCCTCAACGTACTGTTCTGTACGCCTGCGTCGCCTCCTCCTTGCCGCCTTGCTATCATCCTTGATCTGAAATTGAAATGGTTTGCTGTGTGACTACGCCTTGTATCCGGCCCTCCTCGTACGTTTTTTACTCTTCCAGTCTTCTCATCTTCCTGCGCAGGGCTGCCATCCGTTTTTCCGCCACCCGCTGCAGTTTCTGGCCTTTGGGCACCTTGGTGGCCAGCCGTTTTTTATCGACCCGGTTACGCTTCTCCAGCGCCATCCGTAGCCGCTCCATGGCCACTTCACGATTGCGCAGCTGGGAGCGGTTTTCTGCGGCATGCACCACAATGCCGGTGGGCAGGTGTCTGATCCGCACCGCCGAATCGGTGGTGTTACGGTGCTGCCCACCCGGACCGGAGGCGCGGTAAAACTCCACCCGGATATCTGCTTCGTTAATCTCAATCATCGTGCTTGAAGATGCTCAGGACCCAGTTCACCACAGCCAGTACAATACTGAAGGCAACGGCCCAAAGAAAACCCTGCACCTGAAAACCGGGTACCAGCTTGGCAGTCAGCATGATAAGCAGTGCATTGATTACCAGACTGAACAGTCCCAGGGTCATGATTGTCAACGGCAGGGTCAGCAGTTTCAAGACAGGCTTAATAACCGCATTGATAAGCCCCAGAACTACCGCAGTCAACAGCGCAGCCTTAAAGCCGGACAGATGAATGCCCGGCAAAAGGTACGCCGTAATGACAATGGCAATCCCGGAAATCAGCCAGTTGATAATAATACTCATACGTTAGCTCCTTTTGTTGCTCCAATCCTGACAATACGTTCTGCCAACTGCAGACAGGCCGGTCGATGGGTCACCACCAGCAGGGTTGTGCCTTGCAGCCTGAGCTTTAGCCGTTCTACCACACTCTGCTCTGTAGCGCCATCCAGTCCCTCGGTCGGTTCATCCAGAAGCAGGATCGGCGCATTGCTGACCAGGGCACGGGCCAGGGCGATCCGCCGCGCCTCGCCACCGGATACGGCGCTGCCGGTCTCACCCACCGGGGTATCCAGCCCCTGGGGCAGGCCGGTAATCCACTGCTCGAGGCCACTGTCAACCAGAACAGCAGTCAGTTGTTCATCAGTAACCTCTCGCCCCAGCAGGATGTTTTCCCGGATCGTGCTGTTAAACAGGTGCGGTTGCTGCGGTACTGCGGCAACCAGTTGAGCAAGCTGATCTGGCGAAATATCCAGCAGTTCACAACCACCAATAGAGATACTGCCCTGATAGGGACGAAAACGGAGCAGGAGTTCAACCAAAGTGGACTTGCCGCTACCGCTGGGGCCAACTACCGCCACTCGCTCACCCTGATTGATCGTCAGTGAGAACTGCTCCAGCACAGCCTGACCTCCACCATAGCCACAGCTGACCTGATCCAGTACGATCCTGCATGACTCCGGTAGCTGCGGATGCAGCGGTTCCGGCAGCGGTATGGGTGCATCGGCCAGTTCCCTGATCCGGCGGATCGCTTCACTGGTGGCAGGGATCAGTTGCAGTGAGTGAGCCAACGGACCGACCGCCTCAAAGGAGGCTGCGCTGAACAGCAGCAACATCACCAGATTGGGGCCTGCCAGCTGTCCTGTCTGCACCAGGGGAATACAGACCAGTGCCAGCCCTGCCATAGCCAGGGCACCGCAGATGGTGACGCCGGCCAGGGTCAGGCTGCTGATCTGTCCCAGACGGACCTGCTGCTGTACCAGACCACTGGAGAACCCCTCAACCGTCTGGGCCTGTTTATCAGTTGCTCCTAGTAGCAGCAGTTCTTCTGCCCCCTGCAACCCTTCCGTTACCGTGGTGCGCAGCATCCCGGCCAGTTCTGTTGAACGTTTGCCCGGCTGTTCAGCCAGGTGACGTGCCAGCAGTGGCAGCAACAGCCCGGACAGCAGTAATAACCCCACCAGCAGCAGGGCTGCTGAACCACTCCAGACCAGCACAAACAGCCCGGACAGCAGGATGGTAAAAGCGCCGGTGGCAAGTGGCGCAATGATCCGCAGGTAGAGATTTTCCAGACTGTCCACATCGGCCCGCAGCCGACCGGCCAGGTCACCACCGGCATAGCTTTCAAGCCCGGCCGGTGCCAGCGGAATCAGGCGTTTGAACAACCAGACCCGCAGATCTGCCAGGATATGGAAGGCTGCCTCATGGCTGACCAGCCGCTCGCCATAGCGGCCCGAAGCTCGCAGGATGGCCAGGGCGCGAATGGAGGCCGAGGCAAAGAAATAGTTAAAGGAGGCTTGCGTAACCCCTGCTACTGCCATGGAGGCGATGAACCAGCCGGAGATCGCCATCAGGGCGGCATTGGCAGCAATGACCGCCACTCCCAGCCCGATCCCGCCCGCCATCCAACGCCAGTGTTGTCTGGCAGGTCTCAGCATCCGCAGCAGTTCTCTCATGGGGCCACCTCCAGATACTCTTGGGAGGTGGTGACCTGCTCCAGCCTGCCTGCGGCCAGCACAGCCACCTGCTGGCAACGGCTGATGGTGGCCTCGCGGTGGCTGATGATCAGCATGGTCCGCCCAGCCGCCAGCCGTCCCATGGCATCCAGCACCAGTTGTTCGTTCTCTGCATCCAGTCCGGCAGTGGGCTCGTCCAACACCACCAGGCTGGCATCCCGCAGAAAGACCCGTGCCAGGGCCAGCCGCCGCAGTTCACCGCCGGACAGTCCGGCCCCGCGATCACCCAGCCGGGTTGCCAGTCCCTCCGGCAGCGCACTGATCACCTCGCTAAGCGCAGCAGCAGCAAGGGCCTGTTGGATCGCCTGATCATCGGCATCGGGCCTGCCCAGCAGCAGGTTTTCTCTGATTGTGGCACTGAAAAAGAACGGCTGTTGCGGTACCCAGGCCAGTTGTAGGCGCCATGCCTGCTGATCCAGCTCTGCCAGGTCAACACCGTCCACCGTGATCCGGCCTGATTCCGGTTGGGCCAGCCCCAGCAGTAGACGGGCCAGGGTCGATTTGCCGCTGCCGCTGGCTCCCACCAGGGCGGTCATGCTGTTGGCCGGGATGGTCAGCGAGATATTCTGCACGCCACCGCGATCACCTCCGTAACGGAAGGTGACCGATTCGCACGCGATCTCAACGGACTCACCGCAGAGGACGCGGAGGTTCGCAGAGGAATTGAGTGTTGGGATAGTATCGGTACCTATTATTTCTTCCTCTGTGTTCCTCTGTGCCCTCTGTGGCAAAAGATCTTTTGTTGGCAGTGGTTGCTGCAGTAGCGGAATAATCCGCTCGGCAGCAGCCATGCCGTTCATCCGGCTGTGGTAGGCCAGCCCGAGATTGCGCAGCGGCAGGTAGTATTCCGGTGCCAGCAGCAGCACAAACAGACCGTCCAGCAGCGACAGATTTCCGGCCAGCAGGCGGAAGCCGATGATCACCGCCACCACTGCCGTGCCCACGGTTGAAAAAAATTCCAGGGTAAAAGCAGACATAAAGGCCACCCGCAGTACGGCCATGGTGCCGCTGCGGTACTGGTCAGAAACCAGAGCCACCAGTTCTGCCTCCCGCTTGGCAGCGCTAAAGATCTTCAGATCAGGCAGCCCCTGCACCAGATCCAGCAGATGGCCTGCCATGCGGGAAAGCCGGGCAAACTGGCGGCGATTCAGGGTTTCAGTCCCCTTGCCGATCAGGATCATCAAGAGCGGGATAAACGGCGCCGAGAAGATCAGCACCAGTGACGAGCGCCATTCTGACGGCAGTACCACCAGCAGCACCGCCAGCGGCAACAGACCTGCCAACACCATCTGGGGCAGAAAGCGGGCAATGTAGGCCTCAAGCCCTTCCACCCCGCTGGTCACCACCTCGGTCAATGGCCCCACTTCACCGGCCATACCGGTCGGCCGCAGCCGTAGCAACCGTTGGTACAGGGCAGTGCGGACCTGTTGCCTGACCTGTGCTGCTGCCTTGATGGCTGCATGTTCGCTTAGATAGGCGGCAAGACCACGCATCAGGGCGATCAGACCTACCCATGCCAGCAGCGGCAGCAACGGAGTCCGCCCGATCCCCTCAATCACTACTCGTTGGCAGACCAAGGCCAGCAATCGCGCCTGCAGGATGATCAACAAACCGCCGCCAAAAGCCGCCAGAATAGCCGCCAGCATGCTGCCTTTGACCGTGCGGGCCTGCTGACGCAGCCAGGCTTCGGGGGTGGGGTGGCTTGGCATGGTGTCCTGTTTTTCAGCCAACGCTTATCCCTTCACACAGACCAGATACTTGAGATAACGACCTTCAGGCAGGGTAACCGGGTATGGGAAGTCAACCGGCTGCCCCTTTTGCTCAATCACCCGCAGTTCTGACTTGGCTTGGAGGGCACCCCGACGCAGCTCCTTCAGGTAGTCAGCCAGATCGGTCTTCTGGTGATTGGAGGAGCAGATCAGCAGGCCACCATCAACCAGCAACGCCAGACAGGCTGCCACCAGATCACTGGTGCCGCCACGGGTGGTAAAGCGTCCCTTAGCCGTGGTGGAAAAAGAGGGCGGGTCCATCAGGATGATATCAAACTGTTCCCGGGCAGAGGTCAGTTCAGCCAATTTGGCCATGCAGTCCCCCACCAGAAAGCGGTGCTTTTTGGGATTCAGGCGGTTGGCACTAAAGTTGGCCCGGTTCCAGTCTGTATAGCCGGGGGATACATCCACTGAGGTCACCTGGGTTGCGCCGCTTGCGGCAGCTGCCACGGAAAAGGCACCGGTATAGGCAAACAGGTTCAGGAAACGTTTGCCTACCATGCGTGGCATCAGGCTGTGACGGTTCTCCCGCTGGTCCAGAAACAGACCGGTGTTAAGCCCTTCTTCCAAAGAAACCAGAAAGGTCAGGCCGTTTTCCTGTACCTCCAACCGTTGCGGAGCTGCGCTGCCTGCCAACAATCTGCCATACTTCTTGCTGTCGCTGACCGCCTCCAGTTCGCGGGTGTTCTGGGGTCGGGCCTTCTCATAGATCCCGAGTGGTTGCAACAGTTCCTGAAGGACACTAGTCACCAGTTTCAGGTACGGTCGCCAGCCTTCGCAGTAGAGCTGGATCAGCAGATAGTCAGCATAGCGATCCACGGTCAGACCGGGTAGCGCATCCCCTTCGGCATTCACCAGGCGGTAGGCGCTGGTGTTGCTCAGATCGGCATACTTTTCCCGCAGGCTGATGGCAGCCTGCAGTCGCTTTTTGATCCAGCCACGATCAAGCTGCATCGGCTGATGGCTCAGCACCCGTGCCACAATCCGGTCCGCCGGATCCAGCAGGGCAATGGCCAACGGTTTGCCACGCTCATCAGTCAGTTGTACCAGATCACCGGCCTTTGCCTTGGGCCAACGCTTGGTGAAACTGTCTGCAATAATCCAGGGGTGCCCCAGTTCCAGCATCCTAACGGTATCTTGTCCTACTATCCGCTGTTCCATCTGCTGCTCCAAACACAAAAGGAACCACCGAGGCAGGCCCTTTTGCACAGAGTGATTATTACGTCATTACGGTCATCCGATTACGATCCTGACAAAGCGGCGTTTGCCGATCTGGACGATGTACTCGCCGCTGGCGGTCAGTTCCAGATTGGTATTACTGACTTTCTCACCGTTCAGCTTGACCCCACCCTGGTCGATGGAGCGGCGGGCCTCGCCATTGGATTTGGTCAGCCCTGCCTCGGTTAAGGCCTTGGCCAGCAACAGTGGGCAATCAACCGTGCCGTAGCTGACCTGAGGCATATCCTCCGGAATTTCGTTTTCCTTGAACCGTTTGACAAAGTTTTCTTCAGCAGCATCACCGGTACCAGCCCCGTGGAAGCGGGTCACGATCTCCCGGCCAAGGGCCTTTTTAGCTGCCATCGGGTGTACTGAGCCATCAGCCAGACCGACCTTTAACTGCTCGATCTCAGCAATGCTCTTGTCGGAGAGCAGTTCATAGTAACGCAGCATCAGTTCGTCAGAGATGGACATCACCTTGCCGAAGATCTCGTCTGGCGCCTCACTGATGCCGATATAGTTACCCAATGATTTAGACATCTTATTGACGCCGTCCAGGCCTTCCAAGAGCGGCATAGTCAAGACGCACTGGGGCGTCTGGCCCCATTCCCGCTGCAGTTCACGCCCCATCAGCAGGTTGAATTTCTGGTCGGTACCGCCTAGTTCCACATCGGCCTTCATGGCCACCGAGTCATAGCCCTGGATCAGGGGGTACAGGAATTCGTGGATCGCAATCGGCTGTTGGGTGGTGTAGCGCTTGTGGAAGTCATCACGCTCCAGCATCCGCGCCACGGTGTACTTGGAAGCCAGCCCGATCATGCCGCCGCAGCCCAGTTCGTTCAGCCAGGAAGAGTTGAAAACCACCTTGGTCTTTTCCGGGTCAAGGATCTTGAAGACCTGCTCTTTGTAGGTCTCGGCATTGCGCAGGACATCTTCGCGGGTCAGGACCTTGCGGGTCTCTGATTTGCCGGTTGGGTCGCCGATCATACCGGTGAAATCGCCGATCAGGAAGTGGACATCGTGGCCCAACTGTTGGAACTGACGCAGTTTTTGGATCAGTACCGTGTGCCCCAGGTGCAGGTCTGGCGCGGTGGGGTCAAAACCGGCCTTGATGATCAATGGGCGGCCTGTGGCCAGTTTATCTTCCAGTTCTTTCTGGATCAGCAGCTCTACACAGCCGCGCTTGATAACGGCGATCTGTTCGGCAACGGGGATACTCATGGTAATACTCCGTGAAAGGCATGAAAAGCCATGATAATAGACCGCGGATGACGCTGATTGAGCGGATTAGCGCGGATAATAAAAACTTTAACGCAAGGATGCAGAGTTGCAAAGACGCAAAGAACTAACTAGCTGATCTTACCTGTAAACATAATCTCTGCGTTAAAAGCTTGTTTTAGCTGTTCAACAAGCAGCGTTAATTCGTTCAATACTGACGGCCTTGCCGGTCTTTGTGTCTACCCCGATCACCACGGCATTGATCCGCAGGTCCTTTTTGGGGATATCAAACTTGACTGACTGCTGGGTCAGGAAACGCTGGATCGCCTGGCCCTTGTCCACGCCGATCACGGAGTCAAAGGAGCCGGTCATCCCTACATCAGTAATGTACGCGGTACCGTTCGGCAGGATCCGTTCATCAGCGGTCTGGACATGGGTGTGGGTACCCACCACGGCAGAGACCCGACCATCCAGATACCAGCCCAAAGAGGCTTTTTCCGACGTGGTCTCGGCATGGAAGTCCAGCAGTATAATGGATGTTTCTTTTCTCAGCTGTTCCAGCTCTGCATCGGCACAACGGAAGGGACAGTCCAGGTTTTTCATGTAGACCCGTCCTTCAAGGTTCAGCACGCCAACCTTGATACCGGCAGGGGTCTCAACGACGGTTGAACCTCGGCCTGGCGTGCCAGGGGGGTAGTTGAGTGGTCGGATGATCCGTTCTTCCCGATCCAGAAAACCGGAGTTATCCTTCTTGTCCCAGATATGGTTACCGCTGGTCAGCAGGTGGACTCCCTGACGATACAGCTCTGCTGCGGTGTCAGGGGTGATACCAAAACCACCGGCAGCGTTTTCGCCGTTGGCAATCACCAGATCAACGGCATGACGATCCACCAGCCGGTGCAGTTCCCGGCTGATGGCTGTCCTGCCTGGACTTCCAACGATGTCACCTATGAAAAGGATTCTGACTGACATTTATTTGGCATACTCGGTGGCACGGGTTTCTCTAATCACATTGACCTTGATCATGCCGGGATAGGTCATCTCACTCTCGATCTTTTTGGCAATTTCGCGGGCCATCAGGACCGACTGTTCGTCGGAGACTTTGTCACTGGAGACCATCACGCGGATCTCACGACCGGCCTGGATAGCAAAGGAACCCTGTACACCGTCAAACGAAGTGGCGATCCGCTCCAGATCTTCCAGACGCTTGACATAGGATTCCATCATCTCGCGCCGTGCGCCGGGACGTGCGCCGGACAGGGCATCGGCTGCCTGGACCAGCACCGCCAGGATGGTGGACGGTTTCTCGTCTTCGTGGTGGGCAGCAATGGCATGAACGATCTTTGGTGATTCTCCGTACTTACGCGCCAGATCGGCACCGATTACGGCGTGTGAGCCCTCGATCTCATGGTCAACGGCCTTACCCAGGTCATGCAGCAGACCGGCCCGCTTGGCCTGTTTGACGTTGATCCCCAGCTCGGCTGCCATGATGCCGCACAGGAAGGCAACTTCCAGTGAGTGCTGGTAGACGTTCTGAGTGTAGGAGGTGCGGTACTTGAGGCGACCGATCAGCTTGAGTACTTCAGGGTGAATACCATGGACACCCAGGTCAAAGGCGGCTTGTTCGCCTGCCTCTTTGATCGCCTTTTCAACCTCTTCCTCTGATTTTAAAACCACTTCTTCGATCCGGCCCGGATGGATCCGACCATCGGCCAGCAGTTTTTCCAGTGACAGACGGGCAACTTCACGACGTACCGGGTTGAAGCCGGACAGGATTACTGCTTCCGGGGTGTCATCAATAATCAGGTCAATACCGGTGGCAGCTTCCAGGGCGCGGATATTGCGGCCTTCACGGCCGATAATCCGCCCTTTCATTTCATCAGAGGGCAGGGGCACCACGGAGACACATTTTTCTGAAACATATTCGCCAGCATAGCGTTGAATCGCTGCGGCGATAATCTCTTTTGACTTCTTGTCAGCGGTTTCCTTGGCTTCGTCCTCAATCAGTTTGATCCGTTTGGCCGCATCGTGCTTGGCTTCGCTTTCCATCGCCTCGATCAAGGAGTTTTTTGCCTCTTCAGAGCTCATACCGGAGATCTGCTCCAGCTTGGCACGCTGCTCACCTGCGGCCTTGTTCAACTCTTCTTCCTTTGTAGTCAGGGTTTGTTCTTTTGTTGATACGGCCTGTTCCTTTTTGAGCAGATCCATCTCTTTTTGATCAACCAGCACCGCTTTTTTGTCCAGATGTTCTTCTTTCTGCTGTATCCGTTTTTCCTGAACCTGAATTTCTCTCTTTTTTTCCTTCAATTCGCCTTCTGCTGCTTCTTTTGCCTCAAGGGCCGCATCTTTGGCCTTCAGTTCTGCTTCCTTGGCAATATTATCTGCCTCACGCCGGGCATCCTCAAGCAGCCGGGCAGCAAGCTCTTCAGCCTGTGCCACAAGTCCTTCAGTGCTCTTGCGTCCAAAACGGTTGCCGGCAAAATATGCCGCACCAGCGACAGCGACGATGACCAACGCCATGATGATACTTGTTATCATGCTTCATCCTCCTTTATGTTAATCCGGCATAGTGCCGGTCACTACCTGGACAATCCGTTTATCCGTAACAACATACTGCATTCTGATATCATGTCTCTCTGCCGGGACCTGCTCCAACAGCTGGAAATCATGACATAAGCCTACAAGCGTACCGTGCTTTGGAAGCTGACTCAGGCAACGGTCATAGTAGCCCTTGCCAAAACCGATCCGATGTCCCTGTAGATCAAAAGCAACCCCGGGAACCACAATCAAGTCTGCTGATGCAAGGCTATGCTCCTCACCAAATCTGCAGGGTTCAAGGATACCAAAGGCACCGGAGGCACGTTGGCCTGTTTCAGTAACCTCCCGGAACTGCAGGTTGTTACCGCAGACCAGCGGATACAAAACCTGCTTTCCTGCAGAGCGTGCCGTTGCAAACAGCAGCTCGGTGTCAACTTCCTGTTGAATCGGCGAGTAGAGGGCAATACAGGCTGCCCGCTGAAACAGTTCCAGATCGGCCAAGCGCTGTTGGGCAGACGCGCTGGCAGTGTGCCAAGTGGCCTGATCCATTGCGCGGCGCCGCGCAAGCAGGTCACGTCGTAAGGCCTTTTTAGGCATACAGCCCTCACAATAAAACACGCACAAACAGGTGGTTACCCGGAGGCCGGGTCTGGTCTGCTGCAGGGAGGATGGAAGGATAGATCGGCAGTTCCCAATTGGTTCTGTCTGCCGAAGGCCCCTTGCATACCGGGGATATATAAGCCAGTGCAGATATCAGTACGCAGCTGATGCCACGGAAACTGAACAGGTACAAATAGTTAATGCGTTGGTGGTTTATATATCAACGTCTCCCTGAAGAGACCACGTGCTTGTTCTGCTACTAATTCAGGCTGTTATCGTGTGCTTACAGTGCCCTGTCAAGTTGTTCAAGCATGCTGCTGATACGGGCTTCCAGCGTATTTGAACCATCCTGACGCCCCTGCAGTTCCAGATAGGATTCTGACAGGTTCAGCAAGGCCAGGGTTACCAACAGTTGCGGGTCAGCTGTGGTCAGCCGCTCACGGATCGCCTCAATCCTGGTATTTACAAAGGCCTCAACCTCCCGCACCTTTTCTTCTGATGCAGAACTGCGGACCGGGATTTCTCGCCCCAGCACCGTGACCAGATGGGCCTTGATCATGCCTTACACGCCTTCAAGTTTACTCAGAATCGCATCAACGCGCCCTTTAAGGCCTTCTCGCTCCTGACGGAGGCGTGTGTTTTCGTCTGCAAGAATCCGGTTTTCTTCCTTTAAAGCAGTATAGTTAGTCAGCAGCGTGCTGATTTTTTCTTCAAGTTTTTCAAAAAGTTCTGTTTCCACGTCGGTATCTCCTTCTGAGGGTGCAATAATGTATTGATTTTCCTGAATAAAGTCAAGGCCCATTTGCATAGACGGTTCCGTGCTGTGGCGGTTATGAGGTCTGGAAGAGGGCATCCACAAACTCGTTAGGATCAAATTCACGCAGGTCGTCAACCCCTTCACCCACGCCGATGTAGCGGACAGGCAGGTTGAACTCATGGGAGACCGCAACCACAATGCCACCTTTGGCCGTGCCATCCAGCTTGGTCAGGGCAATACCGGTGACCCCGGCAGATTCCTTGAAGAGGCGTGCCTGTGAAAGGGCATTCTGACCGGTGGCTCCATCCAGAACCAGCAGGGTCTCGTGGGGGGCTCCGGGAATTTCACGTCCGATAACCCGATGGATCTTCTTCATCTCCTCCATCAGATTGACCTTGGTGTGCAGCCGTCCGGCAGTGTCGATGATCAGTATTTCTGTGCCTCGACTGACCGCTGCCTTGCAGGCATCAAAGGCGACGGCTGAGGGATCGGCCCCCTCCTGATGGCGGATGACCGCAACCCCGGCCCGTTCTCCCCAGATTTCAAGCTGTTCTGCAGCGGCAGCGCGGAAGGTGTCACCGGCGGCCAGCAGGACTTTTTTGCCTTCAGCCGCAAATTTTGCCGCCAGTTTGCCAATGGTGGTGGTCTTGCCAACGCCGTTGACCCCCACCACCAGAATGGTAAACGGCGCAGCAGTATCGGTTTTCAGCAGGGTGTGATGTGCCAGCAGACGCGTGTGCAGCTCTTCCTTCAGGGCCCCGCGCAGGGCAGTGCCATCTTTCAGCTCATTGCGGGAGAGGCGCTGCTCCAGACTGCGGATCAGTTCAACCGTTGTCTTAACCCCGATGTCAGAGGTGATCAGGATCTCTTCCAACTCTTCCAACGTGTCGGCATCAATCTCTTTTTTACCTAATACCAGGGCATCAATCCGACCTACCAGCCCATCAGTGGTTTTTTTGAGGCCTGACTTCAGCCGCTCAAACAGTCCTGGCTTTTTCTGAGTATCATCAGTAACTTGCTGTGGGGATTCAGGTTCCTGGGGGGCGGTCCCGGTTACCCGTTCAAACATCCCCCGCAGAAATCCTTTTTTTTCTTCAGACATCAAAGTTCCTTTTTCAGACGTGCCAGGGCATTGGTAAAGTAATAACGGGCCAGTCCCACCGGACAGGCTCTATCTGCCTGCAATACCAGTGAATAATCTGGGTCAACAGCGCCGATCAACAGAACCTGCCGCTCTGAGGTGACCACAACATCCTCGATAACGCCCCCCTGATTATCGGCATGGGTCTCGCGCAGACGTGAGAGCACAATCCCTTTGTGGGCAGCAACAAAGCGCATGTCATAGGAATCACAGTGGCAGTACTCCTGAACCGCCTCCCCTTCCCAGTCAACCAGAATAGCACCTACGGCATGGGGTACACTATCCACCAGCTCTTTTAATACGGTCTGAAACGGCATTGTCTGTTCCTCGCAATGGCTGCAGAAATGATCATTTTACATACCAGAACAATCGGCTTAATGCAATCGGACCGACACAAGCCGTGAGGCGCCCGGCTCCTCCATGGTGATGCCGTACAGGGTGTCCGCAACCGCCATGGTGGTCTTGTTATGGGTAATAATGATGAACTGCGAGATGGCGCTCATCTCCCGCACCATATCGTTAAAGCGACCGATATTGGCATCATCAAGCGGTGCGTCAACCTCGTCCAGCAGGCAGAACGGAGTCGGTTTGATCAGGAAGATCGAGAAGATAAGCGCAACAGCGGTCAACGCCTTTTCTCCACCGGACAGCAGCATCACGTTGGACAGTTTTTTGCCCGGTGGCTGAACGATAATATCAATGCCGGTCTCCAACAGATCCTGTTCATCGGTCAGACGCAGTTCCGCCTTGCCGCCGCAGAACAGCCGCGGAAAGACCTCCTGAAACTTTTCGTTGATCAGGGTGAAGGTCTCCAGGAACCGTTTACGGGTGGTACGGTTGATCCGGTGAATCGCCTGCTGCAGGTCATTCAGGGATTCTTCAAGATCCGCCTTCTGGCCGGCCAGGAAGTCGTAGCGCTGTTCCATGCCGGCGTGCTCTTCAATCGCCATCAGGTTGACTTCACCCAGTTCATCGATCATCCGCTCAAGGTCGGTCTGGCGGATCCGGGCTGCGACTGGATCAAGCTCCCGCTGGCCAAGCCGCTCCCGCACCTCATGCAGACTCAACCGATGCCGGTCCTGCAATGACTGTTCAAGGTGTTCCTGTTGCAGTGCCAGTGAGGAGACCTTGAGCGACAGGTCTGCATGGAGTTGACGGACGGTTTCCCGCTCTTCACGGCGCAGACGGGCATCAAGCTCAGCTGCGGCCAGTTGCATTGCTGCAGCCTCATGCTGTTGGCGCACAATCTGTAGCTGTTCGTCCTGCTTGACCTGCTGCCCAAGCAGAACCTGCAGACGTTGTTCTTCGCTTGCCAGTTCACTGCATAGGCGTTGCCGACTGTTTTCAGTCTGTTCATGCTCAGCCGTGCTATTTTGAATACGCAGTTCCAGCTCTGCCAACTGGGAGGTCAGTGAAATAACCGTGCGCTGGTGGGCTTCACCCTGTTCACGCAGGGTGGCAACCGCTACCCGTTGGCCTGTCAGTGCCTCCCGGGCAGCGGCAAGGATCAGGCGACGTCCCTCAAGCTCGGCACTCAAGAAGTGCGACTCCTGTTCAAGGCTTTTCGCGCGGCTTTCAGCCTCCTGCTGACCGATGTCTGCAGCCTTCAGCTCTTCCTGCAGGCCGGTCTGCTCCTCCTCCAGGGTGGTTCGTTCATGCACCAGCAGTTCCAGACGCTCTGCAAGCCGTCCCTCTTCGGCATCAAGCTGCTGCTGGTCTTTGATCAGTCCTGACAGCAGCAGATCCAGCCGGTGTTGATCGGTACGGGCGGTCTGCAGCGCCTGACCAGCCTCCTGCAGTTCAGCCCGAATCCGCTTCAGCTCTTCCTCGCTGCTGGCCAGCAATTGGGACTGTTCCTGTACCTGCAGCTCTAGCGACCTGATTTCCCGCTTTTTGTGAATGATACCGCCCTGAGCCGATTCCGGGGGGCCGGCGCTGACCGTGCCGTCGGAGGCGACCACTTCTCCGGCCCGTGTTACAAAGGTCAGATCGGTGTGGCGACGGGACAGCGTCAGGGCATTTTCAAGGGTATCGACCAGATGCACCGGAGCAAGCATCCGTTGTAGTTGCACCGTTGCCTGTCCGGAGACCTCAAGCAGGGTCAATAAAGGCGTTGTGCCGCTGATCTGTTGCGGCGCAACCGCTTGTTGCTGAGGTGCCGCCAGTTGTGCCCGACCTGTCGCCTGTTCACGCAGATACTGGAGTGCGCTGATCAGATCCTGTTCGTTGTTGCAAAGCACCGCTTGCAGCCGTTCAGCTAGCACGGATTCAACTGCCAGTTCATACTCTTCCGGCACCAGCAGGGTATCAGCCAACATACCCCCCAACCGTTCCCGCAGGGGGGATTCGGTCATCAGCTGGCGAACACCCTGGCCATAGCCAGCAAACTGGGCCTCAAGCTCCTGCAGTGACGTCAGACGTGAGCTGTTTCGACTGAGTTCATCCCGTTGAGACTGAACCAGCTTGTCCAGTTCCGGTAGCTGTGTCTTCAGCAGCTGTTCCTGTTCAGCCAGTAGCGCGGCCTGTGTGGCAGCGGCCCGATGCTCCTGTTGGTGCTGTTCAATCTGCTCAGTCAAAGAGGAGTAACAGCGCCTGTTTTCCTGCTGTTTTTCCATAACCACGATCTGCTCATGGCTGTGTCGCTCCAGCCGTTCAGCCAGAACGGCGAGGCGTTTCCGGGCTGTCTCCTGGCGGGTACGGCATTGTGCTGCCTCACCGGTGGCACTGAACAGTTCACGACGCTGCGTCTCTATCCGGCGGCTTAAGGTCTCAAACCTCTGTTCCTGCTCCTGTTGTTCCTCCTGCAGGCTGGCAAGTTGCACTTCGGCAGCATTCAGGTCATTGCCGGTGGTCTGCTGATGCTGCTGCAATCTGGTCAGCTCGGCAGCAAGGGCTTCGCGCCGTTCAGCAACGGTCTGCTGCTCAAGCTCAAGCCGGGCCAGACGTTCTGTAATCGTTTCCTGCTCTTTGCGGCGAAAGGTCAGACCGTTTTCACAGGCAGCGGCCTCACTCCTAATCCGGAACAGCTCTTCCTGCTCTGTCGACAGCCCTTTTTCCGATTCCAGCATGGCCATACGTTGCAGCTCTACCTGATTTTCCGAGGTGTCGGCTGCGCTCAAGACCTCTTGCATCCGCTGCTGCTGCTCGGTCAGTTGCTGCTGGGTCTGCTGGTGCTCAGCCTGCAGGCTGTCGGCCTGATGCAGGGTGAAAAGCAGGTCAATCTCCCGCAGTTCTTCTCGATGTTCACGAAATTTCTCTGCCTTTTTGGCCTGGCGCTGCAGGGCGTTCAGCTGTCGTTTGATTTCCCCCAGCACATCGGACAGACGCAGCAGGTTCTGGCGGGTGGCATCAATCTTTTTAAGGGCCAGCTGTTTTCTGGTCTTGTATTTGGTGACACCGGCAGCCTCTTCAATCAGCAGGCGGCGTTCTTCCGGGCGAGAGTGCAGGATCTGACCGATCTTGCCCTGCTCTATGATTGAATAGGCCTTGGTGCCAACGCCGGTATCCATAAACAGTTCAGAGATATCCAGCAGGCGGCAGGGGGTCTTGTTGATCAGGTATTCGCTTTCACCATCGCGGTAAAGGCGGCGGGTCAGCTGAATCTCGCTGAATTCAAGGTACTTGGCCGGAGCACGTCCGTCCTCAGTTGAAAAAACCAGGGAAACCTCAGCCATCCCCAGCGGCTTGCGGTTTTCACTGCCAAGGAAGATCACATCCTCCATCGCCTTGCCACGCAGGTTTTTGGCAGACTGCTCCCCCATGCACCAACGGATGGCATCAACAATATTGGACTTACCGCAGCCGTTGGGGCCTACCACGCCGGTAACCCCTTGCTGGAAGTCCAGCACAACCTTGTCAGCAAATGATTTAAATCCCGCTATCTCGAGCCGTTTGATTTTCATGGACTGTTAGAATGTACCTTTGTTGCTGACGTGGAAATAGTGATGCAACGCAACACTGTTGCATGCAACATTATGCAAATTATTGTATTCATTGCTATGTGCTCTTGCTTCGTGTGGTTGCTTGTTGCGTTGTTGTCTGCAACATTGTCCAGCAAGCAATAGGTGTCGCATATCGCAAGACAGGTTGCTGGTCAATGTAAGTTGCTTAAATTGCTTAATAATAAAAAATAAATAAAAATTTTATCTGTGTTGGCACGCAAACTGTAATTAAAGAAATCAAGAACGGCACATCACGAAGTGCCAAACAAGATCCCAGTTATACGATACGCATCATAAAAACACAAACAAAGGAGAAGTGTCATGAAAGCAAAAAACAATTTCTCAGTTCTGTTGGCAGAAACCACCGCAAAAGGTAGTCTGGCAATCTTCGCAGGGGCAGCAGTATTCCTTGGTGGCTTTATCACCTGGTCAGCAGCCGGTACCGTCAGTGGCTTGATGAGTCTGTTCAACTAACAACCTAATTAACCACACTATAGGGGGAACGTATCATGAAAGTTAAAGTCAGTTATTCCGATTTAGATGACAGGAAATACATTGGAAGGGTGCTTGGCGTGTTCGGCCTCTTCGCAGCAGGCGCTGCCCTGAACGTTGCCTGGCCGGCACTGAGCCATATCGGTGGTAAATTGATCGGCTGATCCGATTAAAAATCAGCAGAAACAGAAAGACCCGGCCTAAACCGGGTCCTTCTGTTTTCAGAGTAAGTCAGCAACGGTTAACGAACCTGCTGTACCTCAACGATCTCAGGGATCTGCTCCTTGATCGCCTTTTCGATCCCCATCTTGAGGGTCATGGTGGACATGGGGCAGGAACCGCAAGCTCCCTGCAGCTTTACTTTTACAATGCCGTCAACTACTTCGACAAGCTCAACATCGCCACCGTCGCGCTGCAGCATGGGACGGACCTGATCAAGTACTGCCTGAACTTTTTCCAACATGATTGTATCTCCTTCTATTAATGATTAGTTTGCATCCTTGTTAATGGGACGACATTAGTCTTGTATAGCCTTTTTAAGAAAAAAGTGCACGCACTTTTATGCAAGCAGATCAAGTAGCTCCTGTCGTTTAATCGGCTTGACCAGGCAACCATCAGCCAGATCGCTTAAGTGTTGTTCATAATCAGCCGGGGTTGAGGTGACCACAATAATCCGTGGCTTGTGGTCTGAGAAGTTTCTGACCAGTGAAGCAAAAGAATAGCCGTTTAACTGGGGCAGGTTAAGATCAAGCAGCACAACAGCAGGCAAGTGCTGCTGATACAGCTCTATCGCGGTCACGCCATCGGCAGCGATCAAGGTGTGATAACCGGCCTCATCTGCAATCATTTCCAGGATTGCCGCGGTCATTTCGTCGTCTTCAACGATTAAGACGGTCTGTTTTTCCATGGGGGATTCCTCCACTACAATAGAGTAGTTCCTATGCTCATTGCTGGATCAGCAGCACCACGGCATGGGCCGATATCCCTTCACCGGTGCCGGTAAAGCCCAAGCCCTCTTCAGTGGTGGCCTTGACATTAATCCGGTCGATCTCCACGCCGCAGGCCCGGGCAATATTCTCCCGCATGGTCTGAATATGAGGCGCCATTTTGGGCTTTTGGGCGATGATAGTAGCATCCAGATTGCTAACGCAATATCCTTTAGCGCGGATCAGGCCAACTACATGCTCAAGCAGTTTCATGGAGTCAGCACCTTTGAAGGCAGGATCTGTATCAGGAAAATGCTTGCCGATATCACCCATGGCAAGTGCACCCAGCAGAGCGTCGGCTATGGCGTGCAGCAGCACATCGGCATCAGAATGTCCCAACAGCCCCTTTTCATAGGGGATATCTACGCCTCCCATGATCAACTTTCTGCCTTCCACCAGCCGGTGGACATCATAGCCATGACCTATGCGCATTGTGTACCTTCCTTAGTCAAGTGTCGTTCAAGCAGGTGACGGGGCTGAACATTACCCAGTGCTGCCAGCAGGCTGTTTTTAATCTGTGGTATTTCCTGCTCAAGCTCTTTCAGCAGGCGTTTCATCCGTTGGCGCTGGTGGTCAGCATCAGCAACCGGGCAGGAACAGCGTACAGCAGCCATGCCGGTCTGGTGCAGTGCGCTTGCGATATCGTCCTCAGCCAGATAGACCAGAGGACGTATCACGGTTATATCGCCGCTGTCACACAACATTTTGGGCGACATAGCTTTCAGGGTACCGATAAAGAACTGGTTCATCAACAGGGTTTCGATAAAGTCATCCCGATGATGCCCCAGCGCCAGCAGATTGCAGCCCAGTCGCCGTGCTGCACCATACAGGGCGCCCCGTTTAAGCCGGGCACAAAAGGAACAGTAGGATGAGCCGGGGCGCAGCTTGCTGGTGATCAACCCGGCATGGTCGGTCTGCTCCACAATCAGTTCCAGCCCCAACTGTTCAACAAAGCCGCGGATTGCTGCGGTATCAAACTGTTCAAAACCTGCATCAATGGTGACCGGTAGCAGCTCATAGCGGATCGGCGCCCGCTGCTGCAGGTCATGCAGCAACAGCAGCATGGTCAGTGAATCTTTACCGCCGGAAAGCCCGATACAGAGCCGGTCGCCGTCATTAATCAGGCCAAAGTCACCGATCGCCCTGCCAACACCGTTGCGTAAAGAACGCCAGAGTTTGGGATCAATCCTGTCTGTCTGCAGGTTTTTCATCGTATTTTTTTGCTGATACGCGCCAACGATTTCTGTACCAGCTCTGGGTTGTGGCCGCTGGCCACCGCCTGCTGCAATAGTTTGATTCCCTCCTGCGGAGTGCCGAGGTGATCGGCAAGCAGCAGGCCAGATTGGTAGTATGCCTCTGCCAGCAGTTTGGTGTCGTTGGGCGACAGTTTTGGTGCCTCTTTAATGACCTGCTGATAGGCAGTAAAGGCGGCTTGGTGGTCTGCCGCACGCTTATAGGCGTGGGCGCTTAGCAGCAGATGGATAAGCCGTGTACCGGGCGTCGTGGCAAGATCGGCAGCCCAAACATGGGCTTTGGCTGCCGGAAGATGCAGTGCCAGCTTTTGATTCAATGCAGCAATCCGCTGAACACCGCCAAGATCCGGGAAGAAGTCGGCTCTTGTACGGTATGCCTCCAGAGCATCTTGGAGCTGACCGGTTCTTTCATACAGCCTGCCCAGCTCCAGCATAATGCCGGGGTGCAGCGGATGCAGCTGTTTGGCCTCCAGCAGCAGGGGCAGCGCCTGATTGTCCTGTTTGTCCTTAATCAGCGCTTCGGCCTGATGGTGCAGTTTTGAGGCCTTCTGCCGGTCAACTGACGGGATCAGGTCAGCGCGGCTGGCCAGCTGATCCAGCGCCTGAAGTGGCGGGAGACGATCCGGGTGGCGCAGGGGAAAGTTAAGGTTTGCCCAGCCCCGTTCGGGCTTGAAGTCACTTTTGGTGCTGAAACGCTGTGGAATCGTAGTGTCAAAATGCCAGCGGTAGTAATCAAGCTGGCTGGTTCCCTTCCAATCAGGAAACTGGCTTCGTACCGCAGGTTTATAGCCGTGGTTGGGCTTGATGCCGGACATGCTCTCTACCGTGTGAAAGAACTCATGCATAACCAGTAGCGGTGCATAGCTGTTGATCAGGCGATGCCCGGGAATCTGGATGAAGCCACGCAACGGGCTGGCCAGCGTCCAGGGGATCAGTACATGGGGCAGGCTGCCGCCGGTGGCATACTGAGCAAATTTCTCTCCGCCGCCCCAGATGTAGACGATGGTATCAACCTGTTGATAGCGGTCGCGCAATAACGGCCAGAGTGACGGGGCAGCATGGTTCAGGTCAGGCTCCCGTATCTCGCCGCTGGTGCCATCCGGCCTGATCCGGAGCGCCTTGACTGAGCCCGAATACTCAAGAGTTGTGAATGTTGCAGAAAGCCTGCCCTGGCTCAGGGATTCCAGATAGCCACGCAGGGCGCTGAAGGCATGACGGGCGCGGGATTTCTGCTGCTCGTTGAGTATTGTCCTGCCGGTGATCCGGTTGGCATGTAGCCCTGGCTGATCAAGCGATACGTCATGCAGAAAGACCAGCAGAAAACGATGGGTATAGTCAGGCTGCCGTCTTGGCAGTGTCAGCATCCGCTGGGCAAGTTGCAGATGGGTATCGCTATCCAGCAGGTTGGGTCCCCACGATTTTGCTATCCGGGGATACTGTCCGGCCAGCTCTGAGATGCGTCCAAAACGATCTGCAGCCTGTTGCCAGTCTGCATTGCCGAATGCGCTGTGACCATGCCACCAGGCTGCCAGGGCCACCTTGCGGGCGAATCGTTCCTTGAGGTGTTCCGGGGCAAGTGTGAGTGCTTCTTCTGCTGCAGACAGCATGGCTGGAAAATCATCGGCTTTTTCAGCCGCATCCAACCGTTCGGCAACAGCAGTCAGCGGTATGCCAGGCACGACTCCAGCCTTGGCAGTGGTACCGGTCAGTTCGGTTGGCTCACCCGGTGGTAGCTGGTCATCGGCATAAACTGATGCTGCCAGCGTGCCACAGCAGGCTGCCAGCGCCAGAAATAGCCGGAGGCGGAACATGGGGCTCAGCTCCCACTGACCCGTTCCAGCAGAGAACGGACCATCGGGCTAAAGGTTTCATGCTCCAGCAGGAAGGCATCGTGACCATAGGCAGACTGAATCAGGTGGTATTCCACCTCTTTGCCTAATCCCTGCAGGCAGGTCACCATCTCTTCGGTCTGATAGGGGGGGTAGAGCCAGTCAGAGCTGAAGGCAAAAAACTGGATTGGCGCCTGCACCCGGCTAAAGGCATCGGCCATGGATTCGTAGCCCCAGGCCACATCGTAGAGATCCAGCGCCTTGGCAAGATAGAGGAAACAGTTGGCGTCAAAGCGATCCACAAAGTTGTGGCCGTTATAGTTCAGATAGCGTTCAACCTCAAACTGGCCAAAGAAATCAAACAGGCCGTCTTTGGCCGAGAAGCGACGATCAAATTTCTGCCACATTGATTCATCGGACAGGAAGGTGATATGCCCGATGCCGCGGGCCAGGGCCAGACCATCCTTGGGGTTGTGTTTGTACTCCCCCTTTTTCCAGGTAGGGTCATTAAAGATGGCCCAACGTGCTACGGCGTTCAGCGATATGGCCTGGGGTGACGGGCGTGGTGTGGTGGCCAGAGCGATCACCGAGGCGACCCGGTCCGGGTACTGGGTCGCCCATTCCAGGGCTTGCATGCCGCCCATGCTGCCCCCCATCACGCAGAGCAGGCGCGTGATCCCCAGGTGGTTCAGCAGCAGTTCCTGGGCTCGGACCATGTCACGGACGGTGATGACAGGAAAGGTAAGGTTGTAGCGCTTGCCGGTCTTGGGGTTGATGGAGGCCGGGCCGGTGGAACCGTAGCAGGAGCCGATCACATTGGAACAAAGTACGCAGTAGCGGTCAGTGTCCAGCAGTTTTCCGGGACCGACAATGGCATCCCACCAGCCTGGCTTGGTCTCCTCTTCGCTGCGCTTGCCGGCCAGGTGGGCGTCACCGGTCCAGGCATGTTCCACCATAATCACGTTGGAACGATCAGCGTTTGGGGTGCCGTAGAGTTCATAGACCAGGGTGATCGGCGCAAGTATCCGACCGCTCTCCAACCGGACGCCGGAGTCAAAGGTTATGGTCTGTTCCTGTACAACGCCGATGGACATGAGTACCCCGAAACAACAAAAGCCCCTGCATGGTATGGGAGCAGGGGCCTTGAGTAACGTCAAGATCCTCGCTCATCTTCGCCTTGCGGCAGGATTTAGCACCTGACGCCCCTACCGGGACCGGTTGCTGTGGTTTCATAGGGCCTTATCCCTCCACCACTCTTGATAAGCAGGTTGTGGGCGATAAAATACGTGAATGATCTCTGAGAGTCAATGTAAATTGAGAGGGTTACCGTTCAATTGGATAGCTCTGGAAAATGCCGTTACCATCTGGTATAACATTCAGGATTTCTGGAACAGACAAACTACATCACGATACGACAGAATCGGGAGGATGGTTATGCGACGGTTGGTGCTACTGGTTGGTTTGCTATTGCTGCCGCTTGTGGGGGGCTGTGCCCACAACTACTATAATCTGCCGCAGGATGCGGTGGCGGAAAAAGTGAAGGTATTGGGAGTGGTGCCAATCATTGTCGATACCGACTCTGACATCCGCCATCCTCAGCGTGAAGAATTGATCACTCTGCTGACCAATGTTAACCGCTCCTTTGAACGTGACCTGCTGCGGTTGGTAAAAAACACCAACAGCTTTTATACGGTTACCCTGCTGGATGCAGACCCCAAGGCGGTCTTTGCCAGCACTTTGTTCCGGCGCGAACGCCGTGACGATGCAGCTATCCAGTACAATAAATATTTCTGGAAAGAAGATGCCCTGGCTGATTTCATGCGTAAAAACAGCCTGGATGCGGTGATGTTTGTGATTGTCAGTGGCATTACCCGCCCGGACAAGATCTCTTCCTCCAACCTGCTGGACTCTCTGACAACCGACTATAACTTTCTGGTTATGACGGCCCAGATTGTGGATGCCAAGGCCACCATCCTCTGGGAATACCCCAACTTCCGGCAGCGGACCCTTTCGTACAATCCGCTGATGAATCTGCAGTATCCTGATTTTGACGAGGCCAAGGCCAATATGAGCCCACGGGTGCAGGTCAAGTTCAAGACCTTGGAGGGGATCCGGCGCTCCCTTGAAAAGCGGCGTCTGGACCTGCTGCGCCGTGAAACCCCTGAGGTGGAGCTGTATATGGGCCAGTTTGAAGATATGACCTCCATGCTGGAGATCGACAAGGATCGTAAACCTGCGCCTCCCGCGCAGCCTGCACCAAAGAAGGATGAACAGGAGACCAAAAAGTGAAGATAGACATCAGTTTTGAAGGCGGTAAAAAAGTTGCCTCAACGTTTGAAAACGGACTACAGATGATGACTGACCAAGCTGTCGAGAACGGTGGCGACGGTAGCTATCCTGAGCCCTTTGCCTGTTTTCTTGGTTCCATCGGGACCTGCGCCGGTATCTATGTGCTTGAGTTCTGTAATGCCCGCAAGATTCCGACGGAAAAGGTGTCACTGACCCAGAACATTGAATTTGAGCTTGATCCGCAGGGTAAACGTCGGGTCAGTAAGGTGAGCATGACCATCAACCTGCCTCCTGAGTTTCCTGAGCGCTACCAGAAGGCGATTGTCAAGGCTGCCGAGCTTTGCTCCGTTAAAAAAGCGATCATGCATCCCCCTGAATTTGTTATTGATTATCAGGTAGTATAAAGGCATCCGTGGACGAAACACGTAAAGCAAAACTGACCAAGGAGCTCCAGGGGATTGGTGTAGGCGCTGTTGGCCTGTTCATCCTGCTGGCTTTTATCACCTTCAGTTCGGCAGACCAGTCGTTGAACAGTTGGTCAACCGAAGGGGGTATCCGCAACCTGGGGGGGCGTCTGGGTGCCCAGGTGGCTGATCTGTTCTTTATGCTGTTTGGCCTGGCTTCGTATCTGCTGCCCGGAGCATTGCTGTTTATCTCCTATAACCTGCTGCGCTTCAAGGAACCCCGCCTCCGTTTTTACAAGGTTGCCGCCTTTATCGGCCTCCTCTTTTCGCTGGCATCACTGTTCGCCTTCAGCATTGAATCCACGAATTTTATGGGGCAGCAGATCCCCACCGGTGGCTTGATCGGACGGGGTACGGTCTTGATGCTGCGGGGCAGCATGAATGCCTTTGGTGCCCTGCTGGTGTTATTGCCGCTGCTGGCGGCCTCAATCATGATCCTGTCTGGGTTCTCTTTTGTCCTGTTTGCCTCCTGGTGGCTGGAAAATTTGCGCACCAAGTGGGCTGCCCGCAAGGAACGTACTGCCCATGCCAAAGAGGGACGCGAGCGGGACAAGGCGTTGGCCGAAGGAAAGGCGGTACCGGTTAGTGGTCCGGTAATCAAGGAGGCGGCGGCGCCCTCCCCTACGCCACGTCCTAATTTCTTTAAAAAGGAAAAGAAAAAGGAGGCGGCCAAGGATAAGGCGGTACAGGAGTCGTTCGACTTTATCAAGCAGGAGGGGGATTTTATCACCCCGCCCTTGTCGCTGCTGGACCCTCCGCCCACCACTGAACGGCGGGTTGATCGTGAGGCGTTGGAGATGAACGCCCGCCTGCTGGAAAAGAAACTGCTGGATTTCGGGATAGACGGCGAGGTGAAAGAGATCTGCCCCGGCCCGGTTATCACCATGTATGAGTTTGCCCCGGCCCCCGGCATCAAGATCAGTCGGATCGCCGGCCTGTCCGATGACCTGACCATGGCGCTGCAGGCGCTTTCAATTCGGATTGTCGCTCCGATTCCCGGTAAAGGGGTGGTGGGGATTGAGGTGCCGAACCGTGATCGTGAGACGGTCTACCTGCGCGAGATCTTTACCTGTGATGATTTTCTGCAAAGCCGGATGAAGCTGCCGCTGGTGCTGGGCAAGGATATCGCCGGTTTGCCCTCCCTGACTGATCTGGCCAAGGCCCCGCACCTGCTGGTGGCCGGTTCCACCGGTTCCGGTAAATCGGTCTCGGTCAATACCATGATTCTGTCCCTGCTCTACACCGCCACCCCCCGTGACGTTCGTTTCATCATGGTTGACCCCAAGATGCTGGAATTCTCCATGTATGAAGGGATTCCGCACCTGCTGCTGCCGGTGGTGACCGAGCCGAAAAAGGCCTCCCTGGCCCTGAAATGGGCGGTGAACGAAATGGAGCGCCGCTACCGCCTGCTGGCAGACAAAGGGGTTCGTAATATTGAATCCTACAATCGCAAGCTGGCGGTTGAGGAAGAAGAGCTGGCGGTCCATGATCTGGATGATGAGGATATTATCGAAGAGCTGGAAGAGGTGATTGAGGGGGAAGATCCGGCAATACTGGATGAGCCGCTGCCGTTTGTGGTTGATGATGAGGTGGATGAGCTGGAACACAGCCATCTGCCCTATATCGTGGTGATTGTGGATGAGTTGGCTGACCTGATGATGGTGGCCGGGCGCGAGGTGGAGGAGCATATCGCCCGTCTGGCCCAGAAGGCCCGGGCTGCCGGTATTCACCTGATTCTGGCCACCCAGCGGCCATCGGTGGATGTCATCACTGGTCTGATCAAGGCCAACCTGCCGTCCCGTATCTCGTTCCAGGTTTCTTCCAAGGTTGACTCCCGCACCATCCTGGATTGCAACGGGGCCGAGGCGTTGCTGGGGATGGGTGACATGCTCTACCTGCCCCCTGGCACCGGTCGTCTGCAACGGGTACATGGCGCCTTTGTCTCTGATGCCGAGGTGCAGCGGGTGGTAGACTTCCTCAAAAAGCAGGGCAAGCCGGTCTATGAAAAATCGATCCTTGAGATGAAGGATACGGATGACAAAGGCGGTGCCGGTGATGATGAAGAACAGGATGAACGCTGGGAAGATGCCCTGCGTCTGGTGGCTGAGACCAAGCAGGCCAGTATCTCCATGGTGCAGCGACGGCTGCGGATCGGCTATAACCGGGCGGCCCGGATTGTTGAGATGATGGAGCGGGAAGGGATGATCGCCCCCAGCGACGGCACCAGCAAGCCCCGTGAGATCTATATGGATATCATCAACGCCTACCTGAATTCACAACTGACGAGGTAGTCATGCCAGAGCCACAGACGATCACCGCCGCCGCAATTCAGTTCAACGTTACCCAAGGGGACCTTGATGCCAACCTGAACTATGTCCGTGCTGCCCTGAAACGGGTCGTAGAACAAGGAGCCAATCTAGCAGTGCTGCCGGAGATGTGGTCAACCGGCTTTGCCTACAAAAATCTGGCCGAACTGGCGCAACGTACCGAAGCCGTAGTGGCTGAACTGTGTGAGCTCTCGGCCCAGTACAAGCTGGTGATTGTCGGCAGCCAGCCGGAGCCGGCTGATGATGGCCGCGTCTTCAACACCATCCATGTGGTTGATAACGGCCAAGTGGTGGCCCGTTACCGCAAGCTGCACCTGTTTTCTCTGTTGGGTGAAGACAAGGCGTTCAAGGGGGGCGATAGCTGGTGTCTGGCAGAGACCTCCATTGGTAAGGTCGGCGTTATCATCTGCTATGACCTGCGCTTTCCTGAATTGTCCCGTCGGCTGGCGCTGGAGGGAGCACGGGTGATCTGCGTGCCGGCCCAGTGGCCCAAGCCTCGCCAGGAGCACTGGCGGACGCTGCTGCGGGCCAGGGCAATTGAGAACCAGCTCTATGTTGTCTCCTGTAATGCCTGCGGCCAGATCGGCAAGCTTGATTTCTTTGGTATGAGTATGGTGATTGATCCCAAAGGCGAGGTGTTGGCCGATGCAGGTGAAGCGGTTTGTGAGGTTTCTGCAACCTTGGACTGGCAGGCCATGGAGGCGTGGCGGGCGCAGATCCCCTGTTTTGGTGATCGTCGGCCTGAATTGTATTGATACCGCATTGTTGCTTGACGACCTGACGCTGAAGGACTAGGTTTAGCAATATTTTCTCAGGAGGTTCTATCCCGTGGGATTGGAAATGTTTTTTACCAGCACCGGTCTGGTGGTGAAGGGTGTGTTGCTGCTGCTGATCATGTTTTCAGTGGTTTCCTGGGCCATCATCATGTTCAAGTTTTTTCAGATCCAGAAGGCGTTCAGTGAGTCTGGCCGGTTCATGGACTTTTTCTGGAAGACCAAGCGGTTTGACTCAATTGCGTCACAGGTGGATCGCTTTGCCAGCTCTCCGCTGACAGCGCTGTTCAATGAAGGCTATAGCGAACTGAAGCAGTTGATGGAGGCGGAGGGCGCCAAGCCGGATCATGGTGGGCTCAGTACCGATCTGGGCGGGGTTGCCAACGTCACCCGCGCCCTGCGTCGCGCCACCAACCTGGAGGTCAACCGGCTGGAGAAGTATACAACTTTCCTGGCAACCACCGGTTCTACCTCACCTTTTATCGGCCTGTTCGGTACGGTCTGGGGGATCATGGTGGCCTTTGAAGGGATCGGCAAAACCGGTTCTGCCTCGCTGGCGGTTGTAGCACCTGGTATTGCCGAGGCGCTGATCGCTACAGCGGTTGGTCTGGTGGCTGCTATTCCGGCGGTTATGGCCTACAACCATTTCCAGCACAAAATCCGGGTTCTGGTGAAAGAGATGGACAGCTTCTCTACGGAATTCCTGAACATTGTTCAGCGCAACATCGCCGGGAAGTAGGGGGACGCCATGGCTATGGGTGGTGGTGATGATGATAGGGGCATGATGGCGCAGATTAACGTCACCCCGCTGGTTGACGTTATGCTGGTGCTGCTGGTTATTTTTATGGTGACCGCCCCGATGATGCAGCAGGGGGTGCAGGTTAACCTTCCCAAGGCAGATACCAAAGGAATGAATGCCCAGGAAGATACGGTAATTGTTGCGGTTGACAAGAACGGTCGCACCTTTATCAACAAGGATGAGGTGCCGGGCGGGGATCTGCGTAAGAAGCTGTCTGAGATGTTTGCCACCCGCACGAAAAAAGAGGTCTTCCTGAAGGCAGATGCCGGTGTCCCCTATGGCGAAGTGGTACGGGCCATGGCTGAAATCAAGGGGGCCGGGATTGAACGGTTGGGTATGGTGACGGAGCCGGCCCAGAAATAAGGTCTATGTATCAACTTGTAGCTCGCAAAGACACCGGCTTGGGTGTCGCAACAGCACTGTCCGTCACGTTTCACGTGGCGGCGTTTGCTTTTCTGGTCTGGTGGCAGCAGCTGATGCCAAACCTGGGGCCGGTGCAGACCACCTATTATGTTGATGTGGTTAATCTGCCGGTGGCAAACCCGCGTGCAGGTAGTCCTACTGATACCGGTAACGAGGCAAAACCAGCCCCACCTGCCCCTGCCCCGCAGGCAATGACAACCCCTGCAGTGCCGTCAAAAACAGCACCTGGGAAAAAAGCGGTAACAGGCTCCACAACTGAATCTACGGCTTTTCAGGAACGGATGGCCAAGCTTGAGGGTAAGGTGGACGCACAACGTCAGTCCGCTGCCTTTGAGGAGCTGCGCAAAAGAGTTGCTGCACGGGGTAAAGTCGGTATGCCGAAGGGTGGCGGCACCGAGTCTGGCAGTGATTATACCGCCTACCTGCATTCACGGTTAAAGGATTCCTTCAAGGAGACCATCAGCTACCAGACCAAGGCCCCTTTTGTGATGGTCAGAATCACCATTGACGGCGATGGCCGCATCATCAGGACGCGGATTGAAAAAAGCACCGGTGACAAGGCCTTTGAGCTTTCAGTTGTACGGGCCATCACCCTGGCTGAACAGTCCATTGTACCACCACCCTCCAGAACAGTGTATGAAGGGGCCTTTGTCTTTAAACCCCAGGGAGTTACTCAGCGATGAGCTTTTTGCAGCGTATATTCCTTGTCTGCCTGCTGGTATTGTTCGTTCAGCATAGCAGCGAGGCAGCCAACTATATCGAGGTTACGGCAGCGGGAAACCGTCTGCTGAAGCTTGCCGTGGTGCCACCCCAGCCGATGGGGGCGACAATTCGTCCAGAGCTGGCCAATGAAACGGCTGAAGTGCATTCCTTTGATCTGACCATGTCCGGGCTGTTTGCTGCTGAACGGCGCGATGCCGCGCCACTGCTACATGGTCTTTCTCTGACGCCGATTGATTTTGTGCCCTGGTTGTCAGCCGGATATGATCTGCTGATCCGCGGTGAATATGAACTGCGTGGGCAGGAACTGACCCTTGAGTTCAGACTCTATGATGTGGTTGCCAAGAAGCTGTTGACCTCGAAACGGTTTCTGGGACGTGAAAAAGACCTGCGGCGTTACGCCCACAGTTTTAGTGATGAAGTCTTGCGGGCCTTGACCGGTGAAAAGGGGAGCTTTACCTCAAAGATCCTGTACGTATCCAACCAGACCGGCAATAAAGAACTGTATCTGATGGATTGGGATGGCTTTAACTCCCGGCAATTGACCAGTAACCACTCAATTAACATCTCGCCGGACATCTCGCCAGATGGTCGTGAGGTTATCTTTACTTCCTACAAGCGGGGCAATCCTGATCTGTACAAACGGGCCTTGTCGAGTAATCTTGAAGTGCCGGTTTCCAGTCGGTCAGGGCTTAATATCACCGGTGCCTGGTCACCGAACGGTACCAGAATTGCCCTGTCACTATCCAAAGATGGTAATACCGAAATTTATACGGTGGCCAAAGACGGTTCATCACCTTCCCGCTTGACGGTCAGCCATGCAGCCAATGTCTCGCCGGCCTGGACGCCTGATGGAAGTAAAATCGCCTTTGTGTCTGACCGATTGGGTAAACCGCAAATTTTTATCATGGATGCCAGCGGCGGCAATGTCAGACGACTGATTACCAGCGGCTCGTACAACGTCAATCCAGCCTGGTCACCCAAGGGGGATAAACTGGCCTTTGCCCGTTCGGTTGGAGGGTTCCAGATCTTTGTGGCCAATGCCGATGGAAGTGGCGAAACACAGCTGACCTTTGAAGGCAACAATGAGCGACCGCGCTGGTCGCCGGATGGCCGGTTGATCAGCTTCAGTTCCCGTCGAGGCGGCCAGGAGGCGATCTATGTTATGCGGGCTGATGGTTCTGGCCAGACCAAGGTCAGTCGAGCCAAAGGCAACAGCCAGCATCCGGTCTGGACCCCTAGTGGACAATAAAAAAATCTCATGTTGTTGCAAAAAGATTCAAGGGATGTATAATCCCATTCATACATAGTTTTATCAGGCTCACAAGGCCGTTGAATACCGTAGTTACAAGGAGGCAGTGATGCGGAACGGATTTAAAGGGATGGTCGTGGCCCTTGGTGTTGTTGCAATGATGGCAGCAGGTTGCGCCAAGGAGGAAGTAGTCAAGAAGGACGAGCCGGTTGTTCAGCAGCAGACCGTCAAGCAGCAGGAGCCGGTTAAACAGGTGGAACCGGTCAAGCAGGAAGAGCCTAAGCAGGAAGCTCCAAAGCAGGAAGAAGGTGGTGCTGCAAAGGCTTCGGCAGCAGTTGCTCTTGAGACGGTCTATTTTGACTTTGACAAGTCTGACCTGCGCAAGGATTCCCGTGACGTGCTTTCAAAGAACGCTGAGGCGCTCTTGAAGCAGGTTGCAGATGCAAAGATTCAGATTGCCGGTCACTGTGACGAGCGTGGTTCTGACGAATACAACCTGGCTCTGGGTGAGCGTCGCGCCAAGTCGGTTGCCAAGTATCTGACCACCCTTGGTGTTAAGGCAGACCGGATCAGCACCATCAGCTATGGCAAAGAGAAGCCGGCTGTACAGGGAAGTGACGAGGCTGCCTGGTCTAAAAACCGTCGCGCTGAGTTTGTAATCGTTAAGTAGGCGCACCACCATAGTGTGTGACAACTGAATGCACCGGTAGCCGGATTTTCCCCCGGAGCCGGTGCATTTTTTTTATGCAAGGGGCGCTTGACATTTTGTGTTTTGATATATATTGATTTATATATATTAAGAGGTGGGGTGGAACAATGCAGGTAAAGCAGATCATGTTGGTGGGGCTGGTGTCACTACTTGCCAGTACTGGTGTGCAAGCGGCTGAGCTACAGCGAATTACGCTGCGTGAAGCCATAGCACAGGGGCTTGAACGGAATAATCAGGCACGGGCAGCACGCTTTCAGGCAGAATCAGCAAGGTCTGGTGCTACTGCTGCTGGCCAGCACTATCTGCCAAGTGTCACCCTTGAAGAGGCATGGTCACGCTCGGATCTGCCGGTTAACACCTTTATGATGAAGTTAAACCAGGGCCGATTTACCAACCAGGATTTTGATGCGGCCAAGCTTAATAATCCTGCGCCGGCCAGTGATTTTAGAACCGTTGTTTCCGTAGAACAGCCAATTCTGGTGCCTGCCGCCTGGGCTGGTCAAAAGGTGGCGCAGCGGGGCGCAGAGCGGCAGGAAGCGGTGACCGAGCAGACCCGGCAACAGATCGCCTTCCAAGTATTTCAGCTCTATCTTGAGGTACAAAAGGCCCATGCCCAACTTCAGGCGGCGGTAAAAGCACTGGATGAGGCCCGTGAAAGCAAACGGCAGGCAACCGTCAGGACAGCCGCCGGGCTTGGACTAAAATCAGACGAACTGCGGGCTGCCACCCAGTTAGCTGCCATGGAACAGCAAAACATCACTGCCGCAAACAACCTGACGCTGGCCAGAATGCAGCTTGCACTGGCAACCGGCGGGCAGCCGGGTGATGAGCTTGATGTCGCTGAACCGCTACAGTTGAAGCGTCCAGAACGGGAATTAAGCGGACTGATCGGCGTAGCCCAGCAGGAACGACGTGACCTCCAGGCATCAGAACGCGGGAAAGAGCAGGCCGATGCTGCCCTGCTGCAGACACGTGCAGGATTTTTGCCGGCTGTGGGGGCCGTGGGGGTCTGGCAGATGAATGACAAGAACAGCCCGTTTGGTAGAGACCATGACTCCTGGATGGTTGGCGTTTCCCTGCGCTGGAATGTCTTTGACGGGTTTCGTACCTGGCATGCCAGTGGTCAGGCCCGGGCTTCACGTTCTGCTGCGGTTGAGCAACTGGAACAGGCCAGAAAAGAGGTCAGCTATCAGGTGCATGAGGCCTGGTTACGCCGGATAGAGGCAGAAAAGCGCTATGAAGTGGCTCATGCCGCCGTACAGGCAGCAGATGAGGCAACCCGCCTGCTGTCAAAGCGTTTTGATAATGCACTGGCAACCATGGTTGAGCTGCTTGATGCCCAAACTGCCCTTAATCAGGCACGGGCCAATCTGGTGGAAAGTGATGCCAACCTGACACTGGCCACCGGTCGCCTGTATCATTCTGCCGGTATCTTCCTGAAGGAGGTTCAGTAATGAATCGTTCATATAGTGCAGTCCTGTTGTTTGCCATTGTTGCCAGTCTTGGCCTGACCGGCTGCTCAGACAGTAAACACGGTGTTCAGGCGCCAGCTCCGACTGTCAGTGGCCTGACGCTTACCACGGTTAAGGTGGCAGACCTGCCGGAGACACTGGATGTGGTCGGTACTGTTCGCGCACGTACCAGCGCACTGGTATCAGCCCGTATTTCAGGAACTGTCAGCGTACTGCATGTGCGAGAGGGAGATCGGGTCCGCAAAGGCCAGGTGTTGGGGCAGCTTGACTCCAAGGAGAACGTCGCGCAGGCCACCGGCGCTGTTGCGGCAATTGATGAGGCAAAGAGAGGACTTGAAGAGGCCCAGGCACGCCAAAAACTGGCAGACAGCACCTTTGGCCGCTTCAAGAAACTGTATGATGAGCAGGCACTGACCCGTCAGGAGTTTGATACCCGCCAGACCGAGCGGGATCTGGCTCACCAGGCGGTGGCGCGGGCAGAAGCCCGCTTGCGTCAGACCCAGGAGGCATCACGGGCTGCCGGAGCCATGGCCGACTATACAAAAATTGTTGCTCCGATCTCCGGGGTAATTGTCGCCAAGCAGGCTGATCTCGGTTCGACGGTCTTTCCGGGCCAGCCGCTGATGACCATTGATGACGAAGGAAGCTATCAGTTAGAGCTTGCCATACCGGAGTCACAGGTACGGGCAGTGCATACCGGCACGGCAGTGCAGGTCCAGATTGATGCAACCGGAAGCAACTTTGCGGCGCGGGTTACTGAAGTGGTACCGACCAGTGATCCGGCCAGCAGAACCTATACAGCTAAAGTGGCTATTCCGCAAAAAGGGGTGCGTAGCGGGATGTTCGGACGGGGCAGTATTGCGCTGGGCAGCACCATTAAAGGGGTGCTGATTCCGCGTAACGCTGTTTTCGAACGTGGCGCATTGACCGCAGTATGGGCAGTCGGTGCTGATGAGATTGTGCGTATGCGGCTGGTAAAAACGGGACGGATACAGGGTGACAGTGTTGAAATTCTGTCTGGTCTGGCCGATGGTGACAGGATTGTGACCGGCGGTATGGAAAAGGCTGTAGACGGTGGCAAGTTGCAGACAACAACGCCGGTCAAGTAGAGGAACCGTTATGCTTAAGCTTGGATTTGCGGGGAAGGTCGCCCGCGCCTTCATAGATTCAAAATTAACACCACTGATTGTGGCGGCCTCGCTACTGCTGGGGGTCTTTGCCATCAAGATGACACCGCGGGAAGAAGAACCTCAGATTTCGGTGCCGATGGTTGATGTCTACCTACCGATGCCCGGTTCATCCCCCCAGGAGGTGCAGGAGCGGGTAGTCAAGCCGTTTGAGGGGCGTCTGTGGGAGATATCCGGCGTTGAGTACCTCTATTCCATGAGTCGTCCCGGTATGGGGGTCATCACGGTCCGCTACAAGGTCGGTGAAAACACCGAGGAGTCTTTGGTCAAGCTGTACAACAAGGTGATGAGTAATCGCGCCCTGTTGCCTGCTGGCGCTGGTGATCCGCTGGTGGTCGCCAAGTCAATTGATGATGTGCCGATTCTGGCCCTGACCCTCTGGTCTGACCGTTATGACCACACCATGCTGCGCAAGCTGGCCCGTGAGGTCTGTGATGAACTGAAAAAGAGTGAGAATGTCTCGGAAGCGGAAATAAAAGGAGGCCTGACCAGACAGTTGAGGGTGACGTTGGATGCCTCACGGCTGGCAGGTTACAATTTGTCTCCATTGCAGGTGGCCGGTGCCCTGCAGGCCGGAAACAAGGCGCTGCCTTCCGGTGCCTTTAATGGCGCCAATAAAGAGATGCTGGTGGAAACCGGGGCATTTTTGCATAACCAGGATTCACTGCGTCAGTTGGTAGTGGGGGTTTATGGCGGTAAGCCGGTCTATCTTGATGATGTTGCACAGATTAAAGATACGGCTAAGGAACCGGAAGACTATGTCTTTATGGGGCTGGGACCGGCAGCCAAAGAGAAGGGGCTGACCGGCAATCATGCCCAGGATTATCCGGCAGTTACCGTATCCATTGCCAAGCGTAAAGGTGCTAACGCCACCTGGGTTGCCGATGACCTGGTTAAAAAAGTTGAGTTTATGAAGGGCAAGGTGATCCCGTCTGATGTGCAGGTGACGGTGACCCGTAACTACGGCGAGACAGCCCGGGAAAAGAACAACGAACTGCTGTTCCATATGTTCCTGGCAGCCATCTCCGTCACCATCCTGATCGCCCTGTTCATGGGCTGGCGGGCCGGTGCCGTGGCTGCCATCGCCATTCCGGTTACCCTGGCCCTGACCATGCTGATCTTCTACCTGATCGGCTATACCCTGAACCGGATTACCCTGTTTGCGCTGATATTCTCCATCGGTATCCTGGTGGACGATGCAATTGTGGTGGTGGAGAACATCCACCGCTACTTCACCACCACGGTGATGAAGCCGCTGGATGCAGCAATCAAGGCGGTGGACGAGATTGGTAACCCAACGGTGCTGGCCACCTTCGCGGTTATCGGCTCAATCCTGCCGATGGGTTTTGTGGGTGGTCTGATGGGTCCCTACATGCGGCCGATCCCGGTGGGGGCCAGTATGGCCATGCTGCTCTCCATGTTTATCGCCTTCATTGTTACGCCGTATTTTGCCTACCGTCTGATGAAGGGGGCGCATCACGAATCGGAAGATGATCTACAGGAATCAAAACTGACGGCCTTCTACCGAAAGTGGATGGGTAAACTGCTGCATGATGTCAAGCTGCGCAACGGTTTTCTGGCCCTGGTGGTGTTTCTGCTCCTGGCGTCCTGTTCGCTGGTCTATTTTAAGGCGGTTACGGTCAAGATGCTGCCGTTTGACAACAAGAATGAACTGCAGGTGATTATCGATGCACCCGAGGGGACACCGCTGGAACAGACCGCCCGGATGACCCGCGAGATGGGGGATGCCCTGCGGTCTGTGCCGGAAGTGACCGACTTCCAAAGCTATGTGGGGACCAGCGCCCCCTTTAACTTTAACGGTCTGGTCAGGCATTATTTCCTGCGCAAAGGACCCAACCTGGCTGATATTCAGGTTAACCTGCAGCACAAGACCGAGCGCAAAGCCCAGTCCCATGATATTGCCAAAAAGATCAGACCGCTGCTGACAGCTGTGGCAGAGCGGTATGGCGCGCGGGTTAAGGTGGCTGAAATTCCGCCTGGTCCGCCGGTACTTTCAACCCTGGTGGCAGAGGTCTACGGCCCCAATGACGCAGCCAGGGCCTCTGTTGCAGAGAAGATCAAGGGAATCTTTGCCAAGACCAAAGGGGTGGTGGATGTTGACTGGTACCGTGAGTCTGACCAGCCCAAGTTGACCCTGACCGTGGATCGTGAAAAGGCTGCCCTGTCCGGTATTTCTGTGGATGAAATCGCCAAGGCATTGAGACTTGCCCTGGCAGGTATGGATGTGGGCATACTGCATCTGCCCAAGGAAAAAGAGCCGGTAACCATCAACCTGCGTCTGGCTGAGTCCCAGCGCAGTTCACTGGCAGCCCTGTCTTCCATCTATCTGCCCGGCCCTAAAGGAAATGTACCGCTTTCGCAACTGGTCAAGCCGAGCCAGGGCAGTGAGGAAAAGACCCTCTATCGTAAAAACCTGAAGAATGTGGTCTATGTCATCGGCGATGTGGCCGGAGTGATTGAGGCGCCGGTGTACGCCATCCTCAAGATGCAGAAGCAGATCGCTGCGCTACCCACACCGGACGGCTCAAAGATTGAGATCCTTGCCTCCCGCCAGCCCTGGTCAGAGGAAAAAATGGGTATGAAGTGGGATGGGGAGTGGCATATCACCTATGAGGTATTCCGCGACCTGGGGATCGCCTTTGCAGCGGTGATGGTGTTGATCTACATCCTGGTGGTGGCCTGGTTCAAGGATTTCACGACCCCGCTGGTGATCATGGCACCGATCCCGTTGACCTTAATTGGCATCCTGCCGGGTCATGCCATGTTCGGCGCTTTCTTTACCGCCACCTCCATGATCGGCTTTATCGCCCTGGCCGGTATTATTGTGAGGAACTCAATCATCCTGATTGATTTTGCCGAGATGAAGCGCAAAGAAGGGATGAAGCTGGATGAGGCGATCATTGAAGCCGGTGCGGTTCGTTTCCGTCCCATGCTGTTGACCGCTGCAGCGGTGGTGGTGGGCAGCTTTGTGATCGTATTTGATCCGATCTTCCAGGGCTTGGCCATTGCCATGATGTGCGGTGAGATCGCCTCCACCACCCTGTCGCGAGTCACCATTCCGATTCTGTATTTCCTAGTACAGGGTTGGAAAGAACGACACCATGTCGGGCAGCCTGAAACTGCCGAACAGAACCCATAGAGGAGAATGAAGCATGTATATTGAACGTATTGTCAGGATCGTAGCCGGTGCTTTTATCGTTATTTCGCTGTTACTGGCTCATTTTCACCACCAAAACTGGCTCTGGTTTACCGGTTTTGTCGGCCTGAACCTGTTTCAGTCCGGTTTTACCCAGTTTTGTCCGTTGTTTAACATCCTGGAAAAGATGGGTGTGCCTAAGTTCCCCAAGGATGCCTGCTGTAAATAAGGTCGATTCCAACTCAAGGCGCTATCTGCGTTGGCTCGTCTTCGGCTCCTCAGCGTACTGCTATTGTACGCTTTCGTTGCCGAACTCCTCGCCGCCTTGATTTCATCCTTGATTTGAAATCGACCAGTTCTATTTTGGATTGGGGGGCCATATGCCATATCGTATTACCATTCTCTGTGAAAATGCTGTGGGGCCGATCTCTGGCACCCTGGGTGAACATGGCTTTAGTGCCCTGATTGAGTGGGATGGTGGTACGTTACTGTGGGATACCGGCCAGGGCTTTACCCTGCTGCACAATGCCCAGCGGATGAACAAGAACCTGCACGGGCTACAGCAGGTAGCACTGTCCCACGGTCATTACGACCACTCCGGCGGCCTGCTGCCACTCTTGCGCAGCTGCGGTCCCAAGCAGGTCTTTGGCCATCCGGCCATCTTTACCCCCCGCTATCGTTATAAAGACACTGGTGAATCACTTTCATTGGGGATGCCCTACCCTCAAGCATACCTTGAGGGGCAGGGGGCAACATTTGATCTATCTGACCAGTTCCGTGAAATTCTGCCCACTATCTGGATGACCGGTCAGGTCTCCAGAACAACGGATTTTGAAACCGGCGACAGTGGCCTGTACCTTGATACCTGTGGCTGTAGCCGAGATCCCTTTGATGATGACCAGTCGTTGGTGATTACAACCGATAAGGGACTGGTGGTGCTGCTGGGCTGCTGCCATGCCGGGTTGATCAACACCCTTGAGCATATTGCAGATAAAACCGGCCGTCGTGATATCTATGCGGTTATTGGTGGTACACACCTGGGATTTTGTACTGGCCTGCAGCTTGACAAGACCGTTGCGGTACTGAAACAATGGCAGATCAAGAAGTTAGCGGTTAGTCACTGTACCGGTTTTGCTGCTGCCGCACGCCTGAAACAGGAGTTCCCTGCAGCCTTTCAATCCGCGCTAGTAGGCTATTCTCTGGAAATCTGAAAAAACGCCTTAAACTTTTGTTCGCCCCTTTTGTTTTAGCCTCTCTTATGTTACATAAGTAAAACTAAATATTGTGCCTATGACACAAGTCCATTTCGATTTCTTGAAGGGGAGGCGGCAGACATGAGTTATGAGGTAAAGAACGAGCAGTTGAAGGCGTGGGTATATGAAGTAGCGGCAATGTGTGAGCCGGCTGATATCCACTGGTGTGATGGTTCACAGGAAGAATACGACAAGCTCTGTACCCAGATGGTGGCATCCGGTACGTTTAAGAAACTGAATCCTGAAAAACGCCCCAACTGCTATCTTGCGTTTTCCGATCCGGGTGACGTCGCCCGGGTTGAAGACCGCACCTTTATCTGCTCCCGCTCCAAACAGGATGCAGGTCCTACCAATAACTGGGTCAATCCCAAAGAGATGAAGGAAACCCTGAAGGGACTGTTCAAAGGCTGCATGAAGGGGCGTACCATGTACGTGATCCCGTTCAGCATGGGGCCACTGGGCTCCAACATCGCCAAGATCGGTATCGAGATCACCGACTCCCCCTATGTTGTCGTCAATATGAAGATCATGACCCGCATGGGTAAGCAGGTCCTGGATGTGCTGGGTAATGGCGAGTTTGTGCCTTGTCTGCATTCAGTCGGTATGCCGCTGGCAGAAGGTCAGAAAGATGTGGCCTGGCCCTGCAACAAGGAAAAGTACATTGTTCACTTCCCGGAAGAGCGGGCGATCTGGTCATTCGGTTCCGGCTACGGCGGTAACGCCCTGCTGGGCAAGAAGTGTCTGGCCCTGCGGATTGCCTCCAAGCAGGGTAAAGATGAGGGCTGGCTGGCAGAGCATATGCTGATTCTGGGTGTAGAGTCCCCTACCGGTGAAAAATCCTATGTGGGAGCTGCCTTCCCCAGTGCCTGCGGCAAGACCAACTTTGCCATGCTGATTCCGCCCAAGCCGTTCCAGGAAAAGGGCTGGAAGGTAACCACCATTGGTGACGATATTGCCTGGATCAAGCCGGGTACTGATGGTCAGGTCTATGCCATTAACCCGGAGTTTGGCTATTTTGGTGTAGCACCCGGCACCAACTACAAGACCAACCCCAACGCCATGATCTCCTGCGAGAAGAACTCGATCTTTACCAACGTGGCACTGACCGAAGATGGCGATGTCTGGTGGGAAGGGATGGACGGTGAAGTTCCTGCCAAGCTGACCGACTGGCAGGGTAACCCCTGGAATCCAGGCTGCGGCCGTCCGGCTGCTCACCCTAACTCCCGTTTTACCGCCCCGGCCTCCCAGTGCCCCAGTATCGATCCTGATTGGGAAAACCCCAAAGGGGTGCCAATGAGCGCCTTCATCTTTGGTGGTCGTCGCAAGGATACCGTGCCGTTGGTCTATCAGGCCTTTAACTGGAACTTTGGTGTCTATCTGGCTTCAACCCTGGGTTCAGAGACCACTGCCGCTGCAGTAGGCGCAACCGGCAACGTCCGTCGTGACCCGTTTGCCATGCTGCCATTCTGTGGCTATCACATGGCTGACTATTTCTCCCACTGGCTGCAGTTTGGTCGCAGCATTGCCCGTCCGCCACGGATCTTTAGTGTTAACTGGTTCCTGAAGGATGCCGATGGCAAATTTGCATGGCCCGGCTATGGCGAGAACATGCGGGTACTGAAGTGGATTGTTGAGCGGGTACAGGGCAAGACCGGTGCGGTTGAATCACCGCTGGGCTGGATGCCGCGCTATGAAGATATGGACTGGGACGGCATGGAGATGAGCCGTGAGAAGTTCA
>JAJTBI010000088.1 GCA_021286935.1 Geobacteraceae bacterium
GTTCGTGATGCCGTTAATGGTCCTGTTTTTGTGGAACAGATGGCCCTTGAGACCGGTATCCGGCTTGGGGTCATTGATGGGCTGACAGAAGGCAGTGTTACCTTGGCCGGTGTATTGGCAGGTCTTGATCAGCAACCGGAACAGCTGTTACTGTTTGATGTGGGGGGAGGGAGTACCGAGTACACCGTGGCTCGGGGCACCCGCCCCCTTTTTGTGCATAGTCTGCCATTAGGGGTTGTCCGACTGACTGAAGGTAAGGCAGATCCTGCTGCGATGCTGGATAAGATCGGACGTGAACTGGACAACCTGCAGCAGCTGATGGCACAGGAGCAGATTGTGCTTGCTCCTGGTACGTTGCTGGTGGGTACTGCCGGTACTGCCACCACCTTGGCTGCCATCTCACAGCAGATGGCAGAATATGACTATCGCAAGGTTAATAACTGTGTGCTGGAACAGCAGGAAATACAACGCATCCATGATCTCCTGCTCCCCTTATCTCCTGAACAACGCCTTTCAATTGCCGGTCTGGAAAAAGGTCGAGAAGATCTGATCATTGCCGGTAGCCTGATTACCCTGTTAACCCTCAAACGTTTTGGCTTCGACTCCATGAAGATCAGTGATTATGGTCTGCTTGAAGGTCTGATTGTATCAGACCTGGTTTGATAGTATAAAACTGACATGACAAATTTCAAACTGATGGTATAGTAGCAATGCGCTATAACTATGAGGAGTTGGGGAGCTTTTGTGGATAGTACCAGTAGTTATCTGATGGGCAGACAGCCGATCCTGAACGGCCTTGAAGAGGTTGTCGGCTATGAATTGCTGTTCCGCTCTCCCAAATCAATCGCCTCTGCAAACATTCAGTGCCCGGTTCAGGCAACTTCCCGTGTCATGCTGGACGCTCTCTCCAGTTTCGGTATCCATGAAGTATTGGGTGATATGCCCGGTTATATCAATGTCGATGCCGAGATGCTGTTGAGTGACGCGGTTGAGTTGCTGCCCGGTTCAATGATTGGTTTTGAACTGCTTGAAGATGTGGTCATTACCCCTGAAATAATTGAACGTTGTCGGAATCTGAAGGCCCAAGGGTACCAACTGGCTCTTGATGATCATCGCTATGGCTCCCAGTATGAAGCACTGTACGATGGTCTGGTGGATATCGTTAAAGTGGATACGATCACCACTCCCCTTGAAGATCAGTATCGGGAGGTTGAACTGTTCAGCCGCTATCCGGTTAAGTTGTTGGCAGAAAAGGTCGATAGCCGTCATGTCTACCTCCGTTGCCGCAAGATGGGGTTTGAACTGTTTCAGGGCTATTTTTTTGCACGACCCTCATTGATCAAAAAGGCACGGCTTGCCAACTCTGCCAGTACCTTCTTTCAACTGATGCAGCAGCTCACCCGCAATGCAGATATAGATGAAATTGAGCATACCTTTAAGCAAAGTCCTGCCCTGACCTACAAACTGCTGCTTTTGGTTAATTCTGTTTCTTTTACCACCCGAGAAAAGATCCGTACGGTTCGTCATGCCATTACCTTGGTAGGGATGCAGCATCTGAAGCGATGGGTGCAACTGGCAATTTTTGCCGATGATGGTGGTCTGGGGATGAATAATCCACTTTTGGATATGGCAGCGGTGCGGGCAGCCTTTATGGAGGAATTGGCCCGGCTTGAACTGGAAAAGACACGGCTCCTGCGCCATGCCCAACCTGATGAATGTTTTATGCTGGGGACCTTATCTGTTCTGAAGGATGTCTTTGACATCGGCCCCGATGATATGCGTAAAAACCTTAATTTGTCAGATGATATTGTTGGCGCTTTGATTGCCCATGAGGGCGACTTGGGCACTATGCTCTGTCTGGCCGAGATGATTGAACAGCTTGAATTTGAAGAGGCTGAAGAATGTCTTGGGCGGTTGGGCGTTTCACCCGGGCTGGTTCTTGATTGTCAGAAAAAAGCCTATAGTTGGCGTACGAACCTGCTCTGACCTACAGTTACTGTTTGTGTAGTATCCTGCTGTTCTCCCTGACACTTTTTGCCCGCTGCAGATACCCCTGCTGCAGGTTTTTATCCCCTTTTAAGCCCGACAGTTCTGCCAGTACTTCCAGGTCTGCTGCGATCTTTGCGGATGCAGCCTGTTGCTTGTCAAGGCTCAGCGCCTCCTGCAGCAACTCTTCTGCCTTATCAAATTGTTTCTCCTGTGTCCTGATTAATCCCAACATCCGAAGCGAATTTGCACGCTCCAGCTCCAGACCATCAGCTTTGTTGGCTGACAGGGCCTGTTCTGCCAACTGAGCTGCTTCCGTTTTTTCTCCCTTCAGCAGGGATAGCCGTGCCAACAGATTCAGGCGGCGGCCCAACAGACTGCCCTGTTCTGATTTTCTGGCGATCTCAGCCCAGCGCGCTGCTTCTGCAAGGCGATTGCCTGCCAACTCCTGCAATGCCTTTTCCTGGGCTGCATCGGCATACTGTGCGGTTCCGGTTGCACTGACAAGGACCTGTTCCACTAGTTGTGCAGCCAACTGCAGGTTGCCGCTATGACGGGCAAGTCTGCTCTGGTTCAGCAAGGTCAAGTTCATCCCACTCTGATTATCCTGCGCCGAAGCCCGTTGTAACGCCTCCTGGAACAGTTTCTGAGCATCAGTGTCATAGCCTTTTGAGACACTGTCCAATGCCCGCTCGTTGAGATCAGCAATTCTGCGCTCATGTTCACTCTGTTGAGTCAGCTTGGTACCTGCACAACCGCTTAACAGAGTACAACCAACTATACACAGAACAAATTTGATACATGCACTAGTCATGGCTGTCACCTGCCTTGAAGGAACGGACCGGGGCAGTGGCTGAACTGCCTCCCAGCAGCCAGGAACTGTTCAGGCTGTTCACCAGCCGGTCCGTACTGAACATAAGTTCTTCTGTGCGCGATAACACCCCGGGGATCAGGGGGAATGCCTGCTGGGACAGCTTTTTCGTTTCTGCAGAAATGGTCACCATGTGGGCCATGGCAGCATCGGTCTTTTCCAGCAGCGGTGGCATTTTATCAAGTGTTGTATTCAGTTTGGCTATATCCAGACTGTCGATCTTGCGGGTGGTGATGTCAAGCAAGGTTGTCGTCCGGTTACTGATCGCCTCAAGGTTGCGGGTGGTACTTACCAACAGGGTATCGGCATTACTGCGGGTTGTTTCAAGATGCCGGGTCAGTACCTCAAGGTTGCGGATAGTCTTTTTCAGGTCACCATTGGGGTCATTGACGTAGCCGATAATGTCCCGTACTTCAATCAGTACTGGTTTTACTTTTTCGGCAATCTCATCAGCCAGTTCATCCAGCCCCTTGGTTTTCAGATAGGTGATGGATTCACCCGGTTTCAGTTCAGGCTTGTCAAGGGAGCCAACAGCAACCTCAACAATGCTGTCACCCACCAGTCCTTCCTTAACCAGTTTGACGGTTGAGTCGCTGCGGATCCATTTGCTGTATTTCTTTGCTATTTCAATATTTATTTCGACCATGGCCTGCTCATTCAAGGCCATATCTGTGATCCGTCCGATCCTGAAACCGGAAAGTTTGACCGGCATTCCCTTGGTAAATCCGGTGCCTCGGTCAACGGTGACGTTCAGGCTGTATTTGGGGCTGAAAAGGTCTTTCTGGATACCCACCAACAGCACCACCAGAGCCACGCCAGCAAGAGCAAGCAAGGTAAACAGCCCGATCTTTCGTTCAAGGTTTTTAAATCTGGGGTCTTGTTGCGTTATCATGTCAACCTCGTGATCTGTGGCGGATTATAGCGCAGGTCACAGGTAATATCAGGAACCAGTTGCGGCAGCTGGATATCACCGGTAATTATAAATACTGCTGCCGGAGCCTCAGGCTGGTCTTGCAATGCAATGGCCTGATTCAGCAGAACTTCCCGATGCTGCCTGGGCAGGTCGTCAAGGCATTCAGCATACACCATTAGACGTGGTGAAGAAATAGCTGCCCGGACAAAGGCGGTCATTATTCGCTCTGCATAGCTCAAATGCCCAGGAAGTGCCCAGATGTTACCTTTGTAGCCAAGTTTTTCAAGTAGCTGCATGGCTCTTTCTGTTGCTTGATCAGACACAATGCCATGGTGGTACAACAGGGGTAGGGTGATATTTTCCCAGACCTTCAGGTTCGAGATTAACCCTGCCTGGGCAGTGACCGTAGCCACGTTTTTTTTGATTCTGAACAGCTGGTCTCGATCAAGCTCGTAGAGCGGTTGATCATCAAACAGTACAGATCCTGATTCTGGTGCTGATTCACCAATAACGGTCCTGAGAAACTGTTTGGTCTCCTGCTCCCCGTTTGTTCTGCACAGGGCAATCTGTCCCTGGGATAGACTTAGGTCCAGGTTGCTGACAATGCCAGGAATAGTTAGATTTCTCAGTTCAAGCAGCGAAGGCATGGCAAAAACAGGCTCCTGTTTTGTAACCGGTAGACCGGTGGCATAATCTGGTACGTGTCTGTCTACATACCACAAACTGGTCCGCTTCACAAAGCGTGAAGATTCGCCCATTTGAGGATATGAAACAAGAGTAAACGAATTGACAATACAGTGTATCAACGTGTATAAATTACGCCTTTAATTCTATTTTTATGTCGTAAAGTGAGATGTGTCCCTATGAAAGAAATTCTGTCCGGCAACGAGGCCATTGCACGGGGCGCCTATGAGGCTGGTTGCCTGGTGGCCAGTGCCTATCCCGGTACCCCTTCCACTGAAATCCTTGAGAATGTAATCAATTACAAAGAGATCAACGCCTCCTGGGCCCCCAATGAGAAGGTGGCCCTTGAGGTTGCCATTGGCGCCTCCTTTGGTGGTGCCCGTTCCCTGTCCTGCATGAAGCATGTCGGGGTGAACGTGGCTGCAGACCCGCTGTTTACCGCTTCATATACCGGTGTCAAGGGCGGGTTGGTGCTGATAGCTGCCGATGATCCTGAGATGCATTCCTCCCAGAATGAGCAGGATAGCCGTAATTATGCCAAATTTGCCAAGGTTCCGATGCTGGAACCGTCTGATTCTGCTGAGTGCAAAGAGTTTACCAAACTGGCTTTTGAGCTGTCTGAGCAGTTTGATACCCCTGTCATGCTGCGTAGCTGTACTCGCATCTCCCACGGCAAGTCAGTGGTTGAGTTGGGTGAGCGGGTTACTGGTCTACCAACTCCCAAGTTGGTGAAAGACGCACCCAAGCTGGTTATGCTGCCCGGTAATGCCCGGGTACGTCATCCTCTGGTTGAAGAACGTTCCGTCAAGCTATCGGAATATGGTGACACTGCTGCCATCAACCGGGTAGAGATCCGCTCAAGTGAGATCGGCGTGATCTGTGCCGGGGTGACCTATCAGTATGTGCGTGAGGCACTGCCTGATACCAGTGTGCTGAAGCTGGGCATGGTCTGGCCGTTGCCGCACGCCCTGATTCGTGAGTTTGCTGCCAAGGTCAAGCAGCTGTTTGTAGTTGAGGAGCTTGATCCGTTTATTGAAGAGCAGGTCAAGGCGATGGGAATTGCCTGCCAGGGCAAGGAACTGACTACACTGTGTGGTGAGCTGTCCCCTGGCCGGATTCAGGCTGCCTTTGCCAAGGCCGGTATCATCAAGGTTGCTGCATCAGATGTCATTGCTGCTGAACCGGTACCGCCCCGTCCGCCCAATATGTGCCCTGGCTGTCCCCACCGTGGTGTCTTCTATCAGCTGAATCGTGCCAACGCCTATGTGACTGGTGATATCGGCTGCTATACCCTGGGCTTCATGCCTCCTTTGAATGCCATGGATACCTGTGTCTGTATGGGGGCCTCCATCAGCATGGGTTCCGGCATGGTGCGGGCGCTGCCTCCTGAAGAGCAGAAGCGGGTGGTGGCGGTGATCGGTGATTCCACCTTCCTGCATACCGGCATTAACAGTTTGATGGAGATGGCCTGGAACAAGGCGCCAGCCACGGTCATCATCCTGGATAACCGGATTACGGCCATGACCGGCCGTCAGGAAAACCCGGCCTCTGGTTTTACCCTTGCCGGTGAAGAAACATCTGAGGTGAATATCCCGGAACTGTGCCGGGTGCTGGGCATCAAGCATGTCCGCGTGGTTGACCCCTATGACTTGGATGCCACCAGACTGGCCATAGAAGAGGAAATGAACCGCCCAGAGCCATCAGTTATCATCACCAACCGTCCCTGCTGTCTGATCAAAGGGGCTGGACGTTTTGAAAAAGGGAAAATCCTGGAGGTGGATCAGGGTAAGTGTACCGGTTGTAAGGCCTGTCTGAGGATCGGTTGTCCTGCCATTGAGTGGAAGCCCAACCCGGACGGCAACAAAGGTAAGGCCTTTATTGACCCGCAACTGTGTACCGGGTGTACGGTCTGTCAGCAACTCTGTAAATTCAATGCTATCGGGGGGAGAAAGTAATGGATAACGCAATCACCAACATTCTCCTGGTGGGAGTAGGTGGGCAGGGGATTTTGCTGGCTTCAGAAATTTTGTCCGAGGCGTTCATGCTGGCCGGTTTTGATGTCAAGAAGAGTGAGATTCATGGCATGTCTCAGCGGGGCGGCAGCGTGGTCTCCCATGTCCGTTTTGGTAAAGAGGTTTTCTCTCCCGTAGTGCCTGAAGGACAGGGGGACATCCTGTTCGGCTTTGAGCTGCTGGAGACCTATCGCTATTTGTCACTGCTTAAGCCGGGTGCCACGGTGGTGGCCAATGATTACAAGATTGCGCCGCCTTCGGTGTTGTTGGGGCAGGCAGGCTACCCTCCGGCATTACCTGAAAAAATAATGGCCAAGCTCCCTGATTTCCTACTGGTTGACGGTCAAGGTCTTGCGCTTAAAGCTGGTGATGTACGGGCTGCCAATACCGTCATGCTGGGTGCAGTTTCCAAGCGTTTGCAGATTGCTGATGCAGTTTGGCAACAGGCCTTGGAAAAGATGGTGCCGAAAAAGGCGCTGGAGATCAACCTGAAGGCCTTTGCCATGGGCCGGGAACTCTAGGAGGTCGAACACGTGGCCAACTATTTTAACGAAGAGTTTGAGACCCTGCCTCGTGCAGCTTTGGAGGCGCTTCAACTGAAGCGTCTGCAGGCAACTGTTGCACGGGTCTATGCCAATGTTCCGTTTTACAAACAGGCCTTAGATGCTGCCGGTATCAAGCCTGAAGATATCAAGAGCCTGGCTGACCTGCAGCGTCTGCCCTTTACCACCAAGCAGAATATGCGTGACTCCTATCCCTATGGTCTGTTTGCGGCACCGATGGAAGAGATCGTCAGGATTCATGCCTCGTCCGGCACCACCGGCAAACCAACGGTGGTTGGTTACACCCAGAAGGATATTGAAACCTGGTCTGAGCTGATGGCCCGTTCCTTTATGGCTGCCGGTGCTCACAAGGGTGATATTATCCATAATTCCTATGGCTATGGCCTGTTTACCGGTGGCCTGGGCGCCCATTACGGCGCTGAAAAACTGGGTGCCTCGGTGATTCCAATCTCTGGCGGTAATACCAAACGCCAGATCATGATCATGCAGGATTTTGGCTCCACCGTGCTGACCTGTACACCGTCCTATTCGCTGTATCTGGCTGAAGAGGCTGTTGCAGAAGGGGTGGATATCAAATCCTCCAAGCTGCGGGTCGGTATCTTTGGGGCTGAGCCCTGGTCTGAGGCGATGCGGGGTGAGATTGAGGCGAACCTTGGCCTGGACGCCATTGATATCTACGGCCTGTCCGAGATCATGGGGCCGGGTGTTGCCATTGAGTGCATCGAAGAAAAGCATGGTCTGCATATCTGGGAAGATCACTTTATTCCAGAGATCATCAATCCTGAAACCGGCCTACCAGTTGCTGAAGGGGAAAAGGGTGAGCTGGTCATCACCACCATCACCAAGCAGGGGATTCCGCTGATCCGCTACCGTACCCGTGATATCACCAGCATCAGTTATGCCCCCTGCGCCTGTGGCCGAACCCATTGCCGGATCGCCCGGATGAGCGGTCGCTCCGATGACATGCTGATCATCCGAGGTGTCAACGTATTCCCGTCCCAGATTGAATCAATCCTAGTTCGTGTTGAGGGTGTTGAGCCTCACTATCTCTTGATCGTTGACCGTAAGGATAATCTGGATACCCTGGAAGTGCAGGTGGAGGTAAACGAAGGGATCTTCTCCGACGAAATCAAGGTGTTGCAGACGCTTTCACGTCAGATTGAGAAAGAGATCAAGGATATGCTTGGGGTTACCTGTACGGTTAAACTGGTGGAGCCAAAAACCATTCAACGCAGTGAAGGTAAGGCGCAGCGGGTGCGCGATAATCGGAAACTGTAGAAACGGTCTTTTTCTGCCCTGGCACAGCCGTCTATCAAAATGCCTTGTGCGGCGTACCTCTTGTGTACGCCTCCGCGCCATTTTTTAGCCGACTGCACCAGAACAAAAAAATCCTCGTTTCTTATTTCAAGCTAACAAGGAGGACTACAGATGAAAGTTGAACAGATCTCCATCTTCATAGAAAACAAGTCCGGCCGTCTGGCCGAGATCACCCGTATCCTGGGTGAGGCTGGCATCAATATCCGTGCCCTGTCTCTGGCTGACACTTCTGATTTCGGCATTCTGCGTCTGATTGTCAATGAGGTTGAAAAGGCCAAGACCGTGTTGAAGGACAAAGGTTTTACGGTCTCAAAAACCGAAGTAGTGGCGGTTGAGGTGCCTGATCAGCCGGGTGGGCTTTCAACCATTCTGCAGGCCCTTGATCGGGATACAATCAATGTTGAATATATGTATGCCTTTGTTGAACGTTGCGGGGGTAACGCAGTGATTATCTTCCGTTTTGATGAGACTGATAAGGCAATTGCCACATTGACTGCCAATAATTTTAATATTCTTGCAGGTGAGCGACTCTATTCAATGTAGTTTAACAGGGGGAGAGTATGAAAAAGCTGGTGATGGTCTGTAGTATGGCAGCGATGCTGCTCTGCAGCGCAACAATGGCCCTGGCAGCCGGTACGATTAAGATCGGTGGTCTGTTCAGTGTGACCGGTCCGGCATCATTCCTGGGTGAACCGGAAAAGAAGACCCTTGAAATGCTGGTTGCTGATCTGAATGCCAAGGGTGGCATCAATGGCCAGAAGCTTGAGGCGGTAATTTATGATACTGCCGGTGACGCCACCAAGGCGGTGCAACTGGCCACCAAGCTGATTAAGAATGACAAGGTGGTTGCCATTATCGGACCCAGCACCACTGGTGAATCCATGGCAGTGCTGGCCCTGACTGAGAAAGAGAAGATTCCGCTGATTTCCTGCGCAGCTGGCATCAAGATCACCGAGCCTGCCAAGGATCGTAAGTTCACTTTCAAGACCCCGGCCAATGACCACGTGGCAGTGGAAAAAATCCTGCAGTATGCTGCCAAGGTCAAGCAGAAGAATCTGGCTATTCTCACGGTAACTGACGGTTTTGGCGCATCAGGTCGTGAACAGCTGAAGGTCTCTGCTGCTCAAAAAGGTTTCAAGATTGTTGCTGATGAAACCTATGGCCCCAAAGACACCGACATGACCCCGCAACTGACCAAGATCCGCTCCAGCAAGGCTGATGCGATTATCTGCTGGGGTACCAATCCCGGTCCTGCCATTATTACCAAGAACATCAAACAGCTTGGCATCAAGACGCCGGTCTATATGAGCCATGGTGTTGCCTCCAAGAAGTACATTGAACTGGCCAGCCCGGCAGCAGCGGAAGGGATCATGCTGCCTGCAGGAAAGCTTGCCGTGTATGATGTATTGCCCAAGAATGATCCGCAACAGAAGCTGTTGCGAGAATATGATACTGCCTACAAAAAGGCCCATGGTGTTGAGGCATCTACCTTTGGCGGTTATGCCTATGACGCGTTCCTGTTGGTAACCAATGCCATTAAGACCAAGGGAGTAACTCCTGCCCAGATTCGTGACGGCCTGGAGCAGACCAAAAAGCTGGTCAGCGTTTCCGGTGTCTTCACTATGTCTGCCCATGATCATAATGGCCTGGACCTGTCAGCCTTTGAAATGGTGAAGATTCACAAGGGCGATTGGTCCATACTGAAATAAAGGAGATACCCGCATGCGTTTCCGATTTACAACTCTGACAACTGCAGCACTGCTGCTTACTGCGTCTCTTTCCTTTGCTGCCGGTACCATCAAGATCGGTGGTCTCTTTTCAGTGACCGGTCCTCCTGCCTTTCTGGGAGAGCCGGAGCGTAATACCGCCAAGATGGTGGTGGACAGCATCAACAAGGCAGGCGGCATCAAAGGGCAAAAACTGGAACTGGTGGTGTATGATACTGCCGGTGATGCCACCAAGGCTGTCCAGATGGCAACCAAGTTGATCAAGGATGATAAGGTGGTTGCCATTATCGGTCCCAGCACCACTGGCGAGAGCATGGCCGTGATTCCGGTTGCTGAACGGGAGAAGGTGCCGTTGATCTCCTGTGCTGCCGGGAGCAAGATTACCGACCCGGTCAAGCGCTATGTCTTCAAGACTGCCCAGAATGACGGTCTGGCAGTTGCAAAGATCTATGAATACCTGCAAAAGCATAAGCAGAACAAGGTTGCAATCCTGACTGTCTCTGATGGTTTTGGTGCTTCTGGTCGGGAGCAGTTAAAGTCTCTGGCAGGCAAGTTTGGCATGCAGATTGTGGTGGATGACACCTATGGCCCCAAAGACACCGACATGACCTCACAGTTGACCAAGATTCGTGGTTCGCAGGCCCAGGTGCTGATTGTCTGGGGTACCAATCCCGGTCCGGCAGTGATCGCCAAGAACGCCAAGCAACTTGGACTTAAGCTGCCGCTCTACATGAGCCACGGTGTCTCTTCCAAGAAGTTCATCGCCCTGGCTGGTGATGCCGCAGAAGGTGTCAAACTGCCATCCGGCAAGGTGATTGTCTCAGATGTACTGCCCAAGAATGATCCTCAAAAAGGTTCGCTTCTGGCCTACGTCAAGGATTATCAAAAACATTTCAAGGCTGAAGGCGACCACTTTGGCGGCCATGCCTGGGATGGTGTGATGCTGGTGAAGGCTGCCATTGAAAAGGGTGGGGCAACCACTGAAGGAATCCGTGCCGGTCTGGAAGGGCTCAAGGATTTTCACGGTATTGGCGGTACCTTTAACTTTTCAGCTCATGATCATGCCGGTCTGAACAAAGATGCCTTTGTTATGGTTGAGATTAAGAACAAAGACTGGATGATCGCAAAATAGAAACAGTCTTTTTTCGCCCTGAGCCAGTCGCGCTTCAGCGTGGCTTGTGCGGCGTACTTAACTGTACGCCTCCGCACCATGCCTCGCTTGCCTGACACAGAACGAAAAAATCTTTGTTTCTTGTTCTTATAGATTGCATTTTGTGAATATACATCATCGTAAAGACAGGTGTTTCAGTACGCCTGTCTTTACGTCTGTAAAGGGTTGGTAATACGTATCCATGGAATTAGGTAACCAATTATTGCAATACCTGCTGTCAGGTCTTTCCACCGGGGCAATTTATGCCCTGATAGGGGTCGGTTTTTCCATTATCTACAACGCCACCGGTATTATTAACTTTGCCCAGGGCGAGTTTGTGATGCTGGGCGGCATGCTGACCCTGTTTCTGATGGAAACTCTGCAACTTCCCCTCTGGGCAGCTATTCCACTGGCTGTCCTGCTGGCAACCCTGGTTGGTCTGCTCTTTGAACGGCTGGCTATCCGCCCGTTACGTAAGGCATCACCTATCAGTCTGGTGATCATTACCATTGGTGGTTCAATCCTGATCCGTGGTCTGTCCATGCTGATCTGGGATAAGGATACCCATGCCCTGCCGCCATTTTCCGGCGATGAACCGATCATGATTGCCGGTGCCACTGTGCTGCCGCAACATTTCTGGATTTTGGGTATCACGGTGGTGCTGATCGCCCTGAATAAATGGTTCTTCAG
>JAJTBI010000089.1 GCA_021286935.1 Geobacteraceae bacterium
ACCTCAAGGCCCGGTACAATCCAGTTCTTACGCTGCATGGCCTGCTCGGTCACGATCGTTGAAAGTTGATCCCTGACAGCAGGGGAGAGATAAAAGGTGGGCTGTAGCAGATCTGTTTCGGTGGTAATGATCCCCTCTTCCAAGGCTGTACAATACAGCTTGGTACGGGGATAGATCCGCACACCGGTCATGGCTATAACTGCGGTAGGATTCAGTTCATCCATCAGTCTGAAGCTTTCCAGAATGGTCTCTTCTGTTTCCCCTGGGCCGCCAAAGATGATGTAATGGGAAAAATCAAGTCCCGCCTCATGGCAAAGCAGCGAAGCAGATTTAACCTGTTCAAGTGTAAACGATTTACAGAGGCTCTGCAGCATGACCGGAGAGCCGGAGTCAGTGCCGAACTCAATCGCATCACAACCAGCCCGCTTCATCAGATCCAAAAGCTGTGGCGTGATAAAGTCCGGGTTAATGAAGGCTGACCAGTTGACGGTGAGCTGTTCATCAATCATGGCGTTACAGAGCTGTTCACAAAAACTGGTAGGGTAGTTGAAGATATCATCCACAAAATAGAGATAATCAACCCCATGATCATCCACCAGGCTGCGGATCTCTGCAATAATATCAGCCACCGGCCTGGTCCGCATCTGTTGCCCTTCCAGCAAGGGATAGGTGCAGTAGCTGCAACCAAAGGGGCAGCCTCGCTTGGTCTGCAGGTTGGCCATGCCCCCTTCTTTCAGGTAACGGGCCACGTCGAACAGCGTACGATCCGGACTGCCAATTGCAGAAACAGCCCGAGGCGGGATATAATCGGTTTTACCGGGCAGCACAACACCGGGCAGATCAGCCAGATCAGCCCCCTGCGCCAGCCGGTCAAGCAACAGGGGCAGTTGTTGTTCCCCCTCTCCCACCAGACCGATATCAGCGCCGCAGGCAGCCAGCACCTCAAGCGGCATCAGACTAAAGCCTGATCCCCCCACAATCACCGTTGCCTTGCCTTTGCAAACCGTTACCAGATCCGTCAGGCCGGACAGGTAGGAACGGGCATCTGGCCAGGTAACATTATCCAGATTACGCAAGGAGATAATCACTGCCTCAGGCTGTTCAGCAGCTAGAGATGCCTGTAACGCAGCAAGTGGATCAGCTTCAAAACAGAGATCCAGCACTGCCAGCTGATGTCCGGCCTGCTTGAGCGGGGCTGCCAGGAAGGCCAGACCAAGGGGAAAGACCGGATAGGGAGAACGTTCGCGATTTGCGGAAACCAGCAACAGCTTCATAACGCCGAACCTTCGGCAAACCAGCCCCGCATGTTGTTAACCCGCTGTTCGATCTCAGGCGGCAGGCGGTACTGCAGCACACCGTTCATATCAGTTAAGGCATGACAGACCAGCCCACTGGCCAGTTTCTTTCCATCGCACGACAGCATCTCACAGCGAAAGCGCAGCATGGCTGCTGCATCATCTTCCAGCCAGATACGGACTGTCACAACATCATTAAACAGGGCAGGTCGAAGGTACTTCAACTCAAGCGACACTACCGGTCCCTGGTAGCCCAGTGCCAACAGATCATCCGGCCCAATGCCAAACTGCATGGACAGATTATTACGCCCGATCTCCATCCAGGCAACATAATGACCATGCCAAGCCACACGATAGGCATCTACTTCGTTAAAACGTACCGTTATCGAGGTTTCGTGGACTCTCACACCCTGTCTGCCTCCGAGTCGATCCAACGATTGAATTTTGTCAGAGTCTGGCCGCTTCCTACCTCAATACAGCGGGTAACGCCAGCTGTGCGAACCGCTTTCCAGGTTCGCTCCCACCAGACTGGCTGCTGCAGTTCATCAACCAGAAAAGCAGGGATAGCCGCTGCGGACAGTGTGGTCTGAGCAACTGATTCAATCAATGGAACCTGCGGTTCGGTAAATCGATACTCAGCAACAATGGCTGCAAGTTCAGAGCTGATCTCTGCCATCAGTGGGGTGTGCAGCGGTGCTTCGCAGGCAAAACTGCTGACGCTGAAAGCGCCTGCTGCCTGGCATTCTGCCAGGGCCGCCTCAATATTCTGTTTCTCTCCCGCCAACAGGAAGTGACGGGATGTGTTGTAGTTTGCCACATACACCCCGTTATTGCGGGCTGCTGCTTCAACTGGGTCAACCAGCAGCCCTATCGGGCATCCCAATGCGTATTCACGACTGCCTGCCAGCCTGCTCATGCTGTTACCAATTCTGGCCACAAGCTCAAGAGCAGCCTGCTCACTCATACAGCCTGCCACGGCAAGGGCAGCATAGATTCCCAGGCTATGTTCGGCCAGCAGGTCAGGAACGTCTCCAACTTTTTTCAAACAGCGGCTGCGATACAGGGAAGAGACAACCCCATGAATCTGCAGGGCTGTATGATTGGAAAGTGTGCCATCAGAACAGGACTGTCCCTTTAACAGGTCATAGCCTGTCACCTCACAGCAAAGCTGATGCAGTTGTTCGAGATCATGATTATGATCCGTAAACTGTTCACAGCGTAACGGTTGTCCCGGAAACAGCCAGCCGGTCATGCGTCCGCCCGTTTTCTGCGAATTGCCGACCTGAAACCGATATTCATCGGACCAAAAACCTGAACAGAACGGTGTAATTTGAAGATGCGGCGGTACATGGAGCACCATGAATAGAAACTGCGACAGGCTTGGTCATAGCCATCCTGTAGTTCCTGCACGGACATCCCCTTGGGCTGGAAGGTGACATGCTCCATGTCGTAATCCTGCCAATTATTGGAGATGATCCGTCCTTCAGCCTCAAGCCGCTGACGCACCTTGGTACCGGGATAGGGAGTCAGGATCGGGAAGATGGCAGCCTCTAACCTAGCATCTTCGCAAAAACGAAGGGTCTGCTCAAAAACCGCCGGGGTATCGCCATCGCAGCCCATCACAAAGGAGCCAAGAATACCGATGCCGTTGTCCCGGAACTGTTGGGCATAGGCCTTGTAGGATGCAGCCTTGTTGGTTACCTTCCCCATGGCAGCCAGAGAATCTTGATTCAGGGATTCAAACCCCACGAACATACCGACGCAGCCTGATTCGCCAGCAGCCTTCAATAGTTCCTGATCTTCGGCAAAATCGATCGGGGCGTGGGAAAGCCACTTCAGCCCCATCCCCTTCATCCCCTCAAAAAGCGGCAAGGAATAACGCCGGTCCGCCACAATATTGTCATCTACAAAAAAGACAAAGGAGTTGGCCTTGCGCAGTTCCTGCAGTTCTGTCAGCACCTGTTCTACCGGCCGCTTACGGTACTTGCGGCCATAAAAGGCGGTAACCGAACAGAACTCGCAGTCAAAGGGGCAACCACGGGTGGTCTGAATGGTGTTGGTAAAGAGATGACCGGAACCTTTGAAGATCTCCCGCCGGGCTGTAGGAATCAGAGCTGTGTCAATCAATCCTTCAGCACGGTAGACCGGTTGCAGGCGACCGGCCTGAAAATCGGCCAGCAGTTGCGGCCAAGCCAGTTCCCCCTCACCTACCACCACACTGTCCACATGTTGCAGTGCTTCATCCGGCAGGTTACTGGCATGAAAACCACCCATCACCACCGTCTTGCCGCGACTGCGGAAGGCATCGGCCAGTTGATAGGCGCGGGTTGCCTGGGCGGTCATGGCGGTCAGAGCGATCAGATCGGCATCAGTGTCAAAGTTGGTTGCACGGATGGCATCGTCGTGAAAGCTGACATCCCATTCCTGCGGAGTAACCGCAGCCAGGGATGCCAGTGACAGGGTGGGAAATTTAAAGCCCAGTTCTCCCCACAACCGGCCTTTGGGCCAACCAGGAGAGAGGAAGAGAACTTTCATCAGAGCGCCTGAATCAATTACTTCTGGTTTTCAGCAATGTAACCGGCCATAGCCCGCACCGAGGCAAACACCTTGGTACCGGTTGCAGCATCAGGCACCACAACGCCAAAATCCTTCTCCATGGCAACAACCAGCTGCAACGCATCTATGGAGTCAAGCCCTAACCCTTCGCCAAACAAAGGAGCATCACTGTCGATCTCATCAGCTTCCATCCCGTCAATCCGCAGGGCATCAATAATCATCTGTTTTACTTTGGGAATCAGCTCATCACTCATCTGCTATCCTTTTCTTACGGGAAATATCAGCCCAAAATTCAAAAAAATTATACCACTGATCAGGATACTGCCGGATATACCGCTCAAAAACTGACACCAGCCGTTCCATGCCAGATCTGATTGATTGACGATGGTGACCGTGGCTGCTCTGAAAGAAGATTGGCTCATCCATGAGGGTGGCATAGCGGCCATCAGGCATAAGCGGGACAAACACCGGCAATACCGGCGCACCGGTGGCCATGGCAAGATAGGCAGCACCAACAGGAATATCCGTTGGCTGACCAAAAAAATCAAGCTGAACCGTGTTGGAGGAACCGTCACGGTCACCGATCAGACAGATAATCTCATTCCGCCGCAGGGCATTAACCGCCTCGATCACCGCCAACGGTGAGGTGTCATGGCGATCAACATAGATCACCCCGGTCCCCCGCTCTGTGCGCACCTGTTCCCGCTGCTGGTTAACCTTTTCATCCGGCTCCCGAAAAGTCATGACATTCAGCTTGTAGCCCAGATCAGCCAGCCCGAGTCCTCCCAGCTCCCAGTTACCGAAGTGAGGGGAGATCAGGATCGCGCCACTACCCTTGGCAAGTGCATCCTCAAGTGGATGTCCTGAACTACGCTGACCGATCAGCGCCTGTAAACGACTGCCACGCAACCGGATCATCAGCATAACATCGCACCAGTTGCGTGAAAATTTGTAGAATGTAGAAAGCACAAGGGTTTCAACATCCTGTTGTCCGGTAACCACGCGCAGATTCGCCCGTATACCACGCCGTTTGTCAGCCAGCAGCAGGTAAAACAAGCTACCCCAGAACAGGGCAAAGGGGGCATGTAGCCAACGGGGCACCAGACGGGTAAACAGATGTATAAAGAACAGATTCAGGTTGCTATACAGCGCCATTATCCGTTACAGATTCCATTTTTTTTATTGTAAGCCGGATGCTCCCTGAACTCCTCTTCCCACACCTGATCAGCTATCTCACCGTAGTTGCGGGAATACTGATCCATTTGCTCTGCCAGCCCGGTAAAGATCTCCTCTGCTCCGGCATGGGTGGGATAAGCGCCTTCACTCTCAAAAAATTCACGACCATTTTCCGGATGGTCTATCAACATACAGGGGCGCAACAGGTTTTCATGTTCTCCCTGTTTTTCGCGGATTTTCCGGAACAGTGGTGACCCCAGAGCATCCTTCAGACTGGTGCGCCGGATATTATCCACGGCAAAGTGACAAAAGACGCAGGGTTCAATATCACCACTGGCATTGATGTGCAGATACTTCCGCCCGGCCGCCAGACAGCCGGAAATCATCGGACCGTCGTTCCAGAAGTCAACAAAAAGCATCGGCTTGGTAGCCCGGAACTGAATGGTTGCCCGCCGCAGCTGATCACGCTGTTCTGGCGACGGCATCAGCGCCGGATCAGGTTCCCGTCCCACCGGCACATAGGAGAAAAGCCAAAGGGCAAACACTCCCTGTTCCAGCAGAAAATCAATATAGGATGGATCAGTGATGATATCAGTATTTTTTCTGGAGTGGGTAAAGGAACCGCAGAAGGAAAGACCATTCTCGCGCAAAAGGCGCATGGCGTTCATCACCTTCTTGAAATGTCCGGCGCCCCGCCGTTCATCGGTTTCCTGTTCATACCCTTCCAGAGAAAAGGCCGGCATGACGTTACCTACTGCAATCAAACGCTGCACCAGGGCTTCATCAATCAGTCCACCATGGGTAAAGACCAGAAAGGCCATGTCGCTATGTTTTTCAAACAGCTCAAAGATCCCCTGCATGAAGAACGGTTCACCACCGGAGATCACGGCAAAATAGATCCCCATCTCCTTCATCTGGGTGAGCACGCCATCAATCTCATCAAGGGTTAATTCCAGTGACTTGTTATAATCACCGGCATAACAGCCATAGCAGGACAGATTACAACGCATGGTAACTGAAATTACGACCGTGGAAGGCGGATAGAATCCGTTTGCGTCGGCCCATTCCTTACGTTTGTTGGTGCCGGAAAGCAGATGATTGATTGCCAGATTGGTAATCCATTTATCACGCTGATTCGGGTGCAGCTCTTTCAAAATCCTGCGGGGAAATTCGATGGATGGATGCTTCTGCTGTACAAGATTACGGATCCAGCGGATACGATCTTTGTAGTAATCCTTCTTGGGGATCATTTCCATCAGATGAGTCATTTTTATCAGGGTTTCATCTGAAGAACTGGTAGCCATGTTCAACAGGTAGGAAACCACCTTGTCACGGGTATATGTTTTTAAAGATTGCAGCATAGGCCGCCTCTCTACATGTATTTCAGAAACGTCATACAGATATTCCAGGTATCCTGCACCGGACGGTAATGGCTGGTGGCCCGACCATCTGCTACCCTGGCCGGCACCGCCAGTGATCCGATCTTAAAACCGGCTTTCCACCCTTTTACCAGCAGCTCCATCTCCAGATCATAGCCATTTTTTTCAAGCTTTACCGCACGTAACAGGCTTGCACGGTAATAGCGAAAACCGGATTGGCTGTCCGTAATCTCAAAACCGGTCCTTTTACGTATGCACCAGACGCCAAAACGGTTCCAGACTTTACGGAGTCCTGCCATCTCTTCAAACTGGCTGTGCCGGGAAGCCAGAAGACAATCATAACCTTTTTTGTCAACTTCAGCAAGCAACTGTGGAATAGCTGTAGGATCATGCTGACCATCGGCATCCAGTGTCACAACACCATCATACCGATGCTGCATGGCCCAATCGAAACCGGTCTTGAGAGCCGCCCCCTTACCTCGATTGGTTGTATGGGACAACAGGGTTACCGGTAAATCATCCACCGTCTGGGCCGTTCCGTCAGTGGAGCCATCATCCACCACCACCAGCGGCATATCAAAAGCCAGACACTCCTGCAGCACCGCTCGCAGTGTTACTGCGGCATTATAAGCCGGTATCAGGATGCAGGCTGCCATGTGGTAACCATCTCTTGAAGGGTCAGAAAACGAAAACGCTGCAGCAGCTCTGACAGACGAACGGTGGCATCCGTACGGGTTCCATAAGCCAGAAAACGCTTTAACACAGGTAGCTGCAACCGCGGCCCTTCTGGATCAATCTCTCGCGGATGCAGATACAACACAGCCGGGGCCTCATCCCGCAGATACGCCTTGATGGTTGCTGCTATCAAACCAAGTGGAAACAGCCTGAACCCCCAGCCACCGCCTGTTGGAAGAGAAACAAGACTTGTCTTCGTTACCAGAGGCGGAACCTCCCAGAGTGAACCGCTGAGCGTATCAATCCGGTACGGATAACGTGGTGCAGACGGATCACCAACAAAAGGCAACGGATTACGGCTTGAGTCGTAGAGATACCTATGCTCAACTAATAGCGGATCAACCCAGGGTGTTTTATCTGACACCGACCATTGCGGTGCGCGGTAGCCAACCGGGCGGATTCCTGTCTGGTCAATCAAGACTTGTTCAGTACGTAGCAGCTCATCAAGGAACTGCTGTTTCGTCATATCTGTCAGCAGCGTATGGGAATAGCCATGGGAGGCGATCTCATGGCCCTTTTCAACGATCATGGGGGCCAACTCTGGCATCGCTTCAGCCACAGAACCCAGCATAAAAAAGGTTGCCTTGCACTGATGCTGCTCAAGCAGCGTCAATATACCTTTAATATTGTGTGCCACCCGCCAGGTACAGCGATCAGGTACCACCGGCTGGTCAATACCACAGACGTGGTACCAGTCTTCTACATCAACGGTCAGTGCGCTATAACCAGATAAAGACAAATAAAATACCTATCATAATAAATTTAGACAAAATACAATCTCTAAGATATGAAGTCAACCCACAGAGGATTACAGATCCTGCGTGTGTCTCATCAGGCAGCAAGGGACCTTTACTCCAAAGCCTCTACTGCAAAAGCCCCCATGCCAAAGGCAGCTCCCTTACCAAGATGTAGCTGTTCACCCAATGTTAAAAACGGCCCAAGTTCTTCAAATGGTCCTGCAAGCTCATAACTTCCGGTAATCCCCCTCTGCAAAACACCGGCAGTTTTTGACGGTAACTGACGGACCAGTGAGACTGATGCAGCAGATTGCACCAGGTATCTAAAATATTCCTGATCAACACCACCACCATAATAGACCGCAAGTGATGAGATACGACGTAACAAGGACCGAATGAAATGCTGTGGATCTAAACGGTTTAACTCTCGACCATCACGTATTAAACGCAGCGGTGTCACTAAATCAAGTCGTATCTTTTTACAACAACTGAAACGGTGGCTGTACACTGTAAGCAGATCAGCAGCTGCCAATACCGGAAGATTATCTGCCGTCTCTGGACGAACCTGATCGAGCTGAACAGCAACATCCTGATAATCAAAGGCAGTTAAACGAAAACAGGCCTCTTTGGCAGTAAGTCTGTTCAAAGATTTAAGAAATAAAGACAGATGACCACAGGCACTCCCCAGCAAGTTTAACCCCAATAAGCCATCGTGGTAGTCAATGTCTGAAAGCGCATAGAAAACAAAAGGAAGACCTGGTTTTTGATACCTGCGTACCAGTGCTGGATCGTGCGAAAGCTGCCTGGAAATTAAAGAGGGAACAACACAGTTGCAAGCTATTGAACAGATCTGACAGGATTGATTATTCTGTACACAGCAGACCGAACGCAAAGCTTCTTCAAAGCCTGCACCTTTGCCGCAAAGAAGAGGCATAATATCCTGCACCGCCTGCGGTGCAAGGGAGATATGCAGTCTGACAAGGTTCAAATCCATAAAAAAGCAGGGCGACCGTTTCCGATCGCCCCATTACTCCATCATACATCAAACACAATTAGAATTGAGCCTTCATATACTCCCTGTTCATCCGGGCAATAAACTTGACGTTAATCCCCTTCGGACAGGCAGCCATGCACTCATAGTGGTTAGTACAGTTACCAAAACCACAGTCTTTCATGGCCTGAACCATGTTCTTAACGCGGGCTTTTGCTTCAGTCTTGCCTTGTGGCAGCAGAGCCAGCTGAGAAACCTTGGCGCCGGTGAACAGCATGGCTGCACCGTTGGGACAGCCAGCAACGCAGGCACCACAACCGATACACTCGGCAGCGTCCATAGCCTCATCGGCCACAGGTTTAGAAATCAGGATAGTGTTACCGTCAGCAACACCGCCGGTGTGGCAGGAAGTGTAGCCACCAGCCTGGATGATTTTATCCAGAGCTTCACGGTCAACCACCAGGTCCTTCACGATCGGGAATGCGCGGGCACGCCACGGCTCGATATAGATGGTATCGCCATCATGGAACTTCCGCATATGCAGCTGACAAACCGTTGTACGCTCCTGACCGCCGTGGGGCATGCCGTTGATGACCTGTGAGCACATACCGCAGATACCTTCGCGGCAGTCATGGTCAAAGGCAACAGGCTGCTTACCGGCCTTGATCAGATCTTCATTCAGGACGTCGAGCATCTCCAGGAAGGAGTGGTGCTCAGTGATCCCTTTAACGGTATAGTTCTCAAACTTACCTGTATCGTTGGCATTTTTCTGGCGCCACACGACCAGGTTGATGGTCATGGTGTTGTGATGATCATTGTGTGCGCTCATTATTTGTAGCTCCTTACAGCGAGATGTACGTTCTCGAATTTGAGGGGCTCCTTGTGCAGCTCAGGCTCATTGTTGATACCTTTGAACTCCCAGGCGCCGACATAGCAGAAGTTGGAGTCGTCACGCATAGCTTCACCGTCATCATACTGGTGCTCAGTACGGAAGTGACCACCGCAGGACTCTTCACGGTGCAGTGCGTCACGGCACATAAGCTCGGCAAACTCGAAGAAGTCAGCAGTACGGCTGGCGTTCTCGAGATCCTGGTTGAACTCGGCACCGGTGCCGGAAACCTTGACGTTCTGCCAGAATTCATCGCGCAGAGCCGGGATCTTCTTGAGGTTTGTCTCAAGGGAATCCTTGGAACGTGCCATACCGCAGTTTTCCCACATAAGGTGACCAAGTTCACGCATGTAATGGGTAACAGTCTCTTTGCCGTTTACTGACAGCAGCTTGTCGTTCTTGGCCTTGACAGCGTCAATGGATGCCTTGAACTCAGCCAGGTTGGTGTCAGTGCCGTAGGGCTTGATGGAAGCCAGGTAGCCACCGATGGTGTATGGGATAACAAAGTAGCCATCAGCCAGACCCTGCATCAGAGCGGAAGCACCCAGGCGGTTTGCACCGTGTACCGAGAAGTTGGCCTCACCCAGTACGAACAGACCAGGGATGTTGCTCATCAGGTTGTAGTCAACCCACAGACCACCCATGGAGTAGTGAGGAGCCGGGTACATACGCATCGGACGCTTGTATGCATCTTCGTCAGTAATCTTTTCATACATCTCGAACAGGTTGCCGTAACGCTCCTTGATCTTGTCTGCACCAACGCGCTTGATGGCGGTGGAGAAGTCAAGGTACACACCGCGGCCACCAGGTCCAACACCACGGGCATCATCACACTGCTCTTTTGCAGCACGGGAGGCGATATCACGGGGAGCCAGGTTACCGAAGGAAGGATACTTGCGCTCCAGATAGTAGTCACGATCCTCTTCAGGAATCTCGTTGGGATGCTTGCCGCAATCCTCTTTCTTCTTGGGAGCCCAGCAACGACCGTCGTTCCGCAGAGATTCGGACATCAGGGTCAGTTTGGACTGATAGTCCCCAGCCTGTGGGATACAGGTCGGGTGAATCTGGGTATAACAGGGGTTTGCAAAGTAAGCGCCCTTCTTGTGAGCAACCCACTGTGCAGTTACCGAGCAGCCCATGGCGTTAGTGGAGAGGTAGAACACGTTTACATAACCACCGGTAGCCAGACAGACGGCATCAGCGGCGTAGGACTCAAGCTCGCCGGTTACCAAGTTACGGCAGGTGATACCGCGGGCAACACCGTCAACCACAACCAGATCCAGCATTTCACGACGGGCGTACATCTTCACGGTACCGGCCTTGATCTGGCGGGCCAGTGCAGAGTAGGCACCCAGCAGCAGCTGCTGACCAGTCTGACCACGGGCATAGAAGGTACGGGAAACCTGGGCGCCACCGAATGAACGGTTATCCAGGTAGCCTGCGTAGTCACGGGCAAACGGAACGCCCTGAGCCACACACTGGTCAATGATATTGTTGGACACCTGTGCCAGACGCCAAACATCTGCCTCACGGGCACGGAAGTCGCCACCCTTGATGGTGTCATAGAACAGACGATAGATGGAGTCACCGTCATTTGGATAGGCTTTAGCAGCGTTAATACCACCTTGTGCCGCAATGGAGTGGGCACGGCGTGGGCTGTCCTGATAGCAGAATGCCATTACGTTATAGCCAAGCTCGCCCAGAGAAGCAGCTGCAGCACCACCGGCAAGGCCGGTACCAACCATAAT
>JAJTBI010000090.1 GCA_021286935.1 Geobacteraceae bacterium
ATTCTGGTCCATTGCTGGCGGTAGGTGTTGAGTCGCGCCACCAGATTATTATAGCGATGTTTGTACATGGTGTTATTGATCGGGGTGCCGGCATAACGGCGCACCAGTTTTTCCACTTCTTCTGCCAGTTTGAGCGGTTCCCGCTTTTCCAGTCCGATAAAGTACTGCTCATAGCTGGTGATCAGCTCTTTCAGGCGGGTTTCAAGTATGAGCAGGTCTTCGGCGATTCCCATAAGTCTCTTTGTATAGCGGTAGTTTTCAGCCTGAAAACTATAGGGTCAAATGATAGTGCTGTAAAGTAATTATGGCGATAATTATGCCGATAAGACCTTGACGCTGCCAGTACTGGCGGCTATAAAACATAGATAAACCTCAACTTGGAGTGCGTCTATGTCAGTAAGCGCAGCGTTGATACTTGCAGCAGGCAAGGGAACCCGTATGAAATCAGGTCTGGTTAAGGTGCTGCACGAGCTGGCTGGCAGGCCGATGCTGGGCTGGCCGTTGGCCGCCGCACGGGAGGCCGGAGCTGCACAGATTGTAGTCGTTGCCGGTCATCAGGCGGATCAGGTGCGGGAATGTTTCTCGACTGACGCCGGGATCAGGATCGCCCTGCAGGAAGAACAGCTGGGTACCGGACATGCGGTCTCCTGCTCGTTGTCTCAGTTGGATGGCCTGACCGGGTCTGTTTTAATCCTCTGTGGCGATACCCCTCTCTTGACCGGGGCCACCCTCCAGCGTCTGGCTACCGAGCATGCCGGATCAGGCGCGGCGGTGACGGTGCTGACTGCCAGGCTGGATAAACCGTTTGGCTACGGCAGGATTGTCAGGGACAGCGAAGGCCGGGTGCGCCGGATTGTTGAACAAAAAGATGCCAGCCCAGAGGAACAGGCGATTGATGAGGTGAATAGCGGCATCTACTGCATGGACCTGGCCTTCCTGCGGGCCCATATCGGGCGCCTGGGCAGTGAGAATGCCCAGAACGAATACTATCTGACCGACCTGGTGGGGATTGCCGTGGCAGAGCATGCCGGTTGTACTGCAGTTGTTGCCGATGATGCTGATGAGATCATGGGAGTCAATGACCGGGTGCAACTGGCCCATGCCGCTAGAATATTGCGCCAGCGGATCAATCTGCAGCTGATGCTGTCCGGGGTAACCCTGGTTGATCCTGAGCAAACCTATATTGATGCCGGTGTGCAGGTGGGTAATGATACCATTATCTGGCCCGGCTGTGTCCTGCGGGGCAGGACCACCATCGGCTCCGGCTGTGAGCTTGAGAGCAATGTCTTGGTAACCGACTGCAATGTCGGTGACCGGGTGCATCTCAAGGCAGGCAGCGTGCTGGCTGAGTCACAGGTCTCCGAGGATGTTGCCATCGGCCCGATGGCCCATCTGCGGCCCGGAACGGTGTTGCAGGCCCAGGTCAAGATCGGCAACTTTGTAGAGACCAAAAAGGTGGTGATGGGGGTTGGCTCAAAGGCCTCTCACCTGACGTACCTGGGGGATGCCGAAATTGGCAGTGAAGTCAACATTGGCTGTGGTACCATTACCTGCAATTATGATGGCAAGCGCAAGCACAAGACCGTGATTGGTGATGGTGTTTTTGTGGGCAGCGATGTGCAGCTGGTGGCACCGGTGACGGTGGGGGCCAATGCCTTGATCGCGGCTGGTACTACCGTTACTCAGGATGTACCGCCGGATTCCCTTGCCATAGCTCGCACCCCGCAGGTCAACAAGGATGGCTGGTGTCTGAAAAAGAGAGAAAATGCCTGATTCGGATAGCCACATAACCAGCGCTATTATCCTGGTTGTTGAGGATAATCTCCCGTTTGGTGAACTGGTTGCCGGTACCCTGCGTGAAGAGGGATACCAGTGTCATACGGCATCCAGCGGTGCTATTGCCCTGGCCTGGCTTGCCAACCATCCGGCCAGTCTGCTGTTATTGGATTATACCCTGCCCGATATGACTGGTGAGGCGTTTATTGCCGCCATGCATGCCCAGGGCTGCAGGGCCCCTTTTGTTGTGGTTACGGGACGCGATGATTCAAACCTGGCTGTGCAGATGATCAAGCAGGGGGCCAGTGATTTTATTGTCAAAGATACCGCCCTGCTGGATCGGCTGCCGGTGGTGGTATCCCGTGCCCTGGAAGAGGCGGCTGTCAAGCAACGCCTGCAACTGGCTGAAGAGGCGTTGCGCCAGAGTGATCTGCGATTGTCCCGAGCCCAACGGATCGCCCGGATCGGCAGCTGGGAGTGGAATCTGCAAACGCAAGAGCTTTACTTCTCTCCAGAGCTCTTTTCCATCCTGGGGTATGATGAGGCTACCGCCCCGCAGGTCTCCCTTGAATGGCTCTACCACCAGATAAATCCTTCAGATATTCCAGTCGTCAGAAAAGCCCTTGGTGCCACCATGGAATCCGGTCGCAGTCTTGATATGACGTACCGGATTGCTACCTCTAGCGGGAATGAGATTGTGGTGGCCAGCCAGGCAGAGCTTGAATACGACCATGATGGCCGCGCCGTGCTTTTGGTGGGGACCCTGCTGGATGTTACGGACAGAACCAGGGCAGAGCAGGAGATCCATCACCTTGCCAATTATGATTCTCTAACCGGCCTGCCCAACCGCAACCTGTTGCATGACCGTTTGCAACAGGCCATCGTGCAATCCGCACGGATGCAGGGCAGTGTCGGGGTTCTGTTCCTGGATCTGGATCGTTTTAAAGGGGTTAACGAGTCCCTGGGGCACAAGGCAGGCGATCAGTTGTTACGCACGGTTGCGGAGCGGTTGCGGGTCTGTGTCCGGGAAAGCGATACCCTGGCCAGGGTCGGTGGGGATGAGTTTGTCGTTATCTTAAGTGTTGTTGCTGGTGAAGATGGTGTCAGCAGTGCAGCCAGCAAGATACTGGCCATCATTTCCGAGCCGTTCGTGATTGAAGAACAGGAACTATACCTGACTGCCAGTATCGGGGTGGCGGTGTATCCCACCGACGGTTCCGATGTCCAGACGCTACTGAAACATGCGGATCTGGCCATGTACCAGGCCAAGGATATGGATCGCAACAACTTCCAGTTTTTCTCCAGCGACCTGAACGTCAAGGTGATGGAGCGGATGGTACTGGAAAGCTCGTTGCGTCGGGCATTGGAACGGGACGAATTTGAGCTGTTCTATCAAGCCCAGGTGGATGTAGTGGAACGCTCCATTATCGGGTTTGAGGCGCTGTTGCGCTGGCGCCACCCTGAATTGGGCATGATTTCGCCTGAAAAGTTTATCCCTCTGGCAGAGGAGACCGGCCTGATCCTTTCCATTGGTGAGTGGGTGATCCGTACTGCCTGCCGTCAGGCCAAGGCCTGGCAGGATGCGGGGTTGCCGCCGATCCGCATGGCGGTTAATCTGTCGGGCAAGCAGTTTCGGACCAAGCTTGATCAGGTGGTGGCATCAATCCTGCTGGAAACGGGGCTTGGTGCAAGTTGGCTGGAGCTGGAGCTGACCGAGAGTATCCTGATGCGCAATGCTGCAGAGAATCAGCAACTGCTGCAGGCCCTCTCCGGTATGGGATGCAGTCTGTCTATTGATGACTTTGGCACCGGTTATTCATCCCTGGCCTATCTAAAGAACTTCCCCTTGGGCAGGCTCAAGATCGACCGGTCTTTTGTACGGGATATTATCACCAACCCTGATGACCGTGCCATTGCGAAGATTATTATTGATATGGCCCATACCCTTAAGATGGAGGTAACTGCCGAAGGGGTTGAAGACCATGATCAGCTTGAACTGCTGAAAAGCTACGGTTGCCGCGAGATACAGGGCTTTCTGTTCAGCAAACCCCTTGCGGCTGCAGCAGCTGAGGCTTTGCTGCGTAACGGCATAAGGCTCTAAACCATGCATCACGACCAGATCATCATCAAAGGTGCCAACGAGCACAATCTCAAATGTATTGATGTCACCATCCCCCGTGATCAACTGGTGGTTATCACCGGTCTGTCCGGTTCCGGCAAGTCCACTCTGGCCTTTGACACCATCTATGCCGAGGGACAGCGGCGCTACGTGGAATCACTCTCCGCCTATGCCCGTCAGTTTCTGGAGCAGATGGAAAAGCCGGATGTGGAGTCGATTGAAGGGCTCTCACCGGCCATCTCCATTGAGCAGAAGACCACCTCCAAGAATCCCCGTTCCACCGTTGGCACCGTCACTGAGATCTACGACTACCTGCGTCTGCTGTTTGCCCGGATCGGCCAGCCCCACTGCCATAGCTGCGGCAAACCGATCACGGCCCAGACCGTGTCCCAGATGGTGGACCGGATCATGACCCTGCCGGAAGGGAGCAAGCTGCTGTTGCTGGCTCCGATGATCCGTGGCCGTAAAGGTGAGTACAAGAAAGAGCTGCAGCAGTTGCGCAAGGAAGGCTTTACCAGGGTCGTGATTGACGGTGTGCAGCGGGAGCTGGCTGAAGAGATCGAACTGGATAAAAAGAAAAAACACGATATCGACATTGTGGTGGACCGCCTGGTGGTGAAGGAAGGGATCAGCCGCCGTCTGGCCGACTCGCTGGAGACCGCCCTGAGCCATGCCGAGGGGATCGTTAAGGTTGAGGTGGTGGGGGAAAAGCTGCCGATAATCTTCTCCGAGAAGCTGGCCTGCATCGAGTGCGGTATATCGTATCCCGAGATCGCGCCGCGCATGTTCTCCTTCAACAACCCCTATGGCGCCTGCCCGGACTGTACCGGCCTGGGCACCCGGATGTACTTTGATGCCGAGTTGGTGATTCCCAATCCGCTGCTTTCCATTCGGGAAGGGGCGATTGCGCCGTGGGAAAAACGGCTGGGCTCCCCCTTTCACCAGATGATTCTTGAGTCCCTGTCCCGTGCCTACCGTTTTGACCTGAATACGCCGTTTCAGGAACTAGCAGAAACCGTGCAGCGGGTGATCCTGGAAGGGACAGGCGGTGAACAGCTTGAGTTCTGGTGGGAGGATGACCGGGGCAAACGCCACACCTACAAGAAGGAGTTTGAAGGGGTCCTGACCAATCTGGAACGACGCTACCGTGAGACCGAATCGGAGATGATCCGCGAAGAGCTGGCCCCCTATATGAACGTGATGCCGTGCCCCACCTGCAACGGCGCCCGCTTGAAGCCGGAGGCGCTGCATATCCTGGTGGGAGGGCATAACATCCAGCAGGTGACGGCCCTGGCAATCCGTGACTGCCAGCAGTTCTTTGATCAACTGCAGCTGTCCGATAAGGATCAGGAGATCGCCCGCAGGATTCTGAAAGAGATCAGGGAGCGGCTTGGTTTTCTGGTCAATGTGGGTCTGGACTACCTCTCCCTTGACCGTACCTCCGGTACCCTCTCCGGCGGCGAAGGGCAGCGGATCCGGCTGGCAACCCAGATCGGCTCCTCCCTGGTGGGGGTGCTGTATATCCTGGATGAACCATCCATCGGCCTGCACCAGCGGGACAATGACCGGCTGCTGACCACCCTGCGTCATCTGCGGGATATCGGCAACACCGTGCTGGTGGTTGAGCATGACGAAGATACCATCCTGGCTGCCGACTATGTGCTGGATATGGGGCCTGGCGCAGGTGTGCATGGCGGTGAGGTGGTTGCCCAGGGCACCCCCAAAGAGATCATGGCTAATCCTGCCTCCCTGACCGGACGCTACCTGTCCGGTGAGCTGACCATTCCGGTACCCAAAAAACGGCGCACGGCAGAGCGCAGCATCACCATCAAAGGGGCCACGGAGAACAACCTGAAAGGGGTTGATGTGGAGATCCCGTTGGGGGTGATGACCTGTGTCACCGGCGTCTCCGGCTCCGGCAAATCCACTCTGATCATCGACACCCTGCACAAGGTGCTGTCCCAGCGGCTCTACCGCAGCCGTGAAAAGGCCGGCGCGGTCAAGGATATTCTGGGGCTGGAGCATCTGGACAAGGTCATCAACATTGACCAGTCCCCCATCGGCCGTACCCCCCGCAGTAACCCGGCCACCTACACCGGCGTGTTCAGCGATATCCGCGACCTGTTTGCCAACCTGCCGGAATCCAAGCTGCGGGGCTACAAGCCGGGCCGCTATTCTTTCAACGTAAAAGGCGGACGCTGCGAGGCCTGTTCCGGTGATGGTATCCTCAAGATCGAGATGCACTTTCTGCCGGATGTCTATGTACAGTGTGATGTCTGCAAGGGGGCTCGCTACAACCGTGAGACCTTGGAGGTGCTGTACAAGGGCAAATCCATTGCCGATGTACTGAATCTAACGGTTGAACAGGCGCTGGAGTTCCTGGGGGCGATCCCCCGCATCAAGAACAAGCTCAAGACCCTGGTGGAGGTGGGGCTGGGGTATATCACCCTGGGGCAGTCTGCCACCACCCTTTCCGGCGGCGAGGCCCAGCGGGTCAAGCTGGCCAAAGAGCTCTCACGCCGCGCCACCGGACGTACCATCTACATCCTGGACGAACCGACCACCGGCCTGCATTTTGCCGATATTGCCAAGCTGCTGGATGTGCTGCACCGGCTGGTGGATACCGGTAACACTATCGTGATCATTGAACATAATCTGGATGTGATCAAAACCGCTGACTGGATTGTGGATCTGGGGCCTGAAGGTGGCGACCGGGGGGGCGAACTGGTGGCAGCCGGTACGCCGGAACAGGTGGCAAAGGTGACCCGTTCCTGGACCGGCCAGTTTCTGCGGAAGATGCTGTAATAACCTGACTGTTGCCGTTCACCCCCTGCAGAGCGGCAGCACAACCCTGAAGGCTGCCCCTTTTTCTACCTCTTGCAATTCCACTGATCCGCCATGTGCCTCCAGCAGTGATCTGATAATAGATAGGCCAAGCCCACTTCCACCATGCTCCCTGGCTGTGGTGAAGAATGGCTTGAAGACCTTTTCTGCATTTGCCGCTGATATCCCCTTGCCGTTATCTGAAAAAAGCAGTTCGGCCTGATCCAGGCCTCTGGGACAACGAATCTGGTGTAGAGTAACAACTACCTCTGTGCCAGGCCCGTTGTGCATCAGGCTATTACCAAAGATGTTGGCAAAGATGCTGGCAAGCAGATCCGGGGCGATGCAGGCGGTTGCTGTGAGGTTTTCTCCTGAGAGTGTGATGCTCAGCCCTTTGGCCCGGTATTGGGCAGCGGTTTCTTCCAGCAGTTGTACGACCGGTGCCTGCTCATTGCCAGGGGTGCAGGCGTCAGCCCGGGCCAGCTCCAACAGCCTGCCCACCAACTGTTCCAGCCGTCCGGTTTCCTGTTGAATAATGGTCAGGAAACGTTCCCGCTCTTCCTGACTCATTCCGTCATAATGTTCCTGTAAAAGCTCCATGGCACCACGTAGCGAAGTCAATGGCGTCTTAAATTCATGGGAGACCGTTGCGGCAAAGCTGCGGATATAGCCTGAGCGGGCTTCAATGGTGCCAGCCATGCGGTTTAGAGCGGCTGAGAGCTGGTCAAACTCCCTGATGCCGGCTGATTCTGTGGCTGCTGTAAAGGTATGTCCGGTTTGGGCCAGTTCTGCCTGTTTGATCAGCCGTTTCAGCGGTCTGTTCAGGTAGTAGGCCAGCAACAGGGTGATTGCCAGCGCCACACTACCGATGGCCAAGCCAGTCTTCAACAGGTGAAAGCGGATCAAATACAGCGCTTTGGTTACCTCAAGGGGGGTGCGGGACATGACCACTGCGCCGATGATCCGGTTTTCAAGGATGACCGGATGGGCCACAAAGATGCGGATTCGTGCGCCACGGCTGATAGAGCCCAGGGCCGGAGATGACCATTTGGAGTTGCGGATGCGCAACTGGCTGGTGGTTTCTCCTGCCAGTGCCCGTGCCACTTCACTCCAGCCGCTCAGGGACTGGCCTTCATCGGTACTACTGCTGGCCACAATGGTGCCCCTGAAGTCAACAATACGTGTGCCAGCCAGCAGGTTTTTTCGTGCGGTTGCCAGAAGTGGTTTCAGGGCTCTGGCGGCATTGACTGCAGCCGGGTCACCGGGTTGTGAGGCCTGAGTCGGAGCCGGCGCTGGCGGCAGAATGACGGCTTGTGCCAGGTCAAGGGTCGGCGCTATGGGGGCAAGGGTTGTATCAATCGGTTGCGGGGCGGCTTCAGTTTCATCCTCCTCCTCAGTCTCCGGAGCAGGCAGGCGCTCTTTTCTGATGGAGGCACTCTTGCGGTAGGCTTCTTTGAAGGCAGAGGAGAGCAACACGGTCTGGCCGATCAGTTCAGATTCGGTCTGGCGTACCAGCTCGTTTTCATACAGACGCAGCATGGTGATCCCGCCCAGTGGCAACAGCAGGATGATCAGGTTAATGGCCAGCAGCAGGGTGCGGAGTCTGGGGCGGAAGGTCATTGGTCAGAGTCCTGACAACAGTCTGAGAGCTTGTAACCTATACCATGCAGGGTCTCGATCAGATCTGTAGCAAAAGGTTTGAATTTGTCCCGGATATGTCTGATATGGCTGTCCACGGTGCGGTCACTGACAAAGGTGGCGCCGCCATAGGTCCGCTCCACCAGTTCAGCGCGGCTGAACACCTTGCCGGGAAAGGAAAGCAGGATTTTAAACAGGCAGAATTCTGTTGCGGTAAGGCTGATTTCGTGACTGTCCCAGAAGACCTGAAATCTTTCTGAATCTAGTTTAAGTCTGCCATATTGACAAAATAAGTCAGATTTTTTCCCCTCTACTGGTTTGGTTTGAGCAGTACTGCGCCTGAGTACGGTCTTGATCCGGGCCACCAATTCTCTTGGGCTGAACGGCTTGGTGATGTAGTCGTCTGCACCCAGTTCCAGGCCGACAATCTTGTCAATTTCATCGCTCATTGAACTGAGGAAGATCAACGGTGTATCAGATTCCTTGCGGATGATTCGGCAGAGGTCCGTGCCGTCACATTCCGGCATCATAATATCTAACACCACCAGATCCGGTTTCTCTGCACGGAATAGGGTCAGCGCCTCGCTGCCGTCCCTGGCAGTAATGATCCGGTAGCCGCTTTTCTGTAGGGCAAAGCCTGCCATCTGCAGGATATTGGGGGCATCATCAACAAGCAGTATCCGTTTGCTGGAATCCACATGCCGCTCCTTGTGCCTCATAATATCCAGACCGTACCCCAGGGATGGGGATGATGCAAGTGCCCTTGCACAAAATCTGCACCAAACTTTCCTGAAATCTCCTGAAGATGTTCATACCGGCTGCAAACTGATCTGCCATGCTGAGACAAATCCTGGTTGGAGGTGTGCTATGAGCGAAGGAAGCAGGTTCAGTCGTATGGGGCAGTCGGCCATGACCAAGTTGCTGGTTATTGCAGGGCTGGTGTTGGCGCTGTTGGTGCCGGTTGAGATGGTGAAGGGGATCATTCATGAACGGGATATGCGCAGAAAAGAGGTGGTGGCGGATGTGGGTGGCAAATGGGGTAAAGAACAGACCATTGCCGGGCCGGTGCTGACCATCCCCTATCGCAGCTACGTTACTGATGATAAGGGTAAGCGTTCCATGGTCATTGAGCATGCCCACCTGTTGCCGGAGCAGTTGCAGATAAACGGCACCATCAAGCCGGATTCCCGTTATCGCGGCATCTATCAGGTGGTGGTCTACAATGCCGCGCTACAGGTAGGGGCAGAGTTCACCACTAGCGGTCTGGCTGAACTGGGGATACCGGAAAAGGATGTGATCTGGGATGGCGCGGTGGTCTCGGTGGGGCTGCCTGACCTACGTGGCCTGAAAGAAAACAGCCAGCTGATCTGGGAGGGTGGCCAGTATCCAATCAATCCTGGCGTAGGTGTGCAATCCATCATGACCTCCGGCATCAACAGCAAGGTGCCGGTCAGTGCAGCTAAAAAACGGTACCATTTTCAGATTTCCCTGAACCTGAACGGCAGTGGCCAGATCATGTTCCTGCCACTGGGCAAGACCACCACGGTCCAGCTTGCCTCAAGCTGGAAAAGCCCCAGCTTTATCGGCCCGTTCCTGCCGGATGAGCGGGTGATCAATGACAAAGGCTTTAACGCAACCTGGAAGGTGCTGCACCTGAACCGGAGCTATCCGCAGCAGTGGAGCGGTGGTAACGACAAGGTGCTGGAATCGGCCTTTGGCACCAAACTGTTTTACCCGGTGGATGAGTACCAGAAAAGCATGCGTTCTGCCAAATATGCGGTGTTGTTCATCATCCTGACCCTGACCGCATTTTTTATTACCGAGGTCATTAACCGGGTTAGGGTACACCCGATCCAGTACCTGCTGATCGGCTGCGCCATCTGCCTTTTCTACGTGTTGCTGCTTTCGGTCTCAGAACACAGCAGTTTTGCTGTCGCCTATCTGGTGTCCGGCATCGCTTCAACATTACTGGTTAGCCTGTATGCAAAAGCGGTGCTGCGCTCCGTTCCGGTAACCCTGACCATTGGCGGCTTGATGAGCTTTCTGTACGGCTTCCTGTATGTCATCCTGCAGCAGGAGGATTACGCCCTGCTGATCGGTAGTGTCGGTATGTTTGTGGTTCTGGCAGCGGTTATGTATCTGACCCGTAAGGTGGACTGGTATGGCGTAAACAATGGGAACAGTCAGGCATAAAAGGGTTGGCTGATAATGGGATTTCTACTATCGTAATGCGATGAAAGAGCTGTGCCGTCACTGCTGCTGGCGGCACAGTCTGCATCAGAAAGGAAAATGACAATGGTTAAAACCGCAACATTTGAGGCGCTGCTGGAGTCGGTGGTGGAGGATGGTGATGGCTGGCTGTTTACCCTGGAAGGCAAGACCTACCGGATTGCCGATAAGGATGAGGTGCGCAGGATAGCTGAATCCCACGGCTATATTTTGATCTACTAACCGGCCTTCATGATCAAGGTGCTAATCAGTTGCAGCACCAGCGGGATGGTGATGATCCCGCCAAGGGTGCCCACCGCCACCATGGCAGCAGCCTGTTCAGGGCAGTTGTCGTATTTCAGGTTAAGCAGGTAGGCCATGACCGGACCTGGCATGGAGGCGTTCAGGATGATGACCGCCTCTGAGGTCCGGTAGCCCAGCCAGATCAATGGATCAAGGGTTGGATCAACCGGTGTCCAGCCGATCATGCGCCAGAACAGTACCAGTCCGATCCCCAGCAATGGCCCGCCAATCAAGCGTATCATCCCCCCGGCAATGCCGGTCTTCAGGGTCTCAAGCCTGATATCACTCATCGAATAACCCAGGTTAACAATCAAAAGCGGTATGGCGCCATAGCCCAGGATATCGGTCAACTTGCCCGCAAAATAGAGGGCTGGTTTCACTGCTGCAGGTATCGGCAGGGTTGCGGCTGCCACACCGGCGATCATGGCATACAGGGCCGGAATCTTCAGAAACTGTTTCAGGTCGGTCTGGCCGCTGACCAGAAAGACCCCGGCGCTGTACAGCACAAAGATGTTGGCCAGGTGGAAGATGATGGATTTGGAAAGCCCCTCATTGCC
>JAJTBI010000091.1 GCA_021286935.1 Geobacteraceae bacterium
GCATTTTTTTTGATGTTGTTTTTTTTCGCAACAACACTATCTGAACATCAATTTTGTTTATGTAGAAAATTATTTTTGCATTTTTTGTTTTTATCTAAAACTGCCACTTTTCATTTTTACGGCCCAAAAGTGTTTGTGATTGCAATTTATACTATCTCGCATTGCATTAAGCTACTGTTATCACTGGGCTTGTCATAGATTAAAAATATTGACGGGTCGTGACAGGGGGTGTAGACCGGCCTCAGGTGAACCTGCAAAAAGCTGAAAGGAGCTAAAAAGATGCAAACAGATAAATTCATACGAATTAAACAGGTCTCTGAGATTATTGGGATTGCCCCTTCCACAATATATCAATGGTTGCGGGAGGGGAAACACAACTTCCCCGCACCTATTAAAATTGGCGGCAAGACCAGTCTTTACCGACTGTCAGAGGTTACGGAATGGGTGAATGGACAGGCTGCAGGTGGCTACTAGAAAATGAAACTCTCCGATTTTCTAAGGCGCTCAGTCCGTCAGATTCAATATTACCCTGCGCTGAGGCCTCTTCTTGGCTCGGCGACTGCCACCATCTTCTTTGGTCAGGCCCTGTATTGGTCTGACAAGACGGAGGCGGGATGGTTTTGGAAAACGCAGGATGATTGGCAGGTTGAAACAGGCTTAACGCCCGACGAACAGTCATCAGCGCGCAAGAAGTTGAAAAAAATAGGGGTGCTAAAAGAGGAGTTTAGGGGCATCCCACGCAAGTTGTGGTTTTCACTTGATTTAGATCGATTTGAACAACTCGTAGAAGCTAATTTTAGTAATGATATTAACATAATACCGAATCGCAGGTTTATTGCTTCCGACAAAGCAGTTTTATTGCTTCCAACTTTACCGGAATCAATAAAACCCAAAAGCAGGACTGTTAAGAGATATTTAATAAACACTTCCAGCAAGTTACAGCCACCCAAAAACACAAACTACAACACTAGATTACAGCATAAGATTACTACTACACCACCAACAACATCTGTTGTTGATGTGGATCAGAATGATCTTCTTCAAAAGGCCAAAGTTTTGCTGGTCGCTTGGCCTGAAGCTGCTGCTGCTGCACCATCAGTTGCTGCAGCACTAGCAAACCATCCCCCTGAATTTATTGCTGCCCAGATTGAACATTCTAGAAAAAATGCGCGGACCAACCCCTGTGCATACCTTCAAGGCACGCTGGAACATGATTGGGCCGGTTTCTATGCCACGGCAGAGGCCAAGGCTGCGGCAGCAGCCGCAAAGCAGGTAAAGGTCGCGCAGGAGGCTGCACGGCAGGCAGAAGAAGACGCCAAGCTACCACCTGTCACAGCGCGAGAATGTTTTTCAATTATAGAACAACTGGAGACCGCAACATGAACATGAATAACCTTCATGACATTTTTCAACCCCTGCCAGAGGCACCGGCAACCCCACCGCCGCGCAGGAAGCGCGGTCCAACACCCAAACCTTCTGCAGAGAAAAGGACACATAGAATCGCGGTTTATCTCTCTGATTCTGAAATGAAGGTGATCGACGGTTTCAGTGAGTTAAGTAAGGTTTGCCCCGCTGCCTACCTTAGGAAGGCAGCCCTTGGCACTCCTCCTGTTGTCGTTCCCCTAGTCAACCAGCAGATTTGGGAACAACTGGGGCGTGCAGCAGCAAACTTAAATCAGCTTACTAAGTTATTGAATAGCAATGATCATAGCTATTTGTCAGAAACCAGAATCGCCTTGATCAGATTTAGGCAAGCGTTGGTGGCACAAAAGTGAAATCCAAAATAAAAAGGGGTAAGGATTTCGGCGGCTTGTGCCGCTATATCCTTCGTCGATCCGCCCAACCCGAGCTGATTGGCGGCAACCTTTGCGGCAGCACCGCCTCAGATTTAGCCCAGGAATTCAAGCAGGTTGCAAACCTTCGATCTGAAATTGAAAAGCCGGTCTGGCATGGTTCCATTGCCCTGCCAAAGGGCGACAGGTTAACAGACCAGCAATGGAATCAAGTAGTTACAGACTATCTTGAAGGCTTGGGGTTTGACACCCAAACCACCCCATTTGTAGTGGTCAGGCATCAAAATACTGGTCATGATCACGTTCATATCGCCGCAAGCCGAGTAAGTTTGTCAGGAAGGTTATATTTAGGCAAAAATGAGCATTTGATTGCTACCCGTATTTGTCAAGAACTTGAACAGATGCATGGGCTTACCATAACCTGTGGACCGCAACACAAGGCCGATAAGAAAGCCCTGAAGACAACTGAGAAGGCCATGCAGCAGCGGACTGGCAAGATCCCACCGCGTCGCCTCCTGCAGCAGGCCATTGATAAAGTCATCTATGAAGGCAGTAACTTAACCATCAATGAATTTATTAAAAAACTGGCTGAAGCCGGGGTGGTTGCTAAACCTAACCTATCCCAATCCAATAAAATGTCAGGGTTTTCCTTTGAGATCGGTGGGATAACTTTCAAGGCCAGCCAGCTTGGTAAACAATATGGCTGGCAAACATTGGAAAAACGCCTTCAGCAGACCACGCAGCGGGTTAAGCCTACCCCCGCCCCATCGGCGGCAAACCCCTTCAGGGAGGTAGCCAACCCAATCCAGCGTCCTGTTCTCTGCCCGGAACCTGCTGCAGCCGTTGCCGCAACCGCAACAACTGCTGTTGCCGAGCTCGCCACGCTGTTTGATGATCAGGATGTCAATAAAATAGCTAGTTTAATCTGTTGTTTAACCAAAGACGGCATTGGTTTACCGTTGCCCCCCTGCCCATCCATTCCAGAGCCTAAAGTGCCTGATTTTGGCAAGCTACGTGTCTCGTCTTCCCCAAAACCAGCTTTTATCCCCATACAGGATGAAAAGGACAAGGCGCAAGTTACGGAGAACAGGGAAGAAATCAAGCGCTTATCCTTTGAATTATGGCAGGCAAAACGAAAGTATAAACGCCGCCAGGGCATCATCAGCCGAATCATTAACTGGCGTCGCCAGCAGTTTTTAAGCAAAGAAATTGAAAAGTTAAAGCGTCGTAATACCGAACTCAGAGCCAAGGCAGAGGCCCGAATCACAGCCCTACAGGCCCCCAAAACCCGTCAAGAATATGACCTTTTAGTAACGGATTTCTGCAAGCTTGCAGCTTCAAAAGATACGAGATTGCAGCAACTTAACGCAAATCAAAAAAACCTTGAATTGGCTCTGCAACAGGCCGCCTCCCAGCTGGACGCCCTGCCAAATCGTAGGGCTGAACTACTGAACTTCGGCAAAGAACGGGGCTGGGGACCAAACACACCTCCCCCGCCAATCTGGCAACCGGTTGCTAGAAAACAACATGCTGCGTGGTTGCAATACTTTAACAATCTATCCGAGCAGTTAAGCAAACTTAAAACTCTTGAAATTCAACAAAAACAGGCTGTCGAACAAGCCAAAACAGCAGCCAGAGCCAGGACGCAGGATGTTTGGAGCCAAGCAAGGAGGGAGGTGGAAGGCAGACCACAAATGGCTGATTTCATCAAACGAAGCAAACTTACTAAGACCCCAAAACAGGGCAATCAACGAGTGGCGCAGGGGCTTTACCTTTAATTTTCATAGGACGTTTTATTCGCACGTTGCTGTGCGAAGATGGCGATATCATCGGAAAATTTTCAAGCCGTTAAATGGCATAATGTAAATTTATCTCTGTACAGATAGGCAGTTACAAAAAAATCAACAAGTCAACGTTGTGACACTACTAATTAGGGATACCACTAAATGACAAGGAAGACAGATGAGTGATTGCACACTAAGCATTAAGATTTCTGAGGGAAGTTTCAGTGAGACGTTTGATTTTCCAATAAAGCCAACAAACAGCTCCAAGGCTATATTAGTAGAGTTTGAATGTGGCTACGCTTGGGTTTTAACAGATACATTCTATCTATTAAAACATCTTTATCATACGAGTAGAGGTAAATATTGCCTTGATATAAGTCCGAAAAACCTACAAACATTTCTGCAACACATGAAGAAAATAATGCGAGATGAGTTAGTTCCGGTCAAAAAAGCCGGCAAAGGTCCTACAGATAAAAGCCATAAATTTAAAGTTAATGTGCTCACTGGAAAACATGATCACAATGGCAACCTTACTGGGGACCTTGTGCTAGTAAGCAAAACCATGACGTTGGGCTGGTTTTCAATTTCAGAAATAAAGGGAAATTTTTTTGCTCAACGGAAGGTAATTGAAGAAAAACTTGAGAGAGAGTTTTCCCTGCCACGCGGGTTACGTGCGCACAGCACATTGAGGCTTATGCTGGAAACCGCAGCAGAAAAAATCAATAAGGCGCTAGAGATCAAGACTGCTGAACAAAAAAGGCTGAATACCGAGGCAAGAATTGCACTGGAAAAACAGCGCGAGGAAATCAAGGCAATTGAGGCAGATCGGTCAGCTCAAAAAATAAAGTTGCTACTTCCCGGTGTTGTGAAAGAAGGCAACAATGCTATTTCGTTCTGTAGAAACAATTTTACTCTTGCAGATATGCGGCGCAAGTTAAAAAACAGCATATTTTTTTGGAACCAATTACCCGATATCCCTCTACAGCCCGATATATTAAGCCTAAAACAACTTGAGCTTCTCAGTGCCATCATCAAAATCTCTAAAAGCCAACTCAGGTTACCAGACAAAGTTATTGAAGGTGCTACGGTAAAATGGGTTGATTGGATTGGCCCTTCTTCAAAACGCGTTCGACAGGATAATGAGAGTAATGGATGTACCGTCAGATTCTTTGGGTTAAAAAGAGAGATTATATGCCAAGACGGAGATATATTTATCAAGATGAAAGGCCCTAATTTACAGATAACTGGCGGAATTGTTCTTGAAGCAACAATGGAGTAGAATTAGAAGTTGATGATTACAGGCTCTTCGTCATTTCAAGTGGGTTGATGGCATTTCCTGTTGAAACTGAGCTTTCCAGCAATCAGGTATGCCATTGTGATCATGTTCTGCGGGTTGCGGTACCCCCGAGCCCTTGCCTTTGCTGACTGGATAAGGCTGTTGATCCCTTCAAGGAAACCAGTTGTCAGCCGGTTGTCAAAATGGCTCAAGATGCCATCCCAGTGTTCTTTGACTGTTTTAGCCATCTTTTGAATGATGGCCAATGCGCTGGAGACGGCTCGCTTATGCCACTGATGGAGCAGGCCGGTTGCCTCCTCCCTACTCTGTGCAAAGTACACATTCTGCAGGTTAAGCTTGTGGATGTATGCCTCAATGCTTTTGTAACACTGGCTCGGTATCATACTGTCCAGACGTTCCTGTTCTTCAGGCCGCAGGTCTTCAGGATTTTTAAGAAACAGATAACGGCTCTTTTTCAAAAACTCCGGGAACTCTCTGGCCTCCTCAGCCCTGACTTTGGCAAGCGCATCATTCATCAGCTTGATGAGATGGAACTTGTCAAAGGTAATGACGGCATTGGGAAGCTGTTCCTGAATCCCTTTGATGAATGCCTTGGACATGTCAATGGCAGCATCGGTTATCTGCTCAGGTTTACCACCGTGTGTTTGCAGATCACTGACAAACCGACTGATGGTGGCATGGTCTTTTCCTTCGGTGCCGAACAGCAGCTTTCTTCTGGCTAGATCGAAGAAGAAGGATACATATTTATGGCCTTTTCTGACTGAGGTTTCATCAATGCCGATGTGACTGACTTGTGAGAAGTCTTCCTGGCTTCTGGCTGCATCAACATAGGCGGTAATGATACGCCATAGTCGCTTGTCGTTCACCGTGAGTAGGCGCGCTATTACATTAACCGGCATGTCGCGGGCCATGGTCATTACCAGTGCTTCAAAGAGCAACGTAAAGCCGGAACCGGATCGTGCCCAGGGTACGCTTACTTGCTTTACTCCGCAGTCACTATCAGGACAGATTACCCGAGGTACCCGTGCTTTCAGGTAAGCCTCGTATTGAAAGAAGTTCAGGTGGCGCCATTCCTTTTCAGTGGTGTCGTGTACCGGTGACAGCTTACCGCAAACCGGACAAGGAAACTGAGTGCCTTTCTGAAAGTCGATGTAAATATCAAGACGGTTGGATTCCTTGGAAAAAGTAATCTCCTTTACTTCCCAGGGAGAAACAATACCGAGGGCCATACCAAAGAGTTGTTCGGGTTGCATGATGAAAGCTACCTCCAAAAGGAAATGCCGACATCATACCACCTCTACCCACTCAATTCGACGAAGAACCTGATTACAGAACGCATAATAGATGAGGAAGTCTGCTGTCGCTTGACATGACCAAGCCAGCTACAGACCAAGCAAACTACAGTTGAAAAGCTCAAACAAATAGTGTAATGTTTTTACACAAAGTAGCGTTGTGCAAGGTTCGGATTGCCTCCACCTTCGGTTTTTTATTTTACCGCAGGTGGGGGCTTTTTCATTTTGGGGGAATTATGGCAATCGTGGTTGGTGACATACATGGCAACGTGGAAAAGGTTAAGGCATGGCTGGCCTATAAACCGGAAGAACAGCATGTTGCGCTTGGGGATTATCTGGACAGCTTTTATGAACCACAAGAACGGCAACTTCAAACACTGGAACTGCTGCTTGGGAGTGATGCGGTGCTGCTATGGGGAAACCATGAACTTAATTATGTTGATCAGGCCCCGTGGTTGTCGGCGGGATACCAGTACGGGCTAGAGAAACCATATATTCATCTCTTGGAAACAAATATTAGCAGATTTAAGGCGGCGTGGGCGATTGATGGTTGGCTTTGTACTCATGCCGGGGTGACGGAAAAGATTTTAAAAATGGTTGGTGACAATCCTGATCCGGCTACGGCTGCAGATTGGTTGAACTCAAAAATGGTGAATTGGCTGCATGATCGGGCCAACAAAAATGTTCTGTTCGACATCGGCAAAGGCCGAGGCGGGGCGGAGGAAGCTGGCGGGATTTTCTGGTTCGACCACCTGCGGGAAATAGGTCTGGCAGATATAAAGCAGTTGTTCGGGCATACTGCCGGGAAAGAAGTGATCCAGAAGGATTATTATGTCTGCCTGGACACCACGAATGTTCCGGGAGTGGCGTGGGTATGGGACACAGCGAAAAACGAGCTTATGGGGCTTGAAACTGATCCCTTTAAACCGCTGATTGATGATTTGCCGGTCAAGTTCAGGGTATGGCTGGATGATCGAGAGATTGCTCATGATCGGTTCACGATGGATCAGTACCGGGCATTTTTGAAGGAAGACCAGCAGGAGAAGTTTCTAAAGGAAAGGCTGCTGCGAAAGGGGTATGTGTGATGTTGTGGGTGACAGGCGATTTGCATGGCGTTTCCAGTGCGCGGTTTAAGCCTGCTCAAAAGCGTGGGGATATTTGCTTTTGCTGTGGGGATTTAGGCGGGGTTTGGTTCCATGATTATCATACGAATGCAAGGCATAAGCGGAATGAGGACTTCTTTCTTGATCAGAAGTTGCGGCAACGGGTGCTGTGGCTGGCGGTTGATGGCAACCATGAAAACTTTGCCCGTCTGTTCGGTGGTGAGTTCCCCGTTGTGGAACTGTTCGGGGGGAAAGCATACAAAATTAGGGATCACGTTTACTACCTGAAGCGTGGCGAGGTTTTTGAGATTGAGGGTAAGCGGTTCTTGGCCTTCGGCGGTGCAAACAGTCATGATCGACTTGGCTCTAAGGTGCCGTCTTTGGCATGGGGGGGCGGGTTTGATTATGCCCCTCCCCGGAAGGAAGGGATTGACTGGTGGCCTGAAGAAATTCCTTCAAAAGAGGATTTTGATAATGCCTGCCGGAATCTGGATCGTGTCGGGTGGCAAGTTGATTATGTAATCAGCCACACTTGTCCAAAGAGCCAAAGAAAACACTTCCTGCAGTCAAGCAGGGTTTCTGATTCAGTTGAAGATATGCTTGAAGAAATCTACCAGCGGCTTGATTTTAAGGAATGGCATTTCGGACACTTTCATATTGAAAAAAAAGCGGGGAAGTTTCACTGCCATTGGGAAAAAGTGCAGGGGATACAGGAGCAGGAGAATATCAATGCTAAAAATAGTTAATAGTCCGGCTGGATATGCAATAAACAGGGATTTAGAGGATATTCTGAACAGCTTAGTTAAAGAAAACGGTGATTACATCATCAGTTTTAAGAGTTCAGATTATTCTGCTGAAACAGGTGGATACAGGCCGGTTGAGGTGATGATCCGCGACAGCCAGGTTATCTATGTGACAGATTTTACCTATATCGGTTCTGGTCCATACGCCGAACTGGTAAAGGGAATGGACTGGGATTTTTCTGCCGGGGAATGCGGTCAAACCGGAATGTATTTCGATCTGGAAGAGGCGGTTGAACTGTGGGGGATATATCAGTCTAATTTCGTTGATTACTTCAGGGCCGGAAAGTTTGATGACGTTACCGTTAATCTGTTGTAAAGTTGGCACAAATGTGTAATTTAGTTTTCCGTCTTTTTTGACAAAATGCATGAGCGCCCATATTTTTACGGTGTTTTTTACGGCGTTTAAGCAGCAACTCAAAATTTTATGTATTTATTACAGTGGCTTACAAATCAATACTAAGGACACCCCCGCCATTCAATAATCCAGACTAGTCCAAACTAGTCCACAAAGCCCTAAGAAATCAGGGCTTTTTTATTTATACACACCCTATACAATCCTCACTGCCATGCTCAAATCCATAACTTTTGACGGTGTTTTTTACGGTACATATTCAATTAGCAGCTGTCCCCACCATGACTCCAGCACCATTGGGCAAATCAAGTGGCAATCTTTTGATGTCAGTTAGTCCCGCACCAGCCATAATAGTAGCAATCTCCTGCTGAGAATAAGCCTGACCAGACTGTGTACCGATAAGCATGTTCAATGAAAACAGGGTTGGGAAAAGTGGTGCTGTCTTGTCATCATGCAGGATAAACTCCTGAGTCAGCAAAAGCCCACCGGGATTTAGTGCCTTTACCGCCTTGTCTATAATTGCCGAGCTGTTTGCAGGGTTTTCACTATGCAGAAGATGTGAAATCCAGACCACATCAAAGCCGGTACCAAGGTCATCACTCAGGATATCTCCTGCACTGAATGCTATTCGCTCAGAAAGCCCAAAACGCTGCACGGTCTGCTCTGCAAAGGGTCGGGTTGTGGGAAGATCATAGATAACAGCCTTCAAATCAGGATTCACTTTACAGAAGTGAATGGCATAGGTACCTGGCCCACCTGCCAGATCAAGTAGGCGGTGACGTCCTTTTAAATCTATCTGGGCAGCGATACGGGGCGCAATCAGAGAGGCAAGGTTAAACATCCCCATCAAAAAGCTCTCCCGCTCCTTTTCGCCTGTACCATGGGATGAACTTTTCCGTACCGGCCCGCCTCGCAGCACCGCCTCATCAAGGCGACTCCAGCCTTCAACCAGATGGTGATGATGCATGATGATATGCCCCATATAGGACTCAGAGCTTTTTGAAAGATAGCTGGCACTGAACTCTGTGCATTTGAAGGTGTCACCTTCCTTCTGCAAGAGGTCCAGGGCAGTAAGCCCGTGGAGCAGCATTTCAAGGCCACGTTCATCAGCAGCGATAATTTCTGCCAGGTTGGCCGTGGTCATTGGCTTGTCTGCCAGATGGCTAAAGATATCCAGCTTGACCCCGGCATGGAGTGTACAGGTATTCCAGTAGCTTGATGACAGTTGCAGCAATTCCGGCACATTCATAGGACCTCCGCTTGTAACTCGTCTGCAACTCCCTACCTTTTCCAGCTTGAGAAAATCCAAATCACTGCCGATAACGAATACTGAAACCTTTTAAAAGCGGGAGTTGTATGCAAATTTTAACAGATACAGAGTTCAGCTACCACGGTATTTCTTTTGATGAAAGGCTGGCTATTTTCCGTCTCTTTCAAGACGATGACGAGCCTGGGACTATTGTGGAACCATGCTCTGCCGGATTTGCCACTGAAGGATTCGCGCAATGAGCTTTCCAATACGGAGCAAATACCTCTCCCCTCTTGAGCTTCAGTATGCAGAGCTGAAAAAACAGTCTATTGTTGATCAAAATAACAGCCAGACCCCAAACGGTGCAAAAGGGCGCAGAACAGCCAATATCCCAGACGAAGTAACGCTCTCACCAGTACTAACAGATACTGATGAAGCAACAAAGCGCAAGCCGTCTCAACCTGTTACACCTGATGAAATGCAGGCTCTGAGAGGCCTGTTTTCTGTTTATGCTTAAACAGCAGGAACCGCACGACAGATAAAAGCCGCACCCTTTCTGATAACCAGCCGAGCCCCAATCCACCAGCTGAAAGAGAAATAACCATGTCCGAACAGACCTCACCCCAAGCTGCTCCCGGAGTAATCCAGGCCATCTTCAGTCTGCCGGTGATTGTTGCTGCATTGGGTTACTTTGTGGATATCTATGACCTGGTGCTGTTCAGTATTGTGCGGGTGCCCAGCCTGAAGGCGCTGGGGCTATCCGGCAAGGAGCTGGTTGATCAGGGGGTGTTCCTGCTGAATATGCAGATGATCGGCATGTTGCTGGGTGGTATTCTCTGGGGAGTGCTGGGGGACCGCAAGGGACGGTTGAAGATCATGTTCGGTTCGATCTTCCTTTACTCCATTGCCAACCTTGCCAACGGCTTTGCCGATTCGATTACCGCCTATGCAGTCTTGCGCTTTATCGCCGGAGTTGGTCTGGCCGGAGAGCTGGGGGCGGGGATCACGCTGGTCAGCGAGGTGCTGCATAAGTCGGTACGGGGCTATGGCACCATGATTGTGGCCTCGGTGGGGGTTTCCGGGGCGATTCTGGCCAATTTTATTGCCAAGAGCTTTGACTGGCGCAACGCCTTCATTATCGGCGGAATTCTGGGGCTTTGCCTGCTGGCACTGCGTCTGGGAGTAGTGGAATCCGGCATGTTCAGCAGCATGAAAGAGCAGGAGCAGGTCAGCAAGGGTAACTTCCTGTCGCTCTTTACCAGTGCTGACCGTTTTGGACGTTTTCTGCATGCCATCCTGATCGGACTGCCTTCCTGGTTTGTGGTGGGGGTATTGATTACCTTTTCACCAGAGTTTGCCAAACTGCTGGGGGTAACCGGGGCGATATCAGCAGGAAATGCGGTGATGTACTGCTACCTGGGCCTGGTGGCAGGAGATCTGTTGAGCGGTATTCTGAGTCAGCTGTTGAAGAGCCGCAAGAAGGTGGTGCTGTTGTTCCTGATCATCACTGTTGTGGCCGTTGTCGTGTATTTCATGGCGGGCGGCGTCAGTGCCGAGGCATTTTACGGAATCTGCGGTCTGCTGGGGTTCGGCATCGGTTACTGGGCCATCTTTGTGACCATTGCTGCCGAGCAGTTCGGCACCAACCTGCGTGCCACGGTGGCCACCACGGTTCCCAACTTTGTGCGGGGGATGACCGTAC
>JAJTBI010000092.1 GCA_021286935.1 Geobacteraceae bacterium
GCACTATATTGCTGCTGAAGCCTACAGGTGATATATAGAGTCCAAATTGAACTAAAAATGGCACGATATATCTAAAATCACGATAAGTGACATTTAAAGCAGCCAACCATATACCTAATCCAAAAGCTGACAAAAAGGCAATCAATAGAAATACTGGTAAGATCAGAATTTGCCAATTAGGCACAAATTGATACCAAACCATGAGAATAATAAGTATAAAAAATGAAATTATAAAATCTATAAAACTTACTATTATAGAACTAACTGGTACTATAAGACGTGGAAAATAAACTTTTGAAAGTAAATTTGAGTTTGTAATAAGTGAGCTACTACATTCACTAAGGGCATTTGCAAAAAATTGCCAAGGCAACATTGCTGTATAAACCAGTATTGGATAAGGCACTCCATCAGATGGCAGTTTTGCTAGCTTGCCAAAAACTATTGTAAAAACAATCATTGTCAGTAATGGTCTGATTACACTCCAAGCCATGCCTATTAGCGTTTGCTTGTATCTTACAAGAATATCACGCCAGGATAAAAACCAAAGTAGTTCTCTGTAGCGCCAAATGTCTTTCCAGTAAGTTAACTCACTGCGTCCGGCCTCAATTATGAGAGTTTGTTCTTGATGCAAAAATCACCTGTTTATTTTAGTGTGTATTGACTGAAAATCATTGTAATCTAAAAAGCTCGTTTATAATCCTACTCGCTGCTTGTCCAGCTCCATAAAGGTTTCTGTCAAAATTAGGTGAGGCTGAGCGCATTTTCAGAAATGCGGAACAGATATCAAGTTTATTGGCACCGGCCAACGTGTTATGCCCGCCTTCAACAAGTTCGACCCATTCAGTCTCATCACGCAAGGTAACACACGGCTTGCAAAAAAAGAAGGCTTCCTTTTGCAGCCCCCCGCTATCCGTCAGCACAATCCTAGTGTGCTCAAGCAGTTGAATCATGTCTAAATATCCAACCGGATCGATAATGATACATTTGGTATCAAGCATTTTTGCTTCCATTATTTTGCGTGTTCGTGGGTGAATTGGAAGAATTACATCCATTTCTTCGGTAATGTCGTTGAGTGCATTCACTATAGTAGCTAAACGTTCTGGCACATCGGTGTTTTCCGCACGATGGATAGTGCAGAGTGCAAACGGTTTTGCAGAGAGGTTAAGCCTAGAGATGATGTCGCTTTTCCTAGCAGCCGTTTCTCGGTAAAAAAGTGCTGCATCCTGCATGACATCACCGGATTTGATGATGCAGCAGGGAAAGGTCCCGAATCCTTCCCGTTCAAGATTTTTAACTGCCGTGTCTGTTGGACAGAAAAGCAGGTCGCTGATTCGGTCAGTTAAAATCCGGTTGATCTCTTCCGGCATCCCCATGTTGTAGCTTCTGAGTCCTGCCTCAACGTGGGCAACTTTGATGTGGAGTTTTTTTGCAGCCAGAGCTCCGGCCAGGGTTGAGTTGGTGTCACCATACACAAGCACCCAATCCGGCTTTTCATTAATCAGCACCTCTTCAATCTTTTCCAGCATTCTCCCGGTCATGGCACCATGACCGAGTGAGTTGATCTCCAGATGGTAGTCAGGGCGTGGAATCTGCATCTCATCAAAAAAGATGTCAGACATGTTTTCGTCAAAGTGCTGGCCGGTATGTATGATCACTTCGTAAATAGAGGGATACTGGTCCTGAGCTGCGGCGTTGTACTCGGCGATGGCACGGCTAACTGCAGCAGCTTTGATAAACTGGGGACGTGCTCCAATTACTGTGACTATTTTCAACTGATAGCCTCCATGAATGCAAAACCAAACTTGTTAATAACCGCCGAGAAAAGCGGATGCAGACCGATGAAATCTCAACTACATAGCCTTTAGGGGTGACGGCTATAACCCCTTACTACATGGGTTATCTTACGACGTTACTTGAAGTAAGAGCTGCGTTAACTCGTCAGCCACTCTACTTGCTTGCCTGTAGCCCGCTCATACAGACTTTCCGGTGCCAGATCAAAACCGCACGACCAAGCTAGGGTTGGCCATTCATCCAGATAGAATTTCTGAAATTCGTTCTTATCAAGCAGTGGTGCTGCTGCTTTGTACTTATGCAGAAGATCTGTAAGATCAGCAATACCGCTTTCACCGGTATTGAAGCTAAGCAAAATTTTGTAGTCTTCCTGGTATTTTGCTTCTTTTATTCCAATCATAGTTAACCTCCTAAACAAGAGGGGCAATCTTATGGAACTCGTGCGATTTCCACATTTCATGCAACTCATCTTGATGAAGCTCTGCCCACTCTTCCACAAGCCCCCGGACTCTGGCTGGTAGGCTGCCGTCCAAAATGTTCAGTGTCTTTATAGCAATTGCAGCTTTATGCTCATTATAGCTTACATGAAAATGAGGCGGATTGTGTTCGTCAAAATACATACTGATTACAATACTCGATCACCGGCAGATTGTGCTTGGCTGCAATTTTGTTTATTGTATCAAAATCTGCGCATTGGCCATACAGGCTAACCGGCATGATTGCCTTGGTTTTTTTGCGTGATGGCCGCTTCGATCAGGCATGGATCAATATTATAGGTGCTCGAGTCAATATCGACAAACACCGGTGTAGCTCCCAGCAGGGCGATCATTTCGCCGGTGGCAATAAAAGTAAACGGGCTGGTGATAACTTCATCGCCAAGGCCTATCCCTAAAGCCATCATGGCTACTAACAGTGCATCAGTGCCGCTGGATAGAGCGACGCACTGCTTTGCCCCGCTGTACGCAGCAAGTCGTTCTTCCAGCTCTTTTATCTCCGGCCCCATGATGTACTGACCATGTCTCAACACCGCCTGCATGCGGCGGTCGAGATCCGGTTTAATCCTTACCTGCTGTTTGGCAAGGTCTATGAATTGAATGTTGCCCATGTATATGATTAGTCCTGTTTTTTGAGGTTATCGTAAAGTTCTTTTCCTATAGAGAGCTCTGGCGGCAACGGTGCTTCTTCGTCTAAGTCCAGACAACATAGCACACCAGCATTTGTTTTATGATAGCGCAGACCACTTTCTGGGCAGATCATAATCCCATCTGTATCCGTCTGGTTAAGGATATGTCCATGCCTGCTCATCCAGCCTTTCTGGCGTGCTGGCACTCCGACCATCAGTGCATAATCAGGCACATCCTTTGCGACAACGGCACCCGCAGCCACAAAGGCGTAGCGGCCTATTGTTATGCCGCAGACCAACGTTGCGTTGGCCCCGATAGAGCAACCTCTGCGCAATAATGTTTTTTCATAAAGTGTTTTACGTAATACTTGAGAGCGGGGGTTGGTAACATTGGTGAGTACGCAGGATGGGCCAAGAAACACATCATCTTCAATGATTGTACCTTCATAGATGGAGACGTTATTTTGTACCTTGACATTGTTGCCAATGATCGTGCCACCGGCCACGGATACATTTTGGCCGAAGCTACAACGTACGCCAATTTTTGCACCTGCAAGCACATGTGAAAAATGCCATATCTTGGTACCGGCGCCAATTTCGGCTCCTTGATCAACATACGACGACTCATGAACAAAATAATCCATTATGATCTCCCCGGCCATTTCAGCACTTAGTCAGTTTTTCTACATAAGGATGTGCATGATTTCCATGTGCTGCTGTAGGCACAGAATTCCTCAGTTCGTACACCAGATTGATTGCGGCACGGGCGTCTTCCATGCCATAGCCCCGGCCTTCAAGGATTTCTTTATAGACTATAGTATGCAGATCTGTGAACCCTTCCGAGAATTCGAACTCTTCACCGTTCATGGTAAGCGAACGGAAGGTGGTCTTGTTTGCAGCCAGCACATCTTCAGGCAGGTCTTCTTTGTCAACAGAGAGGAACCAACGCACCCTGGCCTTCTCAAGTTCAAGATAACCTGCCATCTTGCGTTCGTCTGCAAAATGTACTTCGTGATGTTGCACACTTCCGAAAATCCACATCATCATATCAAAGAAGTGCACCCCTATATTGGTGGCTACCCCGCCTGATTTTTGGTTATCCCCTTTCCAGGATGTAAAGTACCATCTGCCGCGGGAGGTAATGTAGGTCAGATCAATGTCACATTTACTGCCAGGCGGCGTTTGTCGAACTTTTTCACGCAGTTCGATGATTGCCGGATGCACTCGGAGCTGAAGGATATTATAGACCTTGCGCCCTGTTTCTTTTTCAAGCTCCAGTAACGCATCAAGATTCCACGGATTGAGCACCAATGGCTTTTCACAGATGGCATCTGCTCCGATACGCAGAGCAAGGCGGATGTGGGCATCATGCAGATAATTGGGTGAGCAGATACTGACATAATGAATACGCTTGTCATCACCCTGCCGACGTAGTTTTTCCGCATGTCTGTCGAAACGCTCAAACTCGGTAAAGAAGGCAACATCATATGAGTAGCTATCCAAAATTCCGACTGAATCGGCTGGGTCGCAGGCTGCTACCAAACGGTTTCCCGTGTCACGAATGGCCTTCATGTGGCGCGGTGCAATATAGCCACCAGCGCCAACCAGGGCAAAATTTTTCATCGATGAACCTCAGAGTGTCTTTTATAGTTATTACTCGTTGTAATCAAACGCCTGATAGCCATGTTTCTTGACTAGTTCGTCCCGCTCGGCTGTTTTGAGATCTTCACGCACCATCTCGGCAACTAGTTCCTTGAAGCTGATCTTTGGCGTCCATCCAAGTTTTTCCCTGGCCTTGCTGGCATCGCCCAGTAGGGTTTCTACCTCGGTGGGCCGGAAGTAGCGGGGGTCGACCTGGACGATGACCTTGCCACTCTGGTCTGTGCCAGTTTCATCAATACCGCTACCTTGCCAGACAATTTTCATCCCCAGTTCTTCAGCGGCGGCATTCACAAAATCGCGCACACTGTGCTGGATGCCGGTGGCGATCACCCAGTCTTCCGGTTGGTCTTGCTGCATCAGCAACCATTGCATTTCCACATAATCCCTAGCATGGCCCCAGTCACGAAGGGAATCGAGATTACCAAGATAGAGACAGTCTTGCAAGCCAAGCTTAATGCGGGCTAATGCACGAGTAATCTTGCGGGTGACAAAGGTTTCACCCCTCAGTGGTGACTCATGGTTGAAGAGAATGCCGTTGCAGCCGTAGATGCCGTAGGCCTCACGGTAGTTGACCGTAATCCAGTAGGCATACAGCTTGGCCACCGCATAGGGGGAGCGAGGGTAGAAGGGAGTGGTTTCCTTCTGGGGAATCTCTTGTACCAGCCCGTACAGTTCAGAGGTGGAGGCCTGATAAAAACGAGTCTTTTTCTCCAGTCCTAAAATCCGGATCGCTTCCAGTATCCGTAACGGCCCGATGGCATCAGCATTGGCGGTGTATTCCGGGGTTTCAAAGGAGACTGCCACGTGGGACTGGGCTGCCAGGTTATAGATTTCGTCCGGTTGGACCGCCTGGATAATCCTGATCAGGTTGGTTGAGTCGGTCATATCTCCGTAGTGGAGAACCAGACGACGGTTGTCGACATGAGGGTCCTGATAGAGATGATCAATTCGGTCGGTATTGAACAACGATGCACGACGTTTGATACCGTGAACTTCATAGCCTTTTTCCAGCAGCAGTTCAGCCAGGTAGGCACCGTCCTGACCGGTGATGCCGGTAATCAAAGCTTTTTTCATGGAGTACGTTCCTTGCAGGGGATTGTTTCAAGAAGAAAATTGGTTACAAATCGGTACTGGTCATTTTTCACTAATTCCAGCACCCACTGCATATCAATATTCATATAGTCGTGTACGATTCGATTGCGAAGTCCGATGGCGGCGTTCCAGGCTGGCAAGTCGCTTTCTTGAATACATCCAAGATCTGACAAGCTGATAAAACTATCATATGCCGAAAGTGGCACCTGTTTCTCTGCAGTTTTAAGCAGATGTTTTACTTTGCCGACTGCGTTTTCAACCAGCACCTGAATAGCATGCAGCACACCATTTTGCTCAAGACGAGACAGACTTCCGTTACCAAGTAGCCGTTCCTTGGCTTCATCCAGCAAGGCGGTCTGCTGCTGGGCTATCAAGGCGGTTTCTGCCTGATAGAGATCAAGCCGCATAGAGTTGCTCCCAGTACTGTTCTTCAAGCTCCCGCCAGGTTCGCTGCAGAAAACGATACCAGACTAAACTATCTTCACCTTTTAAAACAACACCTTCTTCAGCCACTACTGCCCGCATGGCAAATCGGGCTACAGGGAGATCAATTAAATCAATTGATTGCTGCGGCACACCAAGGGTATCAGAAATTGTTTTACGAAGTTGTTCAGTAATGGCAAGTTGCTCCATAAAGCTCATTCCACGTCCCCATTGGATAGCAATATCCCAATCGCTATCATTTTGGGCAGTGCCTGAAGCCTGGCTGCCAATCAGAATTGCCAGTTCAAGCTCTGGTATGCTGGCAAATAGTGAACGCAGATCAGTATGCATCAATGGCAATCCTTAAGAAGCAAATCTAACCCTTCAACAGCCGCATAAGATACTGTCCATAGCCGTTTTTTGCAAGCGGTGCCGCCAGTTTTTCAAGTTGCCCCCCGCCAATCCATCCCTGCCGCCAGGCGATCTCCTCAGGACAGGCTACCTTAAGCCCCTGACGATTTTCAATGGTGGCGATGAACTGCCCTGCTTCCAGCAGGCTTTCATGGGTACCGGTATCCAGCCAGGCATAGCCGCGACCCATAATTTCAACCGACAGAGCACCTTCGTCAAGGTAGAGCCGATTAAGATCAGTAATCTCCAGTTCCCCCCGGGGAGATGGTTTCAACTCCTTGGCACGTTTCACCACACTGTTGTCGTAAAAGTAAAGACCGGTAACTGCAAAATTTGATTTTGGCTCTTGGGGCTTCTCTTCAAGGCTAACTGCCTTTCCTGCCTTGTCAAAGGCAACGACACCATACCGCTCCGGGTCATGGACATGGTAGGCAAAGACCGAAGCACCGGATTCCCGTTGCATGGCACTACGTAAGAGCTGATTAAAGTCATGGCCGTAGAAGATGTTATCACCCAGTACCAAGGCCGATGGACTGCTACCGATAAACTGCTCGCCAATAATGAATGCCTGGGCCAGACCATCAGGGCTGGGTTGTACGGCGTATCTAAGTTCCAGTCCCCATTGGCTACCATCTCCCAGTAGTTGTTCAAAACGGGGGGTGTCTTGGGGTGTTGAGATGATCAGGATCTCGCGGATGCCGGCCAGCATGAGGGTACTGAGGGGATAGTAGATCATCGGCTTGTCGTACACCGGCAGCAGCTGTTTTGACACGGCCAGGGTTGCCGGATGCAGACGGGTACCGGCTCCACCAGCAAGGATAATACCTTTACGGTTCATGGAAGACCTTCCTTCATGTCACTTGTTAGCTAAACAGAGTTGCTACTGCTCTGTTGTAACAGAATAGCCGCGCTTTGCAAGTAGTGCCAACACCTGATTGGCATGATCCTGGCCGCGGGTTTCCAGCACCAGTTGCACCGCCGTAGTGCCCATCACCAGGCCTTTGGTGCGGCGATCATGGGTAATGTCGTGGATGTTGGCCCGGGTAAAGGCAAGGTCTGTGGCAAGGTTTGCCAGGGCACCGGGGGTATCCTGCATCTCAATCCTTAGCTTCAGGTAGCGACCTGCTGCCAACAGACCACGTTCCACTACCAGTGCCAGGGTGCGAACATCAATGTTGCCACCGGAGAGCAGACAGACCGTCTTGCCGCGGATCCCTTTTGCACGACCATTCAACAGGGCAGCCAGAGGCACGGCGCCAGCACCTTCCACCAGCAGCTTGCTTTTTTCCAGCAACGCTACAATGGCCAGGGCGATCTCTTCTTCTTCCACCAGCACCAGATCATCTACCAGGTTCTGGATAATGGGGGTGGTCAACTGACCGGCCTTTTTGACCGCAATACCGTCGGCAATGGTGGTGCCCAGCGGAACTTCAGCAATGGCGTTATCATGCACAGCCCGGTACATACAGGGGGCTGCAGCAGATTCAACACCGATGATCCGCACCTGAGGGTTATGTTCCTTGATGGCCATTGCAATGCCGGCCAGCAGGCCGCCACCACCAATCGGAACCAGCAGGTTGGCAACATCCGGCAGGTCTTTCAGGATCTCCAGGCCGATGGTGCCTTGACCAGCCATGACCAGCGGATCATCAAAGGGGTGGATAAATACAGTTCCATTCAGGTTGCTGTCTGCCTGGGCCGCTGCAAAGGATTCATCAAAGTTGGCGCCGGTCAGTACCACCTCTGCCCCCAGGTCACGGGTGGCCTGTACCTTCTGGGGTGGTGTGCTTTCCGGCATGAAGATCTTGGCCGGTACCCCCAGCAGGTCAGCAGCATAGGCCACCCCCTGGGCATGGTTGCCAGCTGAGGCTGCGGTAACCCCCTGGGTCAGTTCAGAACGATCACGGGCAGTCATAAAGTTCATGGCGCCGCGCAGCTTGAAGGCCCCGGTGGTCTGCAGGTTTTCACATTTAAGCAGCAGGGGATAGCCCAATTGCTGGCTGAAATGCTTGGAGCTGATCAGCTCTGTATGGCGGACCCGTTTGCGCAGGCGGTCCTGGGCTTCCAGCACCAGTTCATAGTTGAGATGTGTTGATTCCATGGCCTATGCCCGCTCCAGTCCGGCAAATCTCAACAGCAGTTTTTTCGGGCCGCAACTGGCAAACCAGACAATCGCCTTCTGGTCATCTCCCTTGCCTTCTATCTTGCGGATGGTGCCCACGCCGAATTTGCTGTGACGCACCTTGAGCCCCACATAGATACCGCTGCCATAGTCATCGGTCGGCTCCGGCACCATCTCGACCTCGGCACTGGCTGAAGCCACAGCAGCAAGGTTGTGGACGGAAGTAGGAGAAAAGGAACCTTTATGTTGCGCTGCCGGAGTTGGTTCAGGGCTGTAGGAAACATGATTGCGCTCCATCAACTCTGCCGGAATCTCTTTTAAAAAGCGTGAAGGCAGATTGGCCTGTTCCTGGCCAAAGATCATCCTGCGCCGGGCATAGAGCAGGTAGAGCCGTTCCCGCGCCCTGGTCATCCCCACGTAGCAGAGTCTGCGCTCTTCCTCCATGCCATCCGGGTCATCCAGTGAGCGTACATGGGGAAAGAGCCGTTCTTCCATCCCCACCATGAAGACCGCCTTGTATTCCAGGCCCTTTGCGGCATGCAGGGTCATCAGGGTCACGGAAGGTCTGTCCGCCTCGCCCCGCTCCAGATCAGAGACCAACGCCACCTGTTCCAGAAAATCAGCCAGACCGGCCTCAGGGTTTGTAGCGCTGAACTCCTCCACTGCCGAGACCAGCTGGGCCAGGTTTTCCAGCCGTTCGCTGTCCTCTTCATCCCTGCTTTCCTTTAAGTGCACCAGATAGCCGGATTCTTCCAGTGTGGCTCCAACCAGCTCTGGCATGGTTGCGGTGACAGCCAGACGACGGAAACGCTGCAGCAGTTCCACAAAGGCCGCCACTTTGCTGCGGGGGCCTGAGCCCAGCAGGTTGGAGTCTATTGCCCGCTCAAAGGCCTCAAACAGGGTGAGCTGCTCCTGTCTGGCCAGTTCTGCCACCCGCTCCACCGTGGCAGCCCCAATCCCACGGGGCGGCACATTGACGACCCGCTTTAGCGAGACATCATCTGACGGATTTTCCAGCAGGCGCAGATAGGCCAGGATATCCTTGATCTCAAGCCGGGCATAGAACCGGACACCGCCCACGATATGGTACGGAATCCCCTCGGCAGCCAGCGCCTCTTCCAGCAGGCGGGACTGGGCATTGGTGCGGTAAAAGGCGGCCATCTCCGACAACGGCAGCCCGTTACGCTGCAACAGGGCGATCTCTGATGATACAAAACGGGCCTCGGCCCGGTCAGACTCCAGCCGCTCACAGCGGATCGGCTCACCATCCGGGTTATCTGTCCAGAGCGTCTTGGCCTTGCGCCCAAAATTTTTGGCCACTACGGCCCCGGCTGCCTGCAGGATGGTGGGGGTGGAACGGTAGTTCTGCTCCAGCCGGATCACATTGACTTGTGGGAAATCCTTTTCAAACTCCAGGATATTGCGGATATCTGCCCCGCGCCAGGAGTAAATTGACTGGTCATCATCCCCCACCACGCAGAGGTTCTGACGTTCACCGGCCAGCAGACGGATCAGGCGGTACTGCACCGGGTTGGTATCCTGATACTCATCCACCAGCAGCCACTGAAAACGACCCTGCCAGCGGGACAAAGTATCTGGAAACTGCTCAAACAGCCGCACGGTCTGCAGGATCATATCGCCAAAATCAAGGGCATTGCAGCGTTTGAGCCGTTCCTGGTAGACGGCATAGATCCTGATAAACTGCTGGTTCCAGAGGTCCCCCGGAGGCAGTTCTTGCGGCAGCAGTCCCCGGTTCTTGCAGTCATCAATCCGCGCACCTATCCCGTTTGCCGGATAGCGCTTGTCATCCAGGTTCAACTCTTTGATGACATCTTTCAGCAGCCGTTCGCTATCCTTGTCATCATAGATGGCAAAGGATGACTCGTAGCCCAGCTGATGGATGTCCTGGCGCAGAATTCGGCCGCAGGTGGCGTGGAAGGTGGCAATCAGGGGAGTGTCGCGGGTGCCGAGCAGATGCTGCACCCGTTCGGCCATCTCTTTGGCAGCCTTGTTGGTAAAGGTCACCGCCAGGATATTCCAAGGGCGGATGCCATGCTCCCGGATCAGGTGCACGATCCGGTGGGTGATCACGCGGGTCTTGCCGGAACCGGCACCGGCCAGGATCAGCAGCGGGCCTTCAGTGTGGAGCACAGCCTGCTGCTGAGGTGTATTGAGGTGGGCTAATAAATCCATACAGAGTTTGTAGTATCGTGAATCTGCAGCGTCAAGAAAAAGTAGTGCTTGCGGCAGCAGTCTCCCGCAGATAGGCCAGAATCCCACTGAAGTCTTCCGGCGGTTCACTGCTGAATTCAAGGTACTGCCCTGTGACTGGATGTATGAAGCCCAGCACCCTGGCATGCAGGGCCTGCCGCCCCAGGTGGGAGATCATCCCCTTCAGACGGGTGTCTTTGAGATTGTTGAAGCGGCCCCCGTCTGGGTAAAGCGGGTCACCCAGCAGCGGCATGTTGGCCTCGGTCAGGTGGACCCTGATCTG
>JAJTBI010000093.1 GCA_021286935.1 Geobacteraceae bacterium
GCCTTGATGGGAGACGCACTGGGCAGTTTCTACCAAGTGGCAGAGCAGGCCCTGGCAGCACCAGGCAGTGTACGGGAGCGGATTTGTGGCTACTGCACGGCATTGCTGGACATTTTTGTTGAACGTCTGGCGGTGGCACGCCTGATCTTTGCCATCTTCTACGGCCCACCCCAAGGCGCTCCGCACATTGATTTTGAAGAATCATTTAACACCATGCTGGCTGACATGGAACAGCTGGTAAACGAAGGGATTAACTCAGGCGAATTCAAGCCCGTTAACCCGTCGGATGCTGCCTGGGCAATCGTGGCCCAGCTTAACGCCACCATGGAAGAACAGCTCTGTCGCAGCGATAAACCGCGCCTTGACCGGGACGGCCTGCTGCGGCTTTTGGCACTTTTGTTTGAAGGGATCAGAAAATGAAACGATTTCCGGCAACACTCATAATGCTAGCAGCGCTGGCACTGCTGGCTGGCTGCAACAAAAAGCAGGAGGTTGCGGTCAAGCCGCCAATGGCGGTTGAACTGGCAACCGCCGCAACTGCCGAGCTGACTGAAGGGATCGAGGTGACCGGTACGCTGGAGCCGAAGTTCAGCGCCGACGTCAAGACCCAGATCCCCGGCCTGGTCAAAGAGGTCTACGTGACCCAGTGGGTACGGGTACATAAGGGACAGCCTTTGGCACGGATTGATGTGGCTGAAGCTGAGGCACTTACCAAGCGGGCCGAGGCTGCTGTGGTGGCTGCCAGGGCACAACTGGCCCAGTCGCAGGTTTCACTTGCCCGCGCAGAACGGGAAGAGGCCCGCTCACTGAAGCTGAAAGAGGCAGGTCTGGCAACCCAGCAGGCGGTGGATGACAGCCGGACTGAAACTGCTGCTGCACGGGCACGGCTTGATTCATCAAAGGCCCAGATCCGGGTGGCTGAAGAAGAGGTACACCAGACCAAAGCACGGTTTGCCAAAGGGCTGGTAACCGCGCCGCTGGACGGCGTGGTGGCCCTGCGGGATGTCAATGTGGGTGATCTGGCCAGTGATGCAGCAGCAGGCAAACCGATCTTCCGGGTGGTGGATAACCGGATTCTGAACCTGACGGTGACCGTGCCTTCAGCAGACTCGGCCAGGGTCAAGGTGGGTCAGCCGCTGGAGTTTAGCGTGGATGCCCTGCCAGGCAAGACCTTCAGCGGCAAGGTCATGTTCATCAACCCGGAGCTGAGCGCGGCTGACCGCTCCCTGAAAGTGGTGGCAGAGGTGCAAAACGGGACTGAACAGCTGAAAGGCGGCCTGTTTGCCAAAGGCAGGATCGTAACCGGCAAACGGAGCGGTGTGGTTCAGATCCCCCGTAGCGTATTGGCCAACTACGATACTGGCCAGCAGACCGCTACCCTGTTTGTGGCGGACGGTCAGGTGGCTCGTCAACGCAAGGTCACAACCGGCAGTACAAACGGTACGCTGGTGGAGATCAAAGAGGGACTGAAAACAGGTGAAAAGTACGTGGCGCGAGGTGGTTTCACCCTGCGGGATGGTGACCGTATCGCACTAGCCGGAGCAGCCAAGTGATCCTCTCAGACCTGTCCATAAAGCGTCCCATCTTTGCCACCGTAATGATGCTGGGGCTGGTGGCCCTGGGCTTCTTCTCCTACAAACGGCTCTCGGTGGAGATGTTCCCCAATGTGGAGATGCCGGTCATCTCGATTGTCACCAAATACCCCGGCGCCTCGCCGGATACGGTGGAGCGTGAGGTCTCCAAGCGGGTTGAGGAGGCGGTCAACCAGATTGCCGGTATCAAGCATGTGGTTTCCTACTCCCGTGAATCGGTCTCCACCGTGGTGGCCGAATTCCGGCTGGAAGAACGGACCAATGAGGTGGCTCAGGAGGCGCGGGCCAAGATCAGCGCGATCCGGGGACAACTGCCCAAAGAGGCGGAAGAGCCGATCATCCAGAAGCTGGACTTCAATGCCATGCCTGCAGCAGCCGTGGCAATTCAGTCCACCACACTATCCCAACGTGATCTGACCACCCTGGTGGACAAAAAGATCCGCAAACGGTTTGAGAGCGTGTCCGGGGTGGGCAAGGTGGATCTGGTGGGCGGCGCCAAGCGCGAGGTGAATGTCGAGGTTGATCCGGTCCGTCTGGACTCCCTGGGGCTGGGGGTGAATGACCTGGTAAACGGCCTGAAGGGAGAAAACATCAACACGCCTCTGGGCCGGATCACCAAAGGCGGGGCTGAATATCCCCTGCGGATTGAGGGTAAACCTGATCGGGCGGACCAGTACGGTACCATGGTGATCACCCGCAAAAACGGACGCCCCATTACCCTTGGCGAGGTGGCTCAGGTCACTGACGGGTCAGAAGAACATCGCAAACTGGCCCTGGTGAACGGCCAGCCTGCCATTGGCCTGGACATCTACAAGCAGTCAGGCGCCAACCAGGTGCAGGTGGTGGATAACGTCAAAAAGGTGATGGCAAAGGTCAAGGACGAGCTGCCGCCGGGGGTGAGCATTTCTCTGGTGCGGGATGGTTCGATCATGACCCGCCAGTCACTGGCTGATGTTGAAGAGACCCTGATCGTGGGCGGCATCCTGACCGTGCTGATCGTATTCATATTCATCAACTCCTGGCGTTCCACCGTCATCACCGGCGTGACCCTGCCGATCTCGGTCATCTCCTCCTTTATCGTCGTGAACGCCATGGGGATGACCCTCAACGTGATGACCCTGATGGCGCTGTCCCTGGCCATTGGCCTGCTGATTGACGATGCCATTGTGGTGCGGGAAAACATCGTACGCCACCTGGAACTGGGCAAGGACCATATGGAGGCCTCCCGCTTCGGTACCGCCGAAATCGGGCTGGCGGTCTTTGCCACCACCATGTCGATCCTGGCGGTCTTTGTTCCGGTGGCCTACATGCGGGGCATCGTGGGGCGCTTCTTCTTCCCGTTCGGCATCACGGTCTCCTTTGCGGTACTGGTCTCGCTGTTTGTATCCTTTACCCTGGATCCGATGCTTTCCTCCCGCTGGCACGACCCCTCGATCCATATGCGGGGCAAGCGCAAAGGGATCGCACGCTGGCTTGAGCAGTTTAATGACTGGTTTGACCGTACGGCAGACAAATACCGCGGCATAATCGCCTGGGCCTTGAATCATCGTGGCAAGGTGATGATCAGCGCAGGCATCTCCTTTGTAATCGGCCTGGCGGTAATGGCCACCCTTGAATCATCCTTCATGTCCAAAGAGGACAAGAGTGAGTTCCAGGTCTCCTTCCAGACCGCACCGGATGCCAGCATAAAAGAGACAGAAGACCGTCTGCACCAGATTCTGGAACAGGTTAAAGGAATCCCGGAGATCAGCCATACCTATGCCACCATCGGGGCCGGAGACAGCGGCACGGTACGGGATGGCCTGCTATACGTCAAACTGAAGGAAAAGGCAGAGCGCACGCGGGGGCAGTTTGAGATTCAGAAACTGATCCGTGAACGGTTCCGCAGCATTGCCGGGATCAACTTTTCCATTGAAGAAGTGGGGGCGATCGGCTCATCTGCCAAGCCGCTCAACGTCAATATCAAAGGGGATGATACCGTCCTGCTGAAGAAATACGCGGCCCAGCTCAAGCAAGAGATGTACACCATCCCCGGTATTGTGGATATCGCGGCCACCCTTGAATATGACACACCTGACTACCGTCTGAAGATCGATCGGGAAAAGGCGCAGTCAGCCGGGGTCTCCTCCAGTGCAATTGTGGACAGCCTGTCACGCCTGGTGGGTGGCGAAGCGATCACCAGCTACGAAGATGAAGATGGCGACGCAATTGACCTACGGGTGCGCCTGCCCAGGCAGCTGCGGGAACATCCGACCCAGGTGCGGGATCTGAAAATATCGGTGACAGACGCAAACGGTGCAGTCCGGCTGGTGCCACTGGCCAGCATCACCAGTGAAGCTGTGGCAGCCTCCCCAACCGAGATCAATCGCCGCGACCTTTCCCGTCTGGTTACGGTCTCAGCCAACCTTGACGATCTGCCGATCGGCACGGCTGTCAAACAGGTGGAAGCGGTGGCCAAGCGGGTCAAGATGGAGCCGGGCTACAGCATCGGCTTTTCCGGCGAGGCCGAGGATATGGCCGAGTCATTCGGCTACATGGGTGAATCCCTGATCCTGGCGGTGCTGTTCGTCTACCTGATCCTGGCAGCCCAATTTGAATCGTTCTTTGAACCGCTGGCCATCATGTTCTCGCTGCCACTCTCCATCGTAGGGATGGCAGGCATGCTGCGGATCACGGGCGACACCATCAACATCATGTCCCTGATCGGCCTGATCATGCTGATGGGACTGGTCACCAAGAACGCAATCCTGCTGGTGGACTATGCCAAGGTCCTGCGAAAACGGGACGGCCTGGAACGGACCGAAGCAGTAATCGAGGCTGGGCGTACCCGTCTGCGGCCGATTGTCATGACCACCCTGGCCATGATCTTCGGCATGCTGCCGCTCTTCTTCGGTGTAGGCGCCGGTGGCGAAGGCCGTGCCCCCATGGCCCGCGCCGTGGTGGGAGGACTGATTACCTCATCCGTGCTGACCCTGATCGTGGTGCCGGTGATGTATACCTATCTGGATGATTTCAGTGTCTGGCTGAAGCGCAAGTGGAAGGGACAGCAACACGAATAGCACGCAGATGACGCGGATTGAACGGATTTTCGCGGATTACACCTGCTTTAATTGCCGCAAAAGAACGCAGGGATCACAAAGAGTTTTAACCATTTTAACGATTCAAATCTGATTTACACGGTGTTTTGGGGAATGTTTTTAACTACATGCTTTTCTTTTATTTCTTTGTGCTCTTTTGCGGCCAGTCTGTTTTAAGGTTATACCCGTGCTGATCCGCCAGATCCGCGTCATCCGCGTGCTATTATCATGGCTTTTGAGGTTTTATTATCCTGATGCAGACCGTAGCCCCCACCATACTGCTGGACTCCTGCTCCCCTGACCGGTTCAGCGTCTCCTGGCGCTTTGGCGGTTATCTCAGCACCCTGATTGCTGAGACTCCTGATCAGGTTGTCAGCGTGCTGGAGCAGGCCGAGGCAGCCACCCAGCAAGGTCTGTACGCCGTGGGTTTTATGGCCTATGAGGCAGCCCACGCTTTGAACCCGCACCTGCCCGGTCTTGCACCGCACCCCGGCCTGCCGCTGGTCTGGTTTGCCCTGTTTCAGCAGCGGGTTCAGGTCAAGGCCGGAGCTGATCTGCTAGACAACATCTGCCCTGCACCGCAGCTGGTGCCGGAAAGCAGCCAGACCGACTACGAAATCGCCATCAGCAGGATTCATACGGCAATTGAGCAGGGCGAAACCTACCAGATCAACCACACCTTTCAGCTGGAAGGGGAGTGGCAGGGAGACCCGCTGCAACTCTATGCCAGCCTGTTAACCTCCCAGCAACCAGCCTTTGGCGCCTGTCTGGATATCGGCAGTCATACAATCATCTCTGCCTCGCCGGAACTGTTCTTTACGGTGCAGGATGGTCGGATCACCGCTCGCCCCATGAAAGGCACGACTCACCGAGGCAGGTTTCCGGCAGAGGATCAGGCGCTGGCAGAACAGCTCCGCCAGAATGCCAAGGAACAGGCCGAGAACCTGATGATTGTTGATCTGCTGCGCAATGACCTGGGACAGGTGGCCCGGACCGGCACGGTGCAAACCACGGCGCTGTTCGATCTGGAGAGCTACCCCACCGTGCACCAGATGACCTCGACCATCACGGCCAGCCTAAAACCTGATACCAGTCTGCTGGCGCTGTTCCAGGCACTGTTCCCCTGCGGCTCAGTCACCGGCGCCCCCAAACGGCGCAGTATGGAGCTGATTGCCGAAATCGAGGGACAGCCACGGGGCATCTACTGCGGCACCATCGGCTATCTGGCCCCTGGGGGAGAGATGGCCTTTTCGGTTGCCATCCGCACCCTGCTGCTCAACCACCAGACCAGCCGGATCAGCATGGGGGTGGGTAGTGGCATTACCTGGGATGCCCGGCCTGCTAGCGAATATGCGGAATGCCTGCACAAGGCCGCTTTTCTTGCCCGTCCTCCTACCCCCCGATTACTGGAATCACTGCCGCTGGAACAGGGCTGCTATCCCCGGCTTGAACAGCACCTTGACCGGCTCTGCTGGTCAGCATCACGGCTGGGCTACAGGTGCGACCAACAGCAGATCAGACAGGCGTTGCTGACCCATGCCGCCGGCAAAACCGGCCAGCACAAGACCCGGCTGCTGCTGGCGCAGGATGGCAGCTGCCAGATCGAATCATCAGAATTGCAGCAGATGCAGCCGTTGAAGATTGCCGTAGCCAGAGCCCCGGTAGATCCAAACGACCTGCTGCTGTATCTCAAGACTGAACAGCGGGAACGTTACAACCAGGCCCGGCAGGAGCATCCGGCTGCTGACGAAGTGTTGCTCTGCAATAACCGCGGAGAACTGACCGAAGGCAGCTTCACCAATCTGGTGTTGAAGCTGGATGAGAAGCTGGTCACGCCGCCACTTTCCTCTGGCCTGCTACCCGGCGTGATGCGGCAAGAGCTGCTGGAACAGGGAAAAATAAAAGAGCAGGTACTGTACCCACAGGACCTGCAGCGGGCCGAGGAGATCTGGCTGATCAACAGCGTGCGGGGCTGGCTGCGGGCCGAGCTGATTAAAGGAGTAAGAACGTGCTAAGAATTGCGATTGTACTTATAACGCTGCTGGTTGCGGGGCAGGCCCTGGCAGCGCCCCAACTGCTGACCCTTGAGGACTGTCTCAAGATCGCTAGCAACAAGAACCTGGATATCCAGAAGGCCAAGGAATACGCCAACTATGTTCAGGGCCGCTATGTTGAAGAGCGGGCTGCTGCCCTGCCGCAACTGGGCCTGCAGGCCGGGTTCGGTTACAGCAAGGATGACAGCACCAAGGCGCTCTATGGCGCAGCCCAGATGCAGAACAGTCGCACCGTAGACCTGACCCTGTCCCAGCCGCTGTACACCTGGGGCAAGATCAACGCTGCCCTCAAGGCTGCCGAGGTGGGGCTCAAGACCGCTGACCAGCAGTTACGGCTGTTCCGTCAGGCTGCCTACCGTGACGTCTCTATCGCCTTTTACGACGTGCTGCTGGCCAAAGAACTGCATCGCCTGGCCCAGGAAAATCTAGCCCAGAAAGAGCGCCACCACACCGAGGCCAAGCGCAAGTTTGAGGCCGGGGTGGCCACTGACTACGACCTGCTGGCTGCCGAGGTGGAGCTGCAAAATGCCCGCCCTGAACTGATCCGCACAGAGAACAGCATCCGCACGGGTCGGGAACGGCTGCGCTTTCTGCTGGGGGCAGACCAACCGGAGCTGGATGTGGTTGGCAGGATTGAGGCTCGGCCCGAGAATGCAACGGGGTATGACGAATCACTCAAGACTGCACTGGATAAACGTCCGGAGCTGGCTGACCAGAAATTGCGGATCGGCATCAACCAGGAGCTGGTCACCATTGCCAATGCCGATGACAAACCACGGCTGGATCTAAAAGGGACCGCCGGCTGGCACCAACTGGAGCTGTCCGATCCCGGCCCTACCCGTCGTTCTGACGGCCCGGCCTGGAACGCCGGTATCTACCTGACCTTCCCGTTTTTTGACGGCATGCGCAGCCGTGGCAAAACCCAGCAGGCCCGTAGTGACCTGCGCACCAGCCAGCTGCAGGAGCAGAAACTGCGGGACAGCATTACTCTGGAACTGCGCACCGCCCACTACAACCTCACGGAGTCGGCTGAAACCATTAGCGCCCTGTCAGGTACGGTCAAACAGGCGGAGCGCCTGCTGCAGATGGCTGAAAAAGGGTTCGAGTACGGAGTCAAGACCCGGCTTGAGGTGGATGATGCCCAGACCAACCTGCTGCGGGCCCAGAGCAACCTGGCCCGGGCCAACCGGGATTATCTGTCTGCCCGAGTCAACCTGCAGTGGGCCATGGGCGTTGTGGGGGAATAGGTTGTTGTACTGATTGAACATCAGCACGGCATATTTTTACCATGAAAATTCGGATTGCAAGTTCGAATTTTCATGGTAGATTAACATCATGATAATTCGCCAATCACACCTTAAACAACTTACCGAAAGACTGGCCAACTTTCCGGTTGTGGCCCTGCTGGGTCCGCGCCAGGTTGGCAAAACCACCCTTGCCCGTCAACTGGCAAGTCAGTGGCAGGGTCCGGTCAGACACTTTGATCTGGAAGACCCAGATGACCATGCCCGCCTTGCTGATCCCGCCTTTGTGCTGCGCCCCCTGACCGGTCTGGTGATACTGGATGAGATCCAACTCCGACCTGACCTGTTTCCACTGCTGCGGGTACTGGCTGACCGGGAAGACACACCGGCCCGTTTTCTGCTGCTAGGAAGCGCAGCGCCAGAACTGATGCGTCAGACTGCAGAGACCCTTGCCGGACGGGTGGCCTTTCATGAACTTGACGGGCTGGCGTTGCATGAAACCATAGCCGATTCCGATTCAAGTGATACTGCAGCACTGGACCGGCACTGGTTGCGGGGCGGTTTTCCCCGTGCCCTCTTGGCCGGAAGTGACAAGGTCAGCCGCGAATGGCATGAAGCCTTTATCCGCACCTACCTTGAACGTGATCTGCCGCAACTGGGTATCAACCTTTCCGCTGTTACCATGCGGCGCTTCTGGACCATGCTGGCCCATTACCACGGCCAGACCTGGAACGGCAGTGAACTGGGGCGTGCGCTAGGTGTCAGCGACAAATCAGTTTCCCGCTGGCTTGATATCCTGGAAGGCACCTACATGGCCTTTCGGCTACTGCCGTGGCATACCAACCTGGGCAAGCGTCAGGTCAAGGCTCCCAAGGTGTATGTGGCGGATTCTGGTGTCTTGCACAGCCTGCTGGGGATACAGGGGCTGGACCGGCTGCTGGCCCACCCCAAGTGCGGCGCATCCTGGGAAGGGGCCATGATCTGCGAGGTGTTGCAGCGCACCGGGGTGCGGCGTAATGATGCCTACTTCTGGGGAGTACATACCGGTGCCGAACTTGATCTGCTGATTGAGCTGAATGGCCGGAAGATCGGTTTTGAATTCAAGCTGACCCGCTCACCCAAGGTCACGCCATCCATGCGGTCAGCCCGTGAGCAACTTGGCTTGGATCACCTCTATGTAGTCTGTCACGGTGCAGGGCACCCCTGGCCCCTAGCAGAAGGGATCACCGCCTTGCCTGCGCTCTGTCTGGCTTCAACGGAGTGGATGCCCTGATGATGGGCTTGGGAAAAGTGAGCTGAAGAAATGTCCCATTTGGGGGGATGAGTGGTTATGTAAATTAAGAAGATGACGCTTGAGAGGTAACGTTATTTCATTTGGCGCTGGAAAACCTCGCACCACTGGTACGCCCCAAACGACTTTACTCCAACTCCCTTCTGATCGCCTCTGCAGCCTGTCTCGGTGATTCCGCCGCCATAATGGCCGAAACCACCGCCACTCCATCGGCACCGGCAGCGATCACCTGGCTGGCATTGGTAAGATTGATCCCGCCGATACCCACCAGCGGAATTTGCACCCGTTCACGAATCAGGCGTAGCCCATCCAGCCCCAGGGCCGGGGCAGTATCGGTCTTTGTGGGGGTGCTGAAGACCGGGCTGATACCGATATAATCAGCTCCCTGCTGTTCTGCCTCAAGCGCATGATCCAGTGACTCTGCAGAAATACCGATCAGGCAGCCAGGCCCCAGCAGACGCCGGGCATGGCAGATCGGCATATCGCTCTGGCCAAGATGGACACCATCGGCACCAATCGCCAGGGCAATATCCACCCGGTCATTGATGATCAGCGGTACTCCCAGCGGCCGCAGCAGTTTTTTGAGCAGCTCGGCCTCTTGCAGAAACTGGCGGGTGCTGCAGTCCTTTTCCCGTAACTGCACACAGGTTACTCCGCCAGCCACCGCCTCCTGCACCACCTCCACCAAAGAGCGTCCCAGACTAAGGGAGCGATCCGTAACCAGATGCAGTAACAAGCTGTTATTCGCTGATTTTGACATGTGTTTCAAGATCTGTCGGAGTCAGGTTGTAAAGGCTGTCCAGGAAACGGGGCACAAACGTGCCGGGGCCCTCTGCGCCAGTAGCAGCCCATTCGCCAGCCAGGCCATAGTAGGCCAGGGCAGTGGCGGCCGCAGTGACCGGATCAGGATCAACACCGCAGTACGCAGCTATCACGGCGGTTGCTCCGCAACCGGTGCCGGTAACCGCCCCCATCAAAGGATGGCCGTTGGTGATCCGGATTACTCGACTGCCATCGGTGACCAGATCCTGCGGCCCGGTAATGGCCACCGGCACCTTCAATTCTGTAGCCAGCCGGATCGCCTGTTCTGTTGCCTGATCAACCGAATCAGCGGCATCAACCCCTTTGGTGTTGGACTGGACACCGGCCAGGGCCAGGATCTCCGAGGCATTGCCCCGCACCACACTGACTTTGGTCTCGGCCAGTATCCGCTTGGCTGCATTGGTGCGCAGCGTTGTGGCTCCGGCACCCACCGGATCAAGGATAATTGGTACTCCCAGGCTGGTGGCCTTTTTGCCGGCCTTGACCATGGCATCGACCCAGTCATCGGTAAGGGTGCCGATGTTCAGCACCAGTGCCCTGGCAAAACCGACCATCTCTTCTACCTCATTCTCGGCATGGGCCATGACCGGTGAGGCACCGCAGGCCAGCAGGATATTGGCAGTGAAGTTCATCACCACAAAATTGGTGATGTTGTGAACCAGCGGTCTGGTTTCGCGGAGTTTGCCCAGATTTGCTGTGGCCTGTTGCTGGATGGTCTGCATGACTACCTCGTTTTCCGCAGAAGCACCTTTGAAAAAATCTGGTACACTGCAAAGATATCGGATTAGCCAGTACCAGTAGATCGGATTAAGTTCAACAGAAAGATGGAGGAGGCACTATGAGATCACTTGTAATTGTAGCATGTGGCATCATTACGGCCGTTATAGTATCTGCCCAACCTGCTGTTGCAGAGCCGAGCAAGACGCAGGTCATCAGTCTCTGGGAGCAGCAGCATAATGTTAACGGCAG